>PBPM01000108.1 GCA_002724635.1 Rhodospirillaceae bacterium
GCCGCCGGCAGCCACGGCGCCGTATCTGATGGATCTCAGCAAGGTGAAGCTGATCGGTCTGAAAGACTGGGTCGGCGCACAGGGCAAGTTCAAGGCAGTTCGTGGCCTCTGGCAGAAGAACTTCCGTTAAGGCTAATGGCCTGACAAGATCGCGGGGCCCGGTTGCATTCCAGGCCCCGCGATCAACTTTTTGCACTACCTTTCTTTAAACTCGTCGCTCGATGGGCACCGTCGTGCGATCCCACGATTAATTTATTGGGTGGACATGCGATGACCACGGAAACCCTCTCACCAACGCTCAGGCGTTCTCGGTTGAATAATCGCTTGCGGTCGATGGTGACGCAGGAGAACATCATCACGGCTGTGGTGGCGCTCATCGTCGCTGGCGCAGTGATTGTTCCTTTGGCGGTGCTTTTCGTCTCTAGCTTCAGGGTGCTCGACCCGCTCGGTTGGGACACTGTCTGGGGCTTTGGCAACTATGTCGAGATGTTCACCGACCGGATCATTCCCAAGGCATTTCTCAATACGCTAATTATTTCTTCTGGCGCGACTATCTTGGCCACCTTCTTGGGTGTCTCGCTTGCCTGGATCAACGCGCGAACAAATTGCCCGGGCCGCGATTATCTTGAGCCTTACAATCTGATTCCGTTTTTCCTATCGCCATTCGTTGGTGCGATTGCTTGGCACAATCTGGGTGAACCTCAGACCGGCTTGCTCAACAACTGGGTGCGTGATCTGCTAGGTATCGACGGCGCGATCATCAACGTAGACAACATTTGGGGCGTTATCTGGGTCACCGGGATTTTCTTCGCCCCGCTGGTTTATCTCTTCGTAGTCGGCTCGCTAAGGCGCATGGATCCCTCGCTGGAGGATAGCGCGCGAACGACGGGTGCCGGCCTTGTACGAACGACAATGACGGTCACGCTGCCACTGGTCATGCCGGGAATTCTCTCAGGCGCCATAATAGTGTTTGTGACCAGCGCCGGTGAGTTCGGTGTGCCGTTCAAGCTTTCTGCTCCATATGGCTGGGAGACGCTGACGACGCAGATATTTTCTAAAGCTGTCGGTGATGACGCCAACCATTACCTTGGCGCCGCCATGAGTATGGCGCTGGGCATTATCACCGTGCTGCTGATATGGGTGCAGCAGCGTTATATTGCGCCGCGCTCCTTCACCACAGTGACCGGTAAGGGCTTCCGCCCGAACGTACTTGACCTCGGCCCATGGAAGTGGGTGGCTTTCTCCTACAACCTGATGTTCATTGCCGTTGCGGTGGTTCTGCCAATTATCTGTCTGCTCATCGTCAGCCTACATCCTGTCTGGACCGGCTCGATCGTGTGGACTGATATTACCTTTATCAACTACGTGAAGACGCTTTTCTGGTGGCGGCCCGATGCGATTTCGGCCGCAACAAACGGGATCATCAATTCCTTGATCTTGTCCTTCGGCGGTGCGTCGATCGCTATGGTGATGGCGCTAGTCATCTCATACATGATTCACCGGACCAAGGGCTTTGGCGTGCGGATGCTCGATTTCCTCTCGGTCGTGCCAATTGGTTTTCCAGGCATTGTCCTCGCGATGGGCGTACTGGTGACCTACATCCAGACCCCGATCTACGCGACCCTTTGGATCTTGATGCTGGCCTATATCACGCGTTTCTTCCCTTATGGTCAGCGCAACATTTCATCAATCATGTTGGCGATCTCGGAAGAGCTCGACCAGTCCTCGCGCATGGCGGGTGCCTCCTGGTTCACGACACTTCGACGGATCACGATTCCGTTGCTCAAGCCGGGCCTGTTCGCTGGCTGGATCCTGCTGTTCATAATTTTCCTGCGTGAGCTTTCGATCTCGATCATCCTGTTTACGACGGGAACTGAGACCCTGTCGGTCGGTGTATACTATCTAACCAACTTCGAGAACGAGCCACTGACCGCGGCCCTTTCCATGGCCCAGACAGTAATGCTCCTGATCGCCATCTACGCCTTCCGCCGGTTCGCTGGCCGTGAAGCGCTGACAGCCTAGGAGCGGGTTAATGGCAATGGAAAACGCAGACGCTTATCTTGAGGTAGACAACCTCGTAAAGTATTTCGGCGACGACAAGGCGGTCGACGGTATCTCCTTTGGTATCCCGAAGGGAGCCTTCCTGACTCTCCTCGGCCCATCTGGCTGCGGTAAGACTACGACGCTGATGAGCATTGCCGGGCTGCATTCGATCGATGGTGGCCGCATTCGGGTGGGCGCGACGTTGTTCACCTCGCCTCAGGAGGGCTTGTTCCTGCCGCCGGAGAAGCGCGACATCGGCATGGTGTTTCAGAGCTATGCGATATGGCCCCATATGACGGTGGCGCAGAATGTTGCCTATCCGCTTGAGATTCGTGACTGGGCTCGCCCGGATATCGACGACCGAGTGGCCGACGTGCTGAAGCTGGTGGGGCTAACCGACTGGGCTGATAGCCTCGCGACGAACCTGTCGGGTGGTCAGCAGCAGCGCGCCTCGTTGGCCCGTGCGATCGTCTCGAACCCGAGCCTGCTTCTGTTCGACGAGCCGCTGTCGAACCTCGACCTTAAGCTGCGCGAGCACATGCGTGTCGAGCTCAAGCGGATTCAGAACGAGGTTGGCATCACGTCGATCTATGTCACCCATGACCAGTCCGAAGCGTTGGTTATGAGCGACGAGATCATCGTGATGAGTAAGGGCAAGATCGAACAGCGCGGCGGGCCGGTCGAGATCTATTCGCGACCGGTCAACGAGTATGTATCCAACTTCATCGGGGTCGCCAATCTCATGAAGGCGAAGGTGCTCGAGGTGAGCGAGCCCGGCATCGGCAAGGTCGAGGTTGCCCAAGACGGGCAGTCTGTGCAGCTGCCATGCCGCCTAGGGCCGGGAATCGAGGCCGGAAACGACGCCGTCCTGTCAGTGCGGCCCGAGAATGTCCACGCAGTCAGCGAGGATGGCGCGGGCACGGTGACCGGCGAATGCACAAACGCGATCTTCCTCGGCAGCTATGTCGATTGCCGCGTGAAATGGGGCGACTTTGAATGGAAAGTCATAGCCCATCCCCGCAACCATCCGCGTACCGGCGAAAAAGTGCATCTGCGCTTTGACGCCGAACATACTCTGGCGGTCCAGCCATGATAACGAATCCCGACGTCAAAGTCTCGATAGAGCATCTATATAAGCATTTCGGCGCGGAGACCGCCGTCAAGGACTTCAACCTGGACATCACCCAAGGCGAGTTCGTGACATTGCTGGGTCCGTCGGGTTGCGGCAAGACTACGACCCTTCGCTGCGTTGCCGGGCTGGAGCGACCCGAGGAAGGCGAAATCAAGATTGGCAGCGAGACCGTCGTCGCCCCGGCGAAGGACATCTACCTGTTTCCCGAGCACCGCAACATCGGCATGGTCTTCCAGAGCTACGCCGTGTGGCCGCACATGACCGTGTTCGACAATGTGGCCTACGGCCTGCGGGTGCGGCGTGCATCGAGCAGCGAAATCAAGACCAGGACCATGCGGGCGCTGGAGCTCGTGGGGCTGGATCATCTGGCTGGCCGTTTCGCAACCAAGCTGTCGGGCGGCCAGCGTCAGCGCGTCGCGCTCGCTCGCGCGATCGTTTATGAGCCCGAGGTTATCCTGTTCGACGAACCGCTGTCGAACCTGGACGCCAAGCTGCGTGAGCAGATGCGTGACGAGATCGTACGCCTGCAGAAGGAGGTGGGTATCACCTCGATCTTCGTAACCCATGACCAGTCCGAGGCGCTCGTGATGAGCGACCGCGTGGTGGTAATGGACAAGGCGGTAATCCAGCAGATCGGCGATCCTGAGGATATTTACGCGAACCCGGTCAATTCCTTCGTCGCAAACTTCATTGGCGTGACTAGCCTGCTCGAGGGCAAGCTGACCGCGCGCAATGGTGAGGCCTGCGAAGTCGAGGTACCGTCCGCCAATGGTGGTGCTCCGCTGCAGTTGCGGGGTGCCGGCGCGCCCGGCGCGCAGCCCGGCGATGCGATCTTCCTGAACCTGCGCCCGGAAGACGTGCAGCTGCATCTCGAGGCGCCGGACGTATCAGATGGCCGCAACGTGATCGAGGGGCAGGTGATCGACACAATTTATCTCGGCAGCTTCCTCGAGGGCCGGGTGCGCGCAGGCGGACACGAGATCGGTATCCAGATCGATCACTACGAGAATCTAAGCCCCGACCAGACGGTCTGGCTTACATTTCAGCCAGAACATGGCCTCTGTCTTACCGACTAGGACTTAGTCCAATGAGCTTGCGGTTTCTCGTTCTCGGCGCTGGCGGAGTTGGGGGGTATTTCGGTGCCTGCCTGACCGAGGGCGGCGTCGATACCACCTTCCTTGTTCGCGCCGCCCGACGCGATCGCCTGCGGAAGGGCGGGATCAGGATTCAGTCCGATTTCTTCGATGATGCCCACGTACCGGCGGTCCAGGCGATCACGGCCGAGGAAATAGAAGGGCCCTTCGATGTCATCCTCGTGACCTGCAAGGCCTATCAGCTCGACGAAGCGATGGAGGCGATTGCGCCGGCGGTCGGTCCGGACACGGCCATTCTGCCGGTCCTGAACGGCATGAAGCAGATCGATATGTTGAGCGCCCGCTTCGGCGCGGAACAGGTGCTGGGCGGGACGACCTATATCGGCGCGCGGCTCGATGCGGCGACCGGTGATATCGTTCATTTTGGCGATTTCCACCGCATCGCCTTCGGCGAGATGGCCGGCGGCTCCTCGGCCCGCGTCGAAGCGATTGCGGCGCTCAACGATGCGGTGAAGTTCGACTTCGAATTGTCGGAGGACATATCGCAGGTACTTTGGGACAAGTTCGCGATGCTCTGCGCCATGTCTTCGGTCAACACGCTGACTGGGGGGACTGTGGGCGAAATCCTAGATACGCCGTCGGGCCATGAGTTCCTTATGGCCGCGCTCGCCGAGACCTGCGCGACCGCCGATGCGCTCGGTCACACGGTCACCGACAAGACCATCGCCCTCTACGAGAAGATGTTCTCCACCCAAGGGTCCAAGTTCGCTTCGTCCATGCTGCGCGATGTGCTCGCGGGCAACCGTACCGAAGGCGATCACATCATCGGCGACATGGTCGACCGGGCCCAAGCAGCCGGTCTGCAAACGCCGATCCTGCTGGCCGCGCGCGCGGGGCTCGCCGTTCACGAGCAGAAAGTCGCGGCGGCCGACTGACAACCACAGTAACCCCGGAGGTTTCGATGGACATCAACAATCTTTCGGTCACCGAGATGGAGGCGTTTGTCGCACGTTTCTCCGAATTGACAGGGTCCGATGAGGCCTTCGTCGATAGCCGCCTGCCGGGCCATAAGCGATTCAAAATCAACCTCGTCGGCATGGGCGTGGTCGAGGCCACGGACAAGCCCGAACTGCGGCCCAACATCCCGTTGCCTGCGAAGGGTTTCAACCTCGGTATGATCCAGGCGGAGAACGGCAACGGCGCCGCGCTCCACGCCCATGAGACCGAGGAGGTCTTCATGCCCCTGATCGGGCCCTGGGAGGTCTACTGGGCGACCGACGAGGGCGACAGGTCGATCACATTGGAGCCGTTCGATTCGATCAGCGTTCCCATGGGGGTCTATCGCGGGTTCCGTTATGTAGGCGAGGGCAAGGGCACATTGCTGACCATCATCGGCGGCCCCGATGCGGGTCGTGTCGACTGGCATCCCACCATCACCCAGGCGGCGTCCAATAGCGGTCTCGAGCGAACCGCCGATGGCGATCTGAAGGTCTCTGCATGAGTGCCGCACTGGTCACTGGCGCATCGACCGGTCTGGGACTTGAGACGGCCCTGACTTTGGCGCGGGCGGGCTACGACCTGGCACTTGCGGACCGCGAAATCGGTCTGCTCGACAATGTCATGGCGCATCCGGACCTGGCCGGGGTCACGGCCATGCCGGTGGTGCTCGAGCTTCAGTCCGAGGCGAGCATACGCGACGGCATGGCGTCCGCGATCGAGGGGCTCGGCGGGCTCGACACGCTGGTCAACAATGCCGGCCGCACGCTGCTGGCCCAGGCCGTCGACGTCACTTGGGATGATTGGGACTCGGTGATCGGCATCAACCTGAAGGGCGCCTATTTTGCTGCCGCACGCCTGGCGGAGCATTGCATCGACGCCGGCAAGCCCGGCGCGGTGATCAACATCGCTTCGACCCATGGGCTGACGGGCCTAGCGGGGCGCTCGGTCTATGGGATCTCCAAGGGCGGGCTGATCCAGATGACCCGCATGCTCGCGATCGAGTGGGCGAAGGCGGGCATCCGGGTAAACGCGGTCGCGCCCGGCACCGTGATGACGGAATCCCGCCAGCAGCTGCTCGCCGATCCCGATCTACGCGCGCGCATGCAGGCACGTATCCCCACGGGCGAGTTTCCCGAGGCCCGGGAGATCGCGGATGCGGTACTCTTCCTTGCGGGTGCGGCGCCGTCCCTGACGGGACAGGTCATCGCGGTCGATGGCGGCCTAACCGCCGAATAGGGGCTACTCGTCGAGGACGGCGACTGCACGGATCGGACTCCCGGTTCCGCCGCGAATCTTCAGCGGGAAACCGATAAACCGGAACCGGCCCTTGCCGACCAACTTGTCGAGGTTGGTGAGCCCCTCCATATGGGTGAAGCCCATGTCCCGGCACACGAGATGCACCTCGAAATTGTCCTTGCCGGGGCGGCCCGGGCTGACGGCCTCGACGCCGAACATCACGATCCCCTTGGCGCCGAGCCATTCGGCGGATTCCTTGGTCAGGCCAGGGAAATCCGTGAGAAACTCCGGCGTCCCGAAGGTCCGATCGTAGTGCGCCATGTAGAGCATGACCGTATCACGCGGCTGGATCTCGATGCCGGCGGTCTTCTCCGCTGCCTCCAGATCCTCGACGGAAATCTGGCTCTTCAGCTCCTTGTGGGAGAGGTTCAGGCAGACGGCCTCGGTGTAGAAATCCTCCAGCGGCATCTGGTCGACGGACAGGGCGTTGGGGTCGGCGTCGAAATGCACCGGTGCGTCCACATGGCTGCCCGTGTGTTCGCCGAAGGACATGTACATCGAGGCGATGGAGAACTTGACTCCCTCCGCCTCGCGGAAGGTGTCATGAGTGTTCCATTCGGTCAGCACTGCCGGCGGATGGTTTGGCAGGGTGGGGCATTTGTGGAAAATCTCACCGCTCAGATCGATCAGTTGCATGCTGTTTGGTCTCCCAATGCGCCCTTTTCAGGCGATTTCTAGTTTTCGTTTTCGTAGGTCTGGACACCGCCGAGATCCGACAGATTCTCCTCGCGGCCGCGCAGCTCGATGGTGTTGCGGTCCGGGTCGCGCAGAAAGACCGACACATGGCCGCCGCGCCCGAACTTCACTGGTCCTTGTGTGATCGCGATCCCGTTCTCGTTGAGCAGACGGATGCTGCCTGCGATGCTGTCGACACGGAACGCCACATGGGTGAACCCGGGATACTTGGTGTCGACATCCATCAGGATGTTGTCGCCGCCATTGTCATCATTAGCGTTGAAAACCAGGTTGAGCTCGACCCCGGCATTATTCTCGACGACCGCTACCGGATCATTGTCGGCCTTGTGGATGACCTTGAAACCGAAGAGCTCGTAGAAAGCCATCGCGCGGTCGAGATTCGTGACACGGATTCCGATATGGTCGACGGTTTCGATCTTCATGTTGCGGCTCCTCTCGGGCGGATGACAGGCCGGAGTTTAGCCTGTCGGTGTCACGAGGCAATGATGACCGTGACGATCAGGTGAAGAGCGCCAGCATCACCGGGATGGTCAGGATCGCCAGCACGGTGTGGGTCGTCAGGATCGCGGCCATCAGCTCGTGATCGCCGCCCATCTGGCGGGCCAGAACATAGGACGAGGTTGAGGTCGGCTGGCTATGGAACAGCACCAGCATCGCCAGAACCGAGGCCTCGAGCCCGAGCAGCAGGCCGAGCCCCAGCGCTACGGATGGGGTCACCACCAGGCGCACCAGGCTCGAAATCAGAATGCCGGGAAGATGCGTACCGATCGATGCGAGCCCCAGGCCGGACCCCGCCGTCAGAAGGGCCAGCGGCACACCCGCCCCGGCCAGCATAGCCAGTGTGGAATTGACGGTCTGCGGAATGGGCGGATTGGCGAGATTGATCGCGATTCCCAGCGCAGTCGCAACGATGAAGGGGTTGGTGAGCAGGCGTTTGACCAGCGCGATCAGGTTTGCTTCGCCCTGGGTGCCCCAGCGGGCGAGAACCAACACGCTCAGGAAATTGACGGTGACAGTGAAGAAGGCGACCGCAATGATGACCAGAGCAGCGCCATCGGCCGGTAGCAAGGCGGGGGCGGCGCCGAGAATGATAAAGAAGTTCGCGCGCACGGAGCCTTGGAACACCGAGGTAAAGCTGGCGTCATGATGGAGTAGAACGCGCGACAGGAGCGGGCGCAGGAAGACTAGGAGGCCCGCGACAATAAGGATTGCGCCGACCAGCGCGACCGCCATACGGCCGAAGGGCAGGGTGCCCAGTTCGGCCCGGTAGAGGTCATGGATGACCAGTGCCGGGATGGCCAGGTAGTACGCCAGCTTCTCGATTGGCCGCCACATCGCGTCCCCGGGCAGCAAGAGCGCCTTCATGGTCCAGCCGATGGCGATCAGCAGGAAGACGGGCGCGAGCGCGAGGAACGTGTCGATCATGATTTTGTCGATGTGGCCCGCCGGCAGCCGGGCAAGTTGGTTAGTGGCTGAGGATCTGGCTGAGGAACAGCTTGGTCCGGTCCGAATGCGGGTTGTTGAAGAACGCGTCAGGCTTGTTCTGCTCTACGATCTGGCCCTCGTCCATGAATATCACCCGGTCCGCCACTTGGGCCGCGAAGCCCATCTCATGGGTTACGACCAGCATGGTCATACCTGTGTCCGCCAGGTCGACCATCACGTCGAGTACTTCCTTGATCATCTCCGGGTCGAGGGCCGAGGTGGGTTCGTCGAACAGCATGATCTTTGGCTTCATGCATAGCGAGCGGGCGATGGCCACGCGCTGTTGTTGGCCGCCTGAGAGCTGTCCCGGATGTTTGTCGGCCTGTTCGGGAATTTTCACCCGTTCGAGATACTCCATCGCTACCGCCTCGGCCTCGGCCTTTGGCGTCTTGCGCACCCAGATGGGCGCAAGAGTGCAGTTCTCGAGTACCGTTAGATGCGGGAACAGGTTGAATGACTGAAACACCATGCCGACCTCGCGGCGCACCGCATCTATATTCTTGAGGTCGTTTGTCAGGCGGGTCCCGTCGACGACAATCCGCCCTTCCTGATGCTCCTCCAGCCGGTTAATACAACGGATCAGCGTGGATTTGCCGCTGCCCGACGGACCGCAGATCACAATCCGCTCGCGCTCGGCAACGTTCAGGTTGATATCGCGCAGGACATGGAACGCGCCGTACCATTTGTTGAGGCCCTCGATCTCGATGGTCGGGGCAGCGATGGCTTGGGATTCGGTCGCGGACATGGCGTCCTCCGGTCAGCGTTTGTTTGTGTCGAGCCGACGTTCGAGGCGGATCGAGTATCGCGAGATCGAGAAGCAGATCACGAAGAAAAACAAGGCCGCTAGCAGGAAGGTCTCGTGGTCGACCTTGCCGATCCATTCTGGATTGGTCTGCAGCAGGCGCGCCTGGCCGAGAATATCGAACAGGCCGATGATTATGACGAGCGTCGTGTCCTTGAACAGGCCGATGAAGGTATTGACGATGCCAGGGATCGAGACCTTCAGCGCCTGAGGGAGGATGATCAGCCGCATCGACTGCCAGTAACCCAGCCCCATGGCCTGTGCGGCCTCATACTGCCCCCTCGGAATTGCCTGTAGGCCGCCACGGATCACCTCGGCCATGTAGGCCGAGGCGAACAGAGTGATCATGATCATCACCCGGATCAGCTGATCGAGTGATACCTCGGGCGGCAGGAAGAGCTGCAGAATCACGATCGCGACGAACAGGAGCGTGATTAGCGGAACGCCGCGGATGAACTCGATGAAGCCGACCGAGAGGTAGCGCACGATAGGAAGCTGCGAGCGCCGCCCAAGCGCCAGTAGGACACCGATCGGCAGCGACAGGACGATCCCTGCGAGCCCGGCCACGAGGTTTAACATGAAACCGCCGAACTTGTCGGTGGTCACGCCCTCGAGCCCGATGCCGCCGACCAGCAGGATCGCTGCGATAACCGGGTAGAGAAGGGAATACCACCGGCCGTAGCGGGCATAGGGGAGCCCGTCGAACATGACGAAGGCTAGTGCGGGAAATAGCAAGATGATGGTGATGTTGACACGCCAGTAGGCTTCTTGCGGATAGAATCCGTAAAGGAACTGGTCAATTCGCTGGTCGAGCCAGGCCCAGCAGGCACCCTCGGCGGTGCATTCGCTACCGCTGGCGCCGGTGAAGTCGGCGGAGAAGAACGCCCAGTCTAGCAGGGGCGGCACCGACCAGTAGAGCAGCAGGATCGAGAGCAGCGTGAGCGCAGTATTCAGTCCGCCACCAAATAGGTTCTTGCGGACCCATCCTATCGCGCCGACTGTCGAGGTCGGCGGGGGGCGTTCCGGCAGCAACTCCGCCTGGCTGCGGTGGGAGGGTTGCTCGCTCATCGTTCCACCAGCGCAATATGCTTGTTGTACCAGTTCATGAAGGCCGAGGTGAGCAGACTGATCGTCAGGTAGAAGACCATGAAGATCGAGATTACCTCGAGTGCTTGACCGCTCTGGTTCAGTACGGTGTCACCGATCGAGACGATGTCCTGATAGCCGATGGCGACCGCGAGCGATGAGTTCTTAGTCAGGTTCAGATACTGGCTCGTGAGCGGCGGGATGATGACGCGCAGTGCCTGAGGCAGGACGATCTTACGGGTCGTTAGACCGGCGCGCAGGCCGAGTGCGAGTGCAGCCTCGGTTTGCCCTGTGGAGACCGACAGGATGCCGGCACGTACGATCTCGGCAATGAAGGCGCCAGTGTAGGTGGCAAGCGCGAGCCAGAGGGCGACCAGTTCGGGCGTGATGGTCAGGCCACCGCGCAGACGGCCGAACCGGTTGGCCACTGGAACATTCCAGTCGAGGGGCTGGCCCGCCGCGAAGAAGACGATGCTCGGCAGCCCCAAAATCAGCGCGACACCCGCGACGGTGACCGGGAAGGTCTGGCCGGTCGCCTCCTGGCGCTTCCGCGCCCAGCGGGCCAAGGCGTAGGTGGTGGCGAGTCCTACGGCGATAGCGATGAGCACATAACCCCAGCCTTCGAGAAAGACTGGCGCTGGTGTAGAGATGCCACTGTTGTTGAGGAAGATGGAATCGCCGATCGAAAGGCTGTCGCGCACCTTGGGCAGGGCGAGCAGGATGACCCACCAGAAGATGATCTGAAGCAGAACCGGCACGTTGCGGGTAAATTCAACATAGACCGCGACGAGGCGGCTGATCAGGAAATTGTTCGACAGCCGCAGCACGCCTGCGGTGAAGCCGATGATGGTCGCTGCGAAGATGCCGAGCGTGGCGACGAGGATGGTGTTGAGTCCGCCTACGACGATGGCGCGGCCGTAGGTCGAGGTCGAGGCGTATTCGATGAGGCGCTGGTTGATATCGAACGACGCTGTGTCGTCGAGGAAGCCGTAGCCCGCGGCGAGGCCAGCGCTCTGCAGATTGGCGATAGTGTTAGAGACGATGAAAGCGACGAAAAGGGCTAGGCTCAGCGCGAGAGCGAGTTGTAAAATGATACCGCGTGCGTGTTGGTCCCGCCACAGACGTTCAATGGCCGTGGGGTTGGCTGGGGCCGCCATGGTCTGGGTCATGACCGGACCGTCAGATAATGATTTGCGGAAATGAGACCGCCCGGCAAGCGAGCCGGGCGGTCTCGTATTCGACCGATCCTAGCGGATCGGCGGCGAGTAGAGGATGCCGCCGTTGGTCCACAGGGCGTTCAGGCCCCGCTCGATCCCGAGCGCGGTATCCGGTCCGAGATACTTGTCAAAGATCTCTCCGTAATTGCCTTCCGAGGCGATCGCTTTGACGGCCCAGTCCTTGCTTAGGCCGAGCATCTCGCCCGTGGAGCCTTCGGCGCCGAGCATCCGATTGATCTCCGGATTATCCGCGCCCTTGGCTAGTTCCGCGACATTAGCCTTGGTGACGCCGAGCTCCTCAGCCGAGATCAGCGCGTTAAGGGTCCAGCGCGCGATGTCAGCCCACTGGTCGTCACCCTGTCGGACGAGCGGCCCGAGCGGCTCTTTGGAGATAATCTCCGGGAACACCATGTGGTTCTGCGGGTCCTTGAACGTCGCCTTGGTGGCCGATAGGCCCGATGCGTCGGTCGTGTAGACATCGCAGCGCTCTGCCTCATACGCAGCGCGCGCCTCAGCGTTCGTCTCGATCGGCACCGGTTCGTAGCTGATGCCGTTGTCGCGGGCAAAGTCGGCGAGGTTCAGCTCGGTCGTGGTGCCCGTCTGGATGCAGATCGACGCGCCGTCGAGTTCCTTGGCACTCTTCACGCCCAGCGCAGTACGGCCGATGAAGCCCTGGCCGTCATAGTAGTTCACGCCGATAAATGTGAAGCCGAGGTCCACGTCGCGTGACAGCGTCCATGTGGTGTTGCGCGACAGCACGTCGATCTCACCAGATGCGAGCGCTGGAAAACGCTGCTTGCCGGTCAGGCTGACATACTTGACCTTGCTCGGGTCGCCGAGAACGGCGGCGGCGAGCGCTTTGCAAAAGGCGATGTCGAAGCCCTGCCAGTTGCCCTTGTCGTCGGTAAACGCAAAGCCGGGAAGACCGGTGTTCATGCCACACTTCAGAACGTCCGCGGCGCGGACGTCCTCGAGCGTGCCGGCTTGCGCCGTGTTTGCCGTCGCGCCGACAACTATGAGGCCGGCGGCTGCGATGGCGCCTTTAAGAAGTTTTGCTTTCATCCTAATGCTCCCTGTTTGGTATATGCTTCTGGAATTCCCCCAAACGTGCGGTTCGTTCTTGTTTTTTGTTGTTTGTCGATTGAGTTTGCTGTGTCGGGCGGCCTGCGACAACCGGCTTATCAAAAAAATTTATTAGTGGCGTTTCCTGTGGGCACTTTTCCGGAATGTCAGTATTTCAGAGGTTTGCGACTGCGCGGGCGGGCGCTGGAGGACTGCGCTCTTCGCGTAAGCGGGATTATGGGCCTTCGCCATGGCCTAAGCGTCGCTGGTGCCGTCCGGGCTGGCGCCGGATGCGTGCGCGATGATTGTCGTCGCCTTCAGTGATATGAACCACCGTCCGGGCCATATTCCGGTCTACGAGACGCTGCTGGGCGCGATCAGCGACCGGCGCCCCGACGTCGCCATCAACATTAGCAATATCAAGGGCGGCGGCCTCGTGCTGATCACCTATTGAGACGGGCATGCTGTCACGGTCTACACTCCCTTACGGGACGGTTTCGGAAACACGCTCGAGAATGTTTTGCGGGTCGAGGTGGTGGGCACCCTCGACATTCCCGCCCTCGCCATCCGGACCGATCCGGCGGCGTCGATTTGTTGGAGCCGGAACCGGCTAGTTGACGCGCGGCTTCTTTAGATAGTCGGCGCGTGCACCACTCTCGATTGTTACCGACACGATTTGGCTGTCCCGGTGCAGGGTGAGAGGCACCGTAACGCCCGCGTCGCCGAGCGACCAGATTTTGCGGAACAGGGTCGACAGGCCGGAAATCTCCTCGCCGTCGACGCCCAACACCATGTCGCCGGGTTCGACGCCCGCGCGCATCGCCGGGCCGCCTTCAGCGATGCCGGCAACTACCAGATGGTTTTCAGCTTCCGCCGTGGTCATGCCCAGCCAAGGGCGGGCCGCCCGACGGCGGCCGCCATACTCGATGATCTCGTCTAGGATCGGTTTTAAAAGATCGATGGGCACGATCATATTGCCGTCGATCTCGTCGTCGTCGCCGGCGGCCTGCTGAATGTAGAGCGAGCCGATGCCGACAAGATGACCCGCTTGATCGATCACCGCTGCGCCGCTCCAGCGCGGATGTGCGGGCACGGTGAAAATCGCGCTGTCGAGCACATACTCCCAAGATCCCGCGAATTCGCGAACCGAAATGATCTGCGTGTTGATCGCCGCCTCTCTGCCGCCTTGGCCGGCAACGATCAGGGAGTCGCCGGCGCTGATGCTGGCGGATGTGCTCAGCGGCATAGCCGGCAGATTCAGGATTCCCAGCGCCTGAACTAGGCCGAAGCCGGTCTCCTGATCATACCCCACCACATGCGCGGCATGGGCGCCGCCATGATTGTCGATCAGCCAGATATCCTCGGCCTCGGTAACCAGATAGCCGATCGTCAGCACCAGCCCGTCGTTACTAATCACCACGCCCTGTCCCTCGCGCTCGGTGCCTAGGATGGGCGCGGTGAAGGCATCGTCGGGCACGCGCGTCTGCAGCGCAACGACGGACGAGAGCGTCCGTTCAAGGTCGAAAGAGACCTCGTCGGGGCTCGGATGGCGTCCGAGGTTCAGGTTCCAAGGATGTGATTTGCCCAACGCCTGAATACTCCGGTTTCTGATGCTTGTGCAGGATAACGCACGAGACGACCGCCGGAGTTAGGGGGCTTGTCGCCCCGCCGTCAAGTCCCGATGAGATGATACCAATAGTCGCACATGCGCCTGTCAGCTCATTATACTCGTCGTCATTTGCCAGTGAACAGAACGGATACCCGCCATGAGCGCCCAGCCCGACCATATCCACGCCATCGATTTGCGCATTCCAACTGCCGAGGAGTTGGACGAAGACCTTCGGAAATATTTTACCGTCTGCCAAGACAAGCTCGGCATGGTGCCCAACGTCCTGCAAAGCTATGCGGTGGTGCCCGAGCGGCTGCGCGCCTTTATCTCCATGTACAACGAGCTGATGCTGTCCGAGATGGGGCTGTCGAAGCTCGAGCGCGAGATGATCGCTACTGTGGTCTCGTCGGAGAACAAGTGTTTCTACTGCGTGGTGGCGCATGGTGCGGGCGTGCGCGAGCTGTCCGGCGACCCGGTGCTCGGCGAGCTGATGGCGATAAACTACCGGGCGGCGGAGATCTCGCCGCGCCAGCGCGCCATGCTCGACTTCGCCGTCAAGATGACTCGCGCGCCGGCTGAGGTCGAGGAGGCGGACCGCCAAGCCCTGCGCAACTTGGGATTCGACGAACGCGACATCCTCGATATCGCCAATATCGCGGCCTTCTTCAACATGACCAACCGGGTCTCGACGGCACTCGACCGAATGCCGAACCCGGAATATCACTCCAAGGCGCGGTGAGACGGGTCCCGGGCGTTGACATGGCGGGGCGGCGCGGGTACTTTCCGCGCGCTTCCGCCCTTTCGGGCGGCGTTTTTTATGACGGGAGCGGTCCGATGAAGGTCGCAAGTTCGCTAAAGACACTTAAGAAGCGTGGTCGTGGCTGCCAGGTCGTGCGTCGGCGCGGCCGGGTCTATGTGATCAACAAGCGCAACCCCCGCTTCAAGGCGCGTCAGGGCTGAGCCCGCACATAGTACGTCACGCGTCGTTGGACATGTAATGTCGGTGGAGATGTGAAGAGGAAACCGCGCGTTTTGCGCGGTTTTTTGTTACCCGCTGCCCGCTATACTTAGGGTCCGGAGATGGAGAGCTTCCATGCAGATGCCTGAACCCGACGCCCAGACTTTGGCTCGCCGTGACGAGATCATCGCGGCGATGCGCACGATCGTGGTGGGCGAAGGCGTGATCGCAGACGACACCGGTATGGCGGTCTATGAATCCGACGGGCTGACGGCCTATCGCCAGCTGCCGCTCATCGTGGTGCTGCCAGAGACGGTTGCGCAGGTCGCGGCAGTGATGCGCTACTGCAACGAGAATGCGGTCAAGATCGTTCCGCGTGGCGCCGGTACGTCGTTGTCCGGCGGGGCACTGCCCGCGGCAGATGCAATCACGCTGGGCCTCGGCAAATTCAACCGCGTGCTCGAGATCGATTACGACAATCGATGCGCGGTGGTACAGCCCGGCGTGACTAACCTTGGGATCACCCATGCCGTCGAGGCGGACGGTTACTACTACGCACCCGACCCGTCGAGCCAGATCGCCTGCACCATCGGCGGCAACGTGGCGGAGAATTCCGGCGGGGTGCACTGTCTCAAATACGGTCTAACCACCAACAACATCTTGGGCATCGAGATGGTGCTACCCGACGGCGAGATCCTGCGCCTCGGCGGCAAGCATATGGATGCCGAGGGCTATGACCTGCTTGGTCTGATGACCGGCTCCGAGGGACTGCTCGGCGTGATCACGGAAGTCACGGTGCGCATCCTGCCGAAGCCGGCCACCGCACGGGCACTGATGATTGGTTTTGAGAGCAGCGAGGCCGGCGGCCAATGCGTCGCCGACATCATCGGCGAAGGAATCATTCCGGGCGGCATGGAGATGATGGACCGGCCGGCTATCAAGGCGGCCGAGGCCTTCGTCCAGGTGGGCTATCCCCTCGATGTCGAGGCGCTGCTGCTGGTCGAGCTCGATGGTCCGCCGGTCGAGGTTGATTACCTGATCGGCCGAGTCCGCGAGATCGCCGAGGGGCTGGGTGCGGTCTCCATTCGCGTGTCGGAGAGCGAGGAGGAGCGTAACCAGTTCTGGGCCGGCCGGAAGGCTGCTTTCCCGGCGATTGGCCGTCTGACGCCCGACTATTACTGCATGGACGGCACTATCCCGCGCCATCGGCTGCCCGATGTGCTCGCGCGGATTGGTGAGCTGTCGGAGACGTATGGGCTCGGGGTGGCCAACGTATTCCACGCCGGCGATGGCAACCTACACCCGCTGATCATGTATGACGCGAACGAGCCGGGCGAGCTCGACCGCGCCGAGCAGTTCGGTGCCGACATCCTGCGCCTGTGCGTCGAGGTGGGTGGTGTGCTTACGGGAGAACATGGGGTTGGGGTCGAGAAGCGCGATCTCATGCCCGAAATGTTCTCCGAGGAGGACCTGAACCAGCAGCAGCGGGTTAAATGCGCATTCGACCCGAACCAGCTGCTTAACCCGGGCAAGGTCTTCCCGACCCTACATCGCTGTGCCGAGCTAGGCCGGATGCATATCCATCGCGGCCAGATGCCGTTTCCCGATCTACCGCGTTTTTGAGTTGCCACATGGCTGAAACCGTCAAGCCCGAGACGTCGGAACAGGTGGTCGAGGCCATCGCCTGGGCAACCAACGAGGAGGCGCCCGTCGAGATTGTTGGCACTGGCACCAAGCGCGGCTTCGGCCGCCCTACGGGCGATGGGAACCGCACCATCGATCATACGATCGACCTGTCCGGCCTTAGCGGCATCACCCTTTATGAACCGGAGGAACTGGTCCTGTCCGCTTGGGCCGGCACGCCGATGACTGACATTGAGGCGGCGGTTGCCGAGAGGGGCCAGATGCTGGCGTTCGAGCCGCCGCGTCTCGCACGTCTCTATGGTTTGGAGGGCGGGACCCTCGGCGGCATGATTGCCTGCAATTTGGCCGGCCCACGGCGGGTGAAGGCGGGCGCGGCGCGTGATCATATACTGGGCATTGAGGCGGTCACGGGACGCGGCGAACTCGTGAAGAGCGGCGGGCGGGTCGTGAAGAATGTGACGGGCTACGACCTGTCAAAGCTGCTGACGGGATCCTTTGGCACCCTAGCGGCATTGACGCAGGTCACCATCAAGGTCCTGCCAGCGGCGGAGACGGAGGAGACGGTCCTTGTGTCGGGCGTGGACGATGTCACGGCTGTCCAGATCATGACTGCGACGATGAATTCCAGCAATGAAGTCGCGGCTGCGGCGTATGCGCCTCACGGGGCCGGTGGCGTATCGGGACCGGTGGCGGCGATGCGGATCGAGGGATTTCTGCCGTCGGTCGCGGCGCGTGTCGACGCGTTGCGCGACCTAATCGGGACTCGGGGCACCGTCTCGACCCTTGCGCATGATGCATCCCGGACGTTCTGGGCAGCGGTTCGCGACGTCGAGGGCGTCGGCGACGGCAATCTGCCGCTGTGGCGATTGTCGGTGACGCCGAACCGTGCGGCCGACATCATGGCTGCGATCGGGGCGGTGCAGCCTGGTATGGGCTTGTATGACTGGGGTGGCGGGCTGATCTGGTTCCGTGTCGACGGGGCGGCGGTCGACGCGAGCGCCGCCGCGCTGCGTGGTGCCCTTGCCGCACATGGCGGCGGGCATGCGACGCTAGTGCGTGCGTCAGAAGAAATCCGTCGTACCGTTGACGTGTTTCAACCCCAGCCTGCGCCCCTGGCCGCGCTTTCGAACCGTGTGAAGGAAAGCTTCGATCCGCGCCACATCCTCAACCCCGGCCGCATGTATCGCGGGGTCTAGCCGATGCAAACAAACTTCTCCCTGGCCCAGCTCGCCGATCCCGACATCGCGGTGGCGAACGATATTCTGCGTGCCTGCGTCCACTGCGGCTTCTGCACTGCGACCTGCCCAACCTACGTATTGCTCGGCGACGAACTCGACAGCCCGCGTGGGCGTATCTACCTGATGAAGCAGATGCTCGAGGCGGAAGCCCCGGCCGATGAAGAGACCGTGCGCCATGTGGACCGCTGCCTGTCCTGCCTCTCCTGCATGACCACCTGTCCGTCGGGGGTGCACTACCAGCATCTGGTGGATCATGGCCGCAAGCATATCGAGGAGACCTACACCCGGCCGTTGTTCGAGCGGATGATCCGCTGGGCACTGGCCTGGTCGATCCCTTATCCAATGCGCTTCCGCGCGCTGCTCGCCGTCGCTTCGCTGGCGCGGCCGCTGCGCGGCCTGTTCAGCGGCCGCGCGCGCGCGATGTTGGAACTTGCCCCCGCCGGTCTCGGCGCTCCGTCGCCGGTGGACGTGCCCCAAGTCTTCGCTGCCAAGGGCGCGCGCCGGGGCCGAGTGGCGCTGCTCAACGGCTGTGCCCAGACCGTCATTGCACCGCAGATCAATGAGGCGACGATTCGCCTGCTTACGCGCCTGGGGATCGAGGTGGTGGTCGCGAACGGCGCCGGCTGCTGCGGCTCGCTGGTGCACCACATGGGTAAGGTCGATGCCTCTCTCGCCCAGGCGTCTGCGAACATCGACGCTTGGGTTGCCGAGTCAGACGGCGAGGGGTTGGACGCGATCATCATCAATACCAGCGGCTGCGGAACCCAGGTCAAGGATTACGGTTTCATGTTCCGCGAGAATGCAGCCTACGTTGACAAGGCGGCCCGGGTGTCGGCACTGGCGAAGGATGTAAGCGAGTATCTGGCCGCCCTGGAGCCCGAGCTACAGCCGGTCGCGGACATCCCCGGCCTGCGTGTGACTTATCACTCGGCCTGCTCGATGCAGCACGGCCAGCAGATCCGCACGCCAGCCGGGCAGCTGCTGACGGCGGCCGGATTTGCGGTCAGCGAACCAGGCGAGGGGCACCTGTGCTGTGGCTCGGCCGGGATCTATAACATCCTGCAGCCCGAGATCGCCGGACGCCTGCGTGCCCGCAAGGCCGCGAACATCGCGCGGACTGCGCCCGAGGTTGTCGCGACCGGCAACATCGGCTGCATCACCCAGCTCTCCGGCGCCGTTGATGCGCCGGTGGTGCACACGGTAGAGTTGCTTGACTGGGCGACCGGCGGGCCGAAGCCGGCGAGACTCGACTGACGCGTGCCTTATCCTTCGGTGCGCGCTCCTACGCGATCGTCGAGGTCGACGCGCCGTCACTGCCCACGTCCGAACGGCATGCAGCGGCTGATGGACGATCTGCGGTAGCGGGTATGCGGCCGGGCGCCCTAGTTTTGCGCGGCGGTGGATCGCGCTACTAGGTTTTGAATTGGGGCTCGACTTTTCTCGCAAATCGGCCGATGTAAAATCCCCAACGCTGATTTTCTGTCGACCAGCGAACGTCCGCCACCTCAACCGGAAGGTTTCCATGATTCTGGCATTAAATCGACAACAGTTATTGGTGATGGCCGCGGGCGCGTTCCTGCTGGCAACCGTGTTGGGCGTTCGCCAGGTGCTCGGCCTCTATCTCGTTCCTATGACCATCGAGCTCGGATGGAGCCGAGAGATTTTCGGAATCGCCATGGGCCTTCAGAATCTCATCTGGGGTGCTACACAGCCTTTCATCGGCGGCTTGGCCGATCGTTACGGATCCGGCCGGGTTATAGTCGGAGGCGCCATCTGCTATGCGCTTGGTGTTCTGGGCATGGCAAGCGCGATTACCCCGTCGGAGCTGCTGATCTCGGGTGGTGTCCTGATCGGAGTCGGTATGAGCGGCGTCGGCATGGCCGTCGTCTACGGCGCGGTCGCGCGGATGGTCACGCCCGAGAAACGAACCTATGCTATGGCCATCGTCAGCACGATCGGCGCGTTGGGCCCGTTCTTGTTGCCCCCAGTCACGCAGATTGTGATCGGCGACTTCGGCTGGCAGGTGTCACTTATCGCGACCGCCGGCGTGGTCGCCTTGACGATCCCGCTCGGCGCCCTGATCCGTGGCAAGGCGGAGAACGAGGCCGGCGTGGCCGCGCAAAGCTGGATCCAGGCGCTCGGCGAGGCGCACAAGAATCGCGGCTATCTGCTGCTGGTCGCCGGTTTCTTCGTCTGCGGCTTCCACGTCAGCTTCATTGGCACCCATTTGCCGGGATTCATCGCCTGGTGCGGGCTCGCGGCCGGCGTTGGTGGATGGGCGCTTTTCATGATCGGCGGCGGCAACATCATTGGTACCTATACGGCAGGCCTCCTCAGTAACCGTTTCAAGCAGAAGAACCTGTTGAGCCTGATCTATCTGGCACGCGCCGCACTGATAGCGTGGATGATGGTGATGCCCAAGACCGAGCTGACGATCTATGTCTTCGCCGGCATCTTCGGCCTACTCTGGCTCTCGACCGTCCCGCTCACCAGCGGCGTGGTTGCCAGGATCTTCGGTGCGCGTCATCTGGGTATGCTGTTCGGGCTGGTCTTTTTTAGCCACCAGATCGGGGCGTTCCTCGGGGCTTGGCTCGGCGGCCTGAACTTTGATGTCTCCGGTGACTACAACGCCGTCTGGTTCACTTCGGTCCTGCTCGGGCTGTTGGCAGCGGTGCTCCACTGGCCGATCCGCGACGAGCCGGTCGAACGCCTGCTCAACCCGCAGAACGCCTGATTTTCAGCAATTTTCGGGGCCCGCAACACGGCACGAACCGATTTATTCCGTTTGCCGGTTTTCAATCAGCCGTGACTTGTTTTCGGTCATGCACGCCCCCTCCGTAGGGATAGAAAGCACGCAAGAAGGGAGAGCGGAATGCTGGTCAAGGTCAAGAAGGGCTGGGAGGTCCCCGAGCGCGACGCAACGCCCGAGGACATCTATGTCAACCGCCGCCAGATCGTTAAGTCGCTCGGCGTCGCCCCGGTGATCGCCGCGGGCGCCAGCATACTGCCAGCGGGTTCGGCCCTCGCGGCGACGGACCTGTATCGGGTATCGCGCAACAAGAAGTACACGGTTGAGCGCCCGCTGACGGCGGAGAAGGAGGCCACTTCATACAACAATTTCTACGAGTTCGGCTCGCACAAGCAGATATCCCGCGCCGCGCAGCGCCTGGAGACTAGACCCTGGAACATCATCGTAGACGGGATGGTGGAGAAGAAATTTGAGATTGGGATCGATGACCTGCTTAAGCAGGTCACGCTCGAGGAGCGTGTCTACCGCCATCGCTGCGTAGAGGCTTGGGCGATGACCGTGCCCTGGTCGGGCTTCGCCATGCGGGAACTGGTGAAACTCGCTAAGCCCACCTCGGGGGCAAAATATGTCGCCATGCAGACGATCGCCGAGAGCAAGGCCGAAATGCCCGGCCTGCGCCAGTTCTGGTACCCTTGGCCCTATCAAGAGGGACTGACGATGGAGGAAGCTACCAACGACCTCGCCTTTCTCGTCACGGGGCTTTACGGCAAGCCGGTGCCGCCGCAGAATGGTGCCCCTCTGCGTCTGGCGGTGCCGTGGAAATATGGTTTCAAGTCGATCAAGTCGATCATCCGCTTCTCTTTCACCGACCAGAAACCCAAGACCTTCTGGGGGTCTCTCCAGGCGAAGGAGTATGGTTTCTGGGCCAACGTCAATCCGGCGGTCGATCATCCGCGCTGGAGCCAAGCGACCGAATGGCTGCTCGGCGGGCGCCAGAGCGACCGAGTGCCGACGCGCCTGTATAACGGCTACACCGAGTTCGTCGCGAACATGTATCCGGCGGATGCTGACGAGGTCTATTTCCGCTAGGTCCTAACGCGTCCGCGCTGGCCTCCCTCAGTCTTTCAAAAACAAAGACCGGGCCCCAATTGGGGACCCGGCAGTTGAACAGGGAGGAATAACGTCAAAGGAGACGCCGAGGCCGTGTTAGGTGGCCTCAAGATCGTCGGTTTGCTGGGAGGGCAGAACCGACTGACTGGTTGCTTGTTGCAACGAATGTGAGCATTACTTAGTGCGTGCATGCGCCGACGAGCAGACCGCTAAACCGTTAACCAGCCATGCAAATTCTGCATATCGAATGGTGTATGGCTACCGCGCCTACGCCGAATACCGCTCTAGAAGCGGGTTTCGGCGACCTTGCGGAGTAGGAAATCCCGGAATACCGATATCCGTTCCGAGTTCCGAAGTTCTTCGGGGTATACAAAATATGCATCGTTGCCGGGCCCTTCGAGCTCCGGCAGGATTCGCACGAGGTTCTTGCCCTCGCGGGCTAGGAAGTCGGGCAGGCCGGCCACGCCAACCCCGGCCTCGACTGCTCGGAACATGCCGTAGAGGTTGTTCAAGGTGAGGATCTTGTGGGGCTCTTCATTCTTTGCATCCCGGACCGCGTTTAGCAGCCAGTTGATGTTGGCGACCGGCTGAGCCACATCCTCTCCATAGACAATCAGATCATGGTTTGAGAGATCGCGCACCTTTTCGGGCATGCCGCGCTTTTGCAGATAGTCGGGTGAGGCGAAGATATGTGTGTGGACGCGAGTGAGGCGGCGCTGGATCAGGTCGCCCTGGGTCGGCGGCGTCAGGCGGATTGCGCAATCCGCCTCGCGCATCGACACGTCGAGCTCCTCGTCGGTGGTGATTAGCGTCACCTCGATGTCCGGATACATCTCGATGAACTCGGCAATGCGCGGGGTCAGCCAGAGCGAGCCGAGTCCGACCGCGGTGGCGATCTTGAGCGGCCCCCGCGGCTGTTCTTGGGAATCCGTGAGCCGGGCTTCGACCATGGTCAACTTCGCGAACACATCATGCACCGTGCGGTACAGGAGCTCGCCTTGCTCGGTAAGAATCAGGCCACGGGCGTGACGGTGGAAGAGGCGCGACCCGAGGCTGTCCTCCAGCGAGCTGATCTGTCGGCTGACCGCGGACTGGCTCAGATGCAAGGCCTCGCCGGCATGGGTGAAGCTACCGGCATCCGCGACGGCATGGAAAATTCGCAGCTTGTCCCAATCCATAGCCATCGGCTCGTTCCCTCCCCCGCCCACGGGGGGTTCGCGCAGTATGCGACGTCTGTGCCCGTTTACTCGGCCGCGGCGGCCGCATCCTCATGAGCGGCGATGAACTTCTCCGCCTCGAGCGCAGCCATGCAGCCCATGCCCGCGGCGGTAACCGCCTGGCGGTAGACCTTGTCCTTTACATCGCCCGCCGCGAACACGCCGGGGATGTTGGTGGCGGTGCTGTCCGGCGCGGTGATCAGGTAGCCCTCGTCGTCCATGTCGAGCTTCCCCTTGAACATCTTGGTGTTCGGATCGTGGCCGATGGCGATGAACACACCGTCGACGTCTAGGTCGCTCGCATCGCCGCTCTTGACGTTCTTTAGCTTCGCGCCGGTCACGCCCGGTGGGTCTTCGGTACCCACCACCTCTTCCAAGACGGTGTCCCAGACCACGTCGATCTTGTCGTGGCGCAGCAGGCGGTCCTGCATGATCTTCTCCGCGCGAAGCTCGTCGCGGCGATGAACGAGCGTTACCTTTGAGGCGAAGTTGGTCAGGAACAGCGCTTCCTCGACAGCCGTGTTACCGCCGCCGACAACGGCGACCGGCTTGTCGCGGTAGAAGAAGCCGTCGCAGGTCGCGCAGGCCGAGACGCCGAAGCCCGAGAACTTCTGCTCGCTTTCGAGGCCCAGCCACTTGGCAGAGGCGCCGGTGGCGACGATCACCGCATCGCTGGTATAGATGTCGCCAGAGTCGCCCGTGCAGGTGAAGGGGGTGGTGGTGAAGTCCACGTCGACGATCAGGTCGTTGAAGACCTGCGTGCCTACCTTCTCGGCCTGCTCGACCATCTGTTCCATCAGCCAAGGTCCCTGGATCACGTCGGCGAAGCCGGGGAAATTCTCGACCTCGGTCGTGATGGTGAGCTGGCCGCCCGGCTGGATACCGTGGACCATGACCGGCTTGAGATTGGCGCGGGCGGCGTAGATGGCTGCCGTGCAGCCGGCGGCGCCGGAGCCCAAGATCAGGATCTTGGAGTGGTGGGTCTTGGACATTGTGACGGCGTCCCTCGGGTTGGTTGTCGGGCGGCGCGGATTAGGCCCGGTTGCTGCTGGTTAGATAGTTGGAGCCCCTGCGGGTGGCAAGCGATCTGCCAGAAACTGTCCCGTGAAGCCAGGTTCAGAATGTCCCCTTCGTAGCGTTCAGAAGGTTACGACAGAGCGGATCGATTCCCCCTTGTGCATAAGGTCGAACGCGTTATTGATCTCGTCCAGAGGCATCACATGGGTGATCAGCTCGTCGATGTTGATCTTGCCGTCCATGTACCAGTCGACGATCTTGGGCACGTCCGTGCGGCCCTTGGCGCCGCCGAAGGCCGTCCCCTGCCAGACCCGGCCTGTCACCAGCTGGAACGGACGCGTGGCGATTTCCGCTCCTGCCGGGGCGACGCCGATGATCGTCGATTTGCCCCAGCCCTTGTGACAGCATTCGAGCGCTTGACGCATCAGCTCGACGTTGCCGATGCATTCGAAGGAATGGTCCGCGCCGCCATCGGTCAGGTCGACGAGGTAGGGCACGAGGTCACCCTCGACCTCGCTCGGGTTCACGAAATGGGTCATGCCGAACGCCTCGGCGATGGCCTTGCGTTTGGTGTTCAGATCGACGCCGACGATCTTGTTCGCGCCGACGAGGCGGGCACCCTGGATCACGTTTAAGCCGATCCCGCCGAGCCCGAAGACGACCACATTGTCGCCCGGCTCGACCTTCGCGGTGTTGATCACCGCTCCGATGCCCGTGGTCACACCGCAGCCGATGTAGCAGATCTTCTCGAACGGTGCATCATCGCGCACCTTTGCCACCGCGATCTCGGGCAGAACGGTGTAGTTGGAGAAGGTGGAGGTGCCCATGTAGTGGAACAGCCGGTCCTTGCCGATGGAGAAGCGCGAGGTGCCGTCGGGCATTAAACCCTGGCCCTGGGTCTCCCGGATCGCCTGGCACAGGTTAGTGCGTCCGGAGGTGCAGTAGTCGCATTCACGGCATTCGGGGGTGTAGAGGGGGATCACGTGATCTCCCTTCTTCACCGACGTCACGCCCTTGCCCACATCGACGACTACACCCGCGCCCTCATGACCAAGAATTGCCGGGAATAGCCCCTCCGGGTCGGCACCCGATAGGGTAAACTCGTCGGTATGGCAGATGCCGGTCGCCTTGATCTCGACCAGCACTTCGCCGTCACACGGACCGTCCAGATTGACGGTTTCGATGCTCAGGGGCTTGCCGGCCTCGAGGGCGACGGCGGCGCGGGTTTTCATGGCGTTTCTTTCGGATACGGCGAGTGTTTTCGTTGTCCGGGAGTGTCCCAAGGCGGGCCGGTGAGTGCAAGCCTCGCGGTGCTCGCCCGCCGCTTGGTTACCCCAGCACCCGGGCGTAGAGGTCGAACATCTTACCCCAGACGATCTCGGCGGATTGCTCGTGATAGACCTCGCGCTGAGGAAAGGCGAAGCCGTGCTCCGTGCCCGGGAACGTCTCGATCTGGTGGGGCACGCCCGCCGCGTCGAGGGCCGCCGTCAGTTCAGGGATGACGCTGTCCGGCACCCAGTGATCATGCTCGGCGAAGGCGTAGTACATCTCTCCCTCGATCTGTCGGGCGAGGAGGTGCGGGGAATCGTCGTGCTCGGTGACAATCCAGACGCCGTAGAGCGAGACGTTCGCCGCGAACCGGTCGGGGAAGCGCCCCGCGACCGTGGTGATGAAGGCGCCACTCATGCAATAGCCGACCGAGCCCATGGGGCCGTCGGACGCGGCATCTTCATCGCCCAGCGCCGCGAGGATCGCGCCAGTATCGTTGGCGACACCTGCGTTGGTCAGCCCGTGCCAGGCGGCGAAGATCATTTCGCCCATTTTCTCGGTGCGTGCCGCTAGGTTGAAGCGGATGAGCCCCAGCCGGTAGTAGAGGTCCGGCAGCACGGCGTAATAGCCTTGGCCCGCAATCCGGCGGGCGAAATCCCGAAGCTCCTCACGAATGCCCGGCGCATCCATATACATGACAATCACCGGGTGCGGGCCCGGTTCATCCGGCCAGACCGCGAAGGTGGGCATCACCCCGTCCGGGGTAGTGATGTCGAATTCCTTTTCAGTCATGGTAGGATTCCCGTGGCGACCTATTTCGGCGGCAGCGTGCGCAGATAGGCGACGATGGCGCGCAGGTCTTCCTCCTTGATGTTGGCGTAGTAGGGATATGCCATCGGCGGGAGCATCTTCGAGCCGTCGGGGCGCGTGCCCGTCGTGATCATCTGCCGGATCTCGGCATAGCTCTTATCCGCGAGGCCGGTCGGCGTGAGGTTGGTCGAGACGCTGACGCCCCAGGGGCCGTGGAACTCGAAGCCGCCCGCACCGAGATTGTTCACCCAGTCCGGACCCTTCTTGCCGAGCGGCGAGTGACACTCGATGCAGTGCCCGGCCGGGCCAGCCAGATAGGCGCCGTACGCGACTTTATCGTCGGGCGAGACAGTCGGCACGGAGCCGACCGGCGGGCCATAGGCCGGCGGCAAGGGGATGCGGTAGACCGATTTCGGTATCTCGTTCTTCACAGGCTTGACCGTACGCAGATAGACGACGATCGCCCGGACGTCCCAGTCGGACAGGCCGCGATAGAGGCCGATGGGCATCGGCGGGCCGATGATCGAGCCGTCGGGGCGCTTGCCCTCGCGGATCGACGCGATGATCTGCTCGTCGGTCCAGCTGCCGATCCCAGTTTCCTTGTCCTGCGTGATGTTCGGGGCATTCACATCGAATGCTGGGGTCTTCTCGAACGGTGCCATGCCGGCTAGTTCCATCCCCGGGATCTCGCCATTCGGACCCTTCGGCGTGTGGCAGTTGCCGCAGGCAACGATCGACTGCATCAGGTAGGTGCCACGCTCGAGCAGCGTTTCCGCCGCCGCGTCGCCCGAACTCAATGTCGTCGCACCAAGTGCAACGGACCCAAATAGCACCATCGAGAAGGCCGCAGCGCGTAGATGAATTTTCACGAGAATCCTCCGGTAAGACTGTGTTCCTAAAGCCGAACGTTAGCACCGGGTTCGCGGATGTGCGAGGGTTTCGGGATCGGGGATAGCTAGAAGCCGAACATGTGGTCGAGGGAGAAGGCGCTGCCGTCGCTGGTGATCAACCCGTGATAACCGAACAGGCGGCAGGTTGTGTCGCGGATCATGACATAACCGCTTCCCGCCGCGCCGGGCTCAGCCGCCGCGGTGCGGTCCGCCGCGTGGAAGGTCTCGGACAGTCGGAAATGCACCGAACCGCCGCACGGGATGCGGAGCGTCTCCTCGGCGACCACATGGCCACCGCCGTCATGCAGCAGCAGCCGGGTCTCGGAGTTGTCGTGCCAAGGGGTCGAGGCCGGGTAGATGAGATGACAGAAGGTGTCCTGGTCATCTGCGCCGACGGCCATGGCCGGATCGGTGCGCAAATAAAGCCGGGTCGACAGGCCCGGCGGCGCGCCGGAATAGGATTGCGGCTCGTTGTTCCAGGTCAGGACGGTGTTGAAGATGTGTGCGCCGAAACTCGTCTCGGCCGCATGACCCGAGCTCAGCGCCTCATAGCGGAACAGCCCGTGCAGCCAGCCGTCGACGCCCCGCGTGGCGGCGCCGAAGTCATAGATCAGCTCCATGTGCCCGCCGTCGTCCCGGAGCGCGTCGGAGCCGTCGAGCACGTCCTCGACATCGAGGGCGACGCTGTCGGCGCGCGCGAGCTCGCCGAAATCGTGTCGGGCGATTTCCGCACCGCGGGCATCGTAGACGAGTGCGCGCAGCGGCAGCGTCTCCTGGGTGGTCGCCATGGGGGTCGGCAGGGCGATCGTGCGGAACGCGGCGCGCGGCAGGACCGGCGCGGGCAGGATGAAGCCCTTGCCCATCAGGTTGCCGATCTCGGCGATCCGCGGGTCGGGCTCTAGATCGGTGCGCTCGACATTCACATGGGCGGTGCGCCGTCGGGCGATGGCATCATCGGAGTGGACCTCGATCTCATAGCGCGGGCGCACGAAATGCTTGCCCGCATGCACCTCGATCTGCTGCGGCCAGCGCGCGTCGGGCAGCAGGTCGGCGGCGTCGAGTGCGTAGGTCCCGAAGGGCGCGATCTCGCGGTCGAGCCAGGCGGTCGCGCTGTCGCCCATAAGGTTGAGGCCGACCGCGCCGGCTGGGATGACGCAGGGATGACTATTCTGGATCCACAAAACCACCCGCTCGTCGTCCCGGGGGGCGGGCAGGCCCGCAAAAAAGTCCGCCGGCCACGCGTTGGCGTCATGTGTGCAAGACAGATCGCGCGGGTCGTCGCCATAGGTGTCGAGGGCATATTTGACGATGTCGTGGCCGGTTGCACCGATTGCATGAACGAAGAGCTGGCCGGTGATGTCTTCGAGCCCTAAGCGCGCACACACCTCCGCGCTGTCGATCGTGACCCCGCCGGGACTGTCGGGCAGCGCCAGGTCCCATTCGGCGATGGTCGTGCCGTTCGCGTCGATCAGGGTCAGCCAGAGTGTGACATTGGCGCTGCCGTAGCGGTGCCAGTAGTTGGCGGTAGCGATCCGTGTGTGTAGCCGGCCGCCGCGCCCGTCGGGCGCATCGCGGAAGAAGGCGAAGTTAGTGGCGAAGTTCAGTGGGTCGAGATACTTGCGCGGATTGGTCAGCCGGTTTGCCGGGAGGCGCAGGTCGTCGAGGGTCACGATCTCCATGCCGTCGGGCACGAACAGGGCTATGTCGCGCACGACCTTCTCGGCATCGAAGGCGACGATCAGCAGATGCGACGCTTTGGATGAGGCGAGGTCGGTGACCGGCTGGGTTGTCTTGCCAAGCACCGGCTGGCCGAGCGCGGACAGGTCCTGAATCAGTACCTCGGAGATCGGCAGTGTGGCCAGTGGGAACAGTTCGCCCAGCGCGGGGGCAAGCCCGGACGGGTCGTAGACGGCGACCGCATCGGCCTTCGAAAGGCGCGCCAGCATCGCGTCGGCGAGCGGCGCGACGGCCGGGTGGCCGGCGGCCTTGAAGAAGGGGAAGCCGCCCTTGACGTTTGAGAATGTGTCGATGTTCAGGGCCATGGCCGCGGGCTATCCGGAAAATTTCTTGAAGAAGGCGGAGATCGAATGGCGGATCTGTTCGCGCTGCTTGTAGCGATGGTTGCTGACCCAGTTCAGCTGGATCGTCCGGCGCTCACCGTCGAAGGGCTGATGGCCGTGCCAAGCATTCGGGCTACAGGGGAAGGCGAGGAAGGTGCCCTCGTCCGGCGGCACCTCGACCGCGTAATCCTCGAGGTCGTCGGGGCTGCGCAGCAGGCGAAGCTGGCCACCGTGGTCTTCCCAGGCAGGGTTCATGTAGAGCAGGACCGTGACCAGCTTGCCGGCGGAATCGATGTGGATCTGCCCGTCGGTAGGGCGTGCACGTCCGCGCACAGTCACCATGGTCGGCTTGTCGATGAGGTCGATGCCGAGTTTCTTGCCGATCGCCGCGGCCAGCTCGGGCCCCTCGATGGCCTCCAGCAGAGCGGCGAAGCCCGTACCATATTCGAGATGCCCGGTCGGAAAGCTCCCCGGCTTTGCGATGACCGGAAAATCCTCGTTCGCCGCGCGCAGCGCCTCCTGCGAGATCAGGCCTGGTACGAGCACATGATCGAAGGGGTCACGGGCGACTGGTGTCGCGCCCAGAGCGTCGAAATCGATGACAGACATACTCGTCTCTTAAATCGCGGATCATGCGAATGCAATCGGCACTAGTCGCACCGGGTCGCGGCCATTCGACGCTGTACCTCCGCTACCACCACCGCCATGTCGTCAGGCGGGTCGTAGGTCCAGCTTTCGAGGGTGCCGGCGAAGGGCCGGGTGATGCCACGCTCGGCCATCGTATTATGGAAGCGGGTGAATTTCTTCGATCCCCCCTTCAGGTGGACCACATGCACCGGCTTGCCGGTGGACGCGGCCTCGCTGACCATGTTGACGGAATCCCCGGTGACGATCAGCGAGTCGGCGTGCGCGAGGAATCCCAGATAGGGGTTGGGGCCGGTCTCGTCCCAGATTTCGACGCCGAGGCCAGCGAGTGCGGTACGAATCTCGTCCATGACGGCGTTCGGCGTTCGGCGTGACGGTGTGATGGCCAGTCCCCAGCCTTGATCGGCCGCCAGCACACGCAGCTGTGCGGCCAGCCGTTCGCCGAGTGCGGGCGTCATCCGGTAGACGGCGTTGTCGCCGCCCAGCAGAACCGCGGCCAGAGGCCGCGGAAGACCTCTCATGCGTGCGGCGAATGTATCACGCGCGGATGCCAGCACTTGCCGGTCGATGCCTTGCATGGCTCCGAGGGTCGACACCACATTGTCGCCGGCGAGCAGGTCGTGCTGGGGCGCGACGACTAGGTCGAAGGCCGATGTCGCGACCCCTGGGTCCTGAATCTGGATGCAGAAGCTGCGGCCCCCGCTCGCTCGCCGGATGGCACGCACCGGGCCAACGGATTTGCGCCCTGTGGCGATCACAATGTCGGGCCAAGGCGGCGCGAGCACAGCGGAACAAGGGGTCACGATGCCGGTACGCGCGGGCACTAGAGCGGCGGGCAGCCATATCCAAGGCCAACGAAGATCGATGGTCTTGTCAACGGCCTCCAGCCCGAGCGCACGGGCGAGGCCGCGGCACTGGTTGACCATGCCGATCTTGCCGTCGGTCAGAACCCAACAGGTTTGCGTGACAGCAGGCGGGGTCATGTCCGAGGGCTCATCTCGAGGCGGTCGGCGGCCGAATCAGGCACTTGGACATCAGCCTTTTCTGGCCGCAAGACCGGCGCAATTCGAGCAACCTTGCGTTTGAAATATAATTTCAATCTGTTAGCATCCGGCTTTGGCGATAAGCACGACTATAGGCGGACCTCGGGTGATTCCCAACGCGGCTCCGACCGAAAGAGACGTTGGCCCACTCTGGAGTGTAGATGGAATGCCGGACAATAATCTGGAGGGTGGCAAGGCCCCGAACCGCAAGGTGAAGCTCGATGCGATCGACCGGCGCATTCTCCGTAATCTTCGCGATGAAGGCCGTATAACCAACGTCGAACTCGCCCGTCGCGCCGGTATCTCGGCGCCGCCTTGCCTGCGCCGGGTGCGCGCGCTCGAGGCCGCCGGCTATATCACCGGATACCATGCCGACCTCCAGGCGGAGCAGCTGGGCTACGAGGTCGCCTTCCATGCGCTGGTCGGGCTTGACAGCCAGTCCGACGCGGTGCTGACAGGTTTCGAGAAGGTAGTCGCCGACTGGCCCGAGGTGCGGCGCTGCGACATGATTCGCGGCGGCGGCGATTTCATGCTGCGGATCGTGGCACGCAACACGGCGCATGAGAACGAACTGACAACGCGCCTGACGGGCGTGCCCCATGTCTCGACGGTGCAGACGTTCCAAGTGATCCGAAGTTCGAAATACGCATCTGGCGTGCCGGTGGATGACACCGAAGGCTGAACGCCGCTTGGGCCATCTGGCTAACGGAAGCGGACCGATACCACCTCGAAATAGCGAACGCCGTTCGGCGTTGTTACCTCGATACTGTCGCCGGTCTCGCGGCCGATCAGTGCCTTGCCGAGAGGTGACTGGATCGAGATCTTGCGCTTCTCGATGTCCGCCTCGAACTCACCAACCAGCTGATAGATGATTTCCTCGTCGGTTTCCTCGTCGGCGAGCTTCACCTTGGCCCCGAATCGGACAGTCTTTCCCTTCAACTTGGACGTGTCGATGATCTCGGCGCGTTTCATATAGTCCTCGAGCTCGCCGATCCGGCCCTCGATGAAACTCTGACGCTCACGCGCGGCATGATATTCAGCATTCTCGGACAAATCGCCATGCTCACGCGCCGCCGCGATCGCCTTGACGATCGCCGGGCGTTCCACGGACTTAAGGTTCCGCAGCTCTTCCTGGAGGGCCTCGTGCCCCGCCTCCGTCATAGGGATTTTATCCATTTTTCGATCGCTTTTCGGTCGCTGTCACGACCGATGAATTGTTACCAAGAAGACACTAAAACACCCGCCTCGGGCCACTCCAAGCCATTTTGGCGTGTCGCGGACGTCCGGCGGGCCCAAGCCGTTTGATATAACCTGATTAGAAATAGGACTGAAGCGGTGCAACTTCAAGTGCGCCGCTGCGCATTGCGTCGATCGAGGCGACGGCGGCGCGTGCGCCGGCAACGGTCGTGTAATAGGGTATGCGCTGGTTCAATGCGGTGCGCCGCAAGCTGTAGCTGTCCGCGATTGAAGTGACACCTTCGGTCGTGTTGAAGACCAGCTGGATATCGCCGTTCTGCATCGCGTCAACGATGTGTGGCCGGCCTTCGAGTACCTTGTTCACTGTTTCGACGGGGATGTCGTTGGCCGCAAGGTGGCGCGCTGTGCCGCTGGTCGCGACGATGTCGAAGCCCATTTTCACCAGTTGGCGCGACAACGGGACCATCGAGTCCTTGTCGCGCTCGCGCACTGAGATGAACACCGTGCCGTCGACCGGCACGATGGTGCCGCTGCCGACCTGCGACTTGGCGAAGGCATGGCCGAAATCGCGGTCGAGACCCATCACCTCACCGGTGGACTTCATCTCCGGCCCGAGGATAGTGTCGACGCCGGGGAAGCGGGCGAACGGGAAGACCGACTCCTTCACCGCGATATGCTTGGCGGGTAGATTCGAGGCCGGCAGGTCGAAGTCCCCTATCAGCTCGCCGGCCATGAGCCTTGCTGCGACCTTGGCGATTGCGATGCCGGTCGCCTTGGCGACGAAGGGGACCGTGCGGCTCGCGCGCGGGTTTACCTCAATCAGGTAGACCTCATCGTCCTTAACCGCATACTGGACGTTCATCAGTCCGAGTACGTCGAGGGCGCGAGCGAGCACCTCGGTCTGGCGCCGGATCTCGTCGAGGACGCCGTCGCTCAACGAATAGGGAGGCAGGGAGCAGGCGCTGTCGCCTGAGTGGATGCCGGCCTCCTCGATATGCTCCATGATCCCCGCGACATAGACGTTGCCATCATGGTCGCACAGCGAGTCCACGTCGACCTCGATCGCGTCCTGCAGATAGCGGTCGAGCAGGACCGGGCTCGTGCCCGATACGCGTACTGCCTCGTTGATGTAACGGGTGAGCGCGTCCATCTCTTGGACGAGTTCCATGGCTCGGCCACCCAGCACGTAGGAGGGGCGGATCAGGATTGGGAAGCCGAGCACCTCGGCTGCGGCGAGTGCTTCCTCGGCGCTGGTGGCGATCGCATTCTCGGGCTGGCGCAGGTCGAGATCCTTCAGCAGCGCTTGGAAACGCTCGCGGTCCTCGGCCAGATCTATCGCGTCGGGCGCCGTGCCGAGGATCGGAATGCCCGCCGCCTCGAGCGCGGGGGCCAGCTTCAGGGGTGTTTGCCCACCGAACTGAACGATGACGCCCTTGAGAATCCCCTTTGACTGCTCCAGCTTGCAGATCTCGATCACGTCCTCGGCTGTTAGGGGCTCGAAGTAGAGCCGGTCGGAGGTGTCATAGTCTGTCGAGACTGTCTCGGGGTTGCAGTTGACCATGATGGTCTCGTAGCCAGCCTCCTCGAGCGCAAAGACGGCGTGGACGCAGCAATAATCGAACTCGATACCTTGGCCGATCCGGTTCGGACCGCCGCCGAGAATTATGACCTTCTCTCGTTCGCTGGGCTCGGCCTCGCACTCGCCGGGCAGGGAAGATTCACCCTCGTAGGCGGAATACATGTAAGGCGTCTGGCTCGGGAACTCGGCGGCACAGGTATCGATGCGCTTGAACACTGGGTGCAGCTGCAGCTTCTCCCGGAGCGCCACGACCTCTGCTTCCGTCTTGCCCGACAGTTCGGCCAGTCGAGCATCCGAGAAGCCCATGCGCTTGAGACGCATCATGCCGTCGAAATTTTCGGGCAGCCCCGAGTCGCAGACATGACCCTCCGTCTGAATGATGGCCGAGATCTGCGCTAGAAACCAAGGGTCGAAATGGGTCACTCGCTGGATGTCGTGGGCCGAGATGCCGAGGCGGAAGGCCTGGGCGATGTTGAGCAGGCGCTCGGGCACGGGCTGGCCGAGCGCGGCGAAGACCGCGTCCTCGTCGATGCCTTGGCCGGTATGCGCACCGAGAATCGTGACCTCGTTGAGGCCGGTCAGCCCTGTCTCCATAGAGCGGTAGGCCTTCTGCAGGCTCTCGGCGAAGGTGCGGCCGATCGACATCACCTCGCCGACGGACTTCATCGAGGTGGTTAAGCTCGCCTCGGTGCCGGGAAATTTCTCGAAGGTGAAGCGCGGCATCTTGGTGACCACATAGTCGATGGTCGGCTCGAAGCTAGCCGGCGTGGTTCCCGTGATCTCGTTGGTGAGCTCGTCGAGAGTGTAGCCGACGGCAAGTTTCGCCGCGATCTTGGCGATGGGAAAGCCCGTCGCCTTGGAGGCCAGCGCCGAGGAACGGCTGACTCGGGGGTTCATCTCGATCACCACCATCCGCCCATTCCTTGGGTTGATAGCGAACTGCACATTCGAGCCGCCGGTCTCGACCCCGATCTCGCGCAGGCACGCGATCGAGGCGTCGCGCATGATCTGGTATTCCTTGTCAGTCAGGGTCAGCGCCGGCGCGACCGTGATCGAATCGCCTGTATGCACGCCCATCGGGTCGATATTCTCGATCGAGCAGATGATGATGCAGTTGTCCATCCTGTCGCGGACAACCTCCATCTCATACTCCTTCCAGCCGAGGACCGATTCCTCGACTAGCACCTCGTTGACCGGCGAGGCGTTGATGCCGCCCATGACGATCTCAAAGAACTCCTCGCGGTTGTAGGCGATGCCGCCGCCCTGACCGCCGAGGGTGAAACTGGGCCGGATGATCGCCGGTAGGCGCACCAGATCGAGGGCGGTTTCGGCGTCCTCGCGGTTGTTCACCTGCATCGAGCGTGGTGATTCGAGGCCGATCTTGTCCATCGCCTCACGGAACTGCAGACGGTCCTCCGCCTTGTCTATGACATCGGCGCGTGCGCCGATCATCTCGATGCCAAGGCGTTCCAGGGTGCCGTCTCGGTCGAGGGTCAGACAGGTGTTGAGCGCCGTCTGACCGCCCATCGTGGGCAGGATAGCATCCGGCCGCTCAGCCTCGAGGATCTTCGCGACCATCTCAGGTGTGATCGGTTCGACATAGGTGGCGTCGGCGAACTCGGGATCGGTCATGATCGTCGCCGGGTTCGAGTTCACCAAGATTACCCGGTATCCCTCGTCCTTGAGCGCCTTTACCGCCTGGGTGCCGGAGTAGTCGAACTCGCAGGCCTGGCCGATGACGATCGGCCCGGCGCCGACGATCATGATGGATTTGAGGTCTGTGCGTTTGGGCATGGTCAGCCTTGTGCGTCAATCATCTCGACGAACCGCTCGAAGAGATAGTGGCTGTCGCGCGGGCCGGGCGAGGCCTCGGGGTGGTGCTGAACCGAGAAGGCCGGTGCTTCGGTAGCGCGAATGCCCTCGAGCGTGCCGTCAAACAGCGACTGGTGGGTCATCTCGACATTGGCGGGCAGCGATTCCTCAATCACTACGAAGCCGTGATTCTGACTGGTGATCTCGACCTTGCCGGTCGTCAGGTCCTTGACCGGGTGGTTCGCACCGCGATGTCCGTGGTGCATCTTCTCGGTCTTCGCGCCAAGCGCGAGGCAGAGCATCTGGTGGCCGAGGCAGATGCCGAAGGTTGGGACCTTTGCCTCGAGCACGCCCCTGATCATAGGCACCGCATATTTGCCGGTCGCTGCTGGGTCGCCGGGGCCGTTTGACAGGAAGACGCCGTCGGGCTTATGACGCATTACGTCGTCGGCCGTCGCGGTGGCCGGGACGACCGTGACCTTGCAGCCGAGTCCGGCGAGCGAACGCAGGATGTTGCGCTTGGCCCCGAAGTCGACGGCGACCACGTGGCGTACGGGTTTTGTTATTTCGCCGTAGCCGCCGTCGAGTGCCCAAGGCGTCTCGGTCCACTCATAGGACTGGGTGCAGGAGACGTCCTTCGCCAGGTCCACGCCTTCGAGGCCCGGCCAGTCGCTGGCCGCCGCGTGCAAGGTCGCGGCATTGATGGGGCCGTCGGGCCGATGCACGATGGCGCCGTTGGGCGCGCCGGCATCGCGGATGTGGCGGGTAAGCCGTCGGGTGTCGACGCCGGCGATACCGACCATGTCTATGGACTTGAGCCAGGCGTCGAGATGCTCGACCGCACGCCAGTTTGACGGGTCTGTGATGTTGGCGCGGAGCACGCAGCCGCGTGCGGCCGGGGTGGTCGTCTCGAAGTCTTCCGGGTTCGTGCCGACATTGCCTATATGCGGGAAGGTGAACGTTATGATCTGGCCGGCATAGGAGGGATCGGTGAGGATCTCCTGATAGCCGGTGAGGGAGGTGTTGAAGCAGACCTCGGCGACGGCAACGCCGGTGGCGCCGATGCCCAGCCCCCAGAAAACCGATCCCTCTGGCAGGACCAATGCCCCGGTGGCCCATTCGGGCTGGTTCCGGTCTCGGGGCGCAGCTGCGGCCATCACGTCTGGTCCTCGGGGTGGCGACGCGCAAGATATGCACGATAGCCGGGCAATTCGTTTATGGGCCGGTCGGCTGGCGACCGAGTGCACACCTGACCGGGGCGCAAATTGCCGGGTTGTTTAAGCCACACCACGGGAGTCGTCAAGCCGGGGACGGAAAGATAAAAGTTAATAAAAACATATGGTTATAAACATACCGATCCGATTGCGTTCGTAGTCTAAATCCTTTACGGTCTGACGCTTCTTCAAAAGGTTAAACAGCCGATGTTTCGTGATCAGGTTCCCGAAGCGCTTAGCGCTGCGGTGAAAGAGAAAGATGCCCGCGCGGTTTCAACCCTGCGCCTGATTATGGCGGCGCTGAAAGACCGCGATATCGCGGCCCGCAGCAAGGGCAACGACGAGGGGATCGACGAGGATGAGATCCTGCAGATGCTGCAGACCATGGTGAAGCAGCGCCGCGATTCCATCGCCATGTACGAGAAGGGCGGCCGGCTGGAGCTGGCCCAGCAGGAAGGCGAGGAGATCGCCATCATCGAGCGTTTCTTGCCCGAGCAGCTCGGCGACGAAGCGATTGAGACGGCCGTCGACAAGGTGATCGCCGACGTCGGCGCCGGCGGGCTGAAAGACATGGGCGCGGTTATGGGTGCCCTTCGCGAGGGCTATTCTGGGCAGATGGATTTCGGCAAGGCTAGTACGATTGTGAAGTCGCGCCTCGGCGGCTGATGCCCGTTCCGACGCGAGTGGCCTAGTGCCGCCCAAACAGTCCCCAGCTTATTTATTTATCCTCAGGGTCTGACTCCGACGACGGGGTATTCTGTCGCCTGACAGAGTTCTGGAAATGAAGTGTGATGGCCTTTCCGCCGCAATTTCTCGAAGAGTTGCGCGCGCGGCTTCCGGTGTAGGAAGTCGTTGGGAAAAAGGTGCGCCTGATTCGTCGGGGGCGAGAGTTTACCGGCCTTTGCCCGTTTCACAACGAGAAGACGCCGTCTTTTACCGTCAACGACGAAAAGGCCTTCTATCACTGCTTTGGCTGTGGCCAGCATGGCGACGTGATCTCTTTCGCCATGGAGACCGATGGACTGAGCTTTCCGGAGGCGGTCGAGTGGCTCGCCGCTCAGGCTGGACTTCAGGTGCCGCAATCCTCGCCCGAGGAGCGTGAACGCGCAAAGGTGCGCTCGACCCTGTACGACGTGGTCGAACAGGTCTGTGCCTGGTACCAGGACCAGCTCGCCCAGCCGGGCGGGCGTGAGGCTTATAACTACCTGCGCGGGCGCGGCTTCACCGATGAGACGATCGAGCGCTTCCGCCTCGGCTTTGCGCCCGACGGGCGCGGCAAGCTGCTCAAGTCGATGGGGGGGCGAGGTCTGCGTCAGGACCAGCTCGTCGAGGCCGGGCTGATCAAGATGCCGGAGAATGGCGGTAACCCGCGCGACTATTTTTTCAACCGAGTGATCTTCCCGATCAACGACAGTCGGGGGCGGGTGATCGCTTTCGGCGGGCGCATCCTGAGTGACGGTCAGCCGAAATATTTGAACTCGCCCGAGACGCCGCTGTTTCATAAGGGACGCAGCCTCTACAACTTCACTATGGCGCGCGAGGCGTCGCGCGAGCTCGGCACGGTGATCGTCGTCGAGGGCTATACTGACGTGATCGCTCTGGCCCAGGCTGGGCTGCCCAATTCGGTGGCGCCTCTGGGCACGGCGCTAACCGAGGATCAGATCCGCCTGTTGTGGCGGGTGGCGAACGAGCCGGTGCTGTGCTTCGATGGCGACAATGCGGGCGCACGCGCGGCCCTGCGTGCGGCCGAACGCGCCCTGCCGCTGCTGCAGCCGGGCAAGACGCTGCGTTTCATGGCACTGCCGGCGGGCGAGGACCCGGATACGCTAGTGAAGGCCCGCGGTGCCGAGGGATTCCGAACCCTGCTGGCGGGCGCACATCAGCTAGTGGATGTCATATGGAAGGCCGAGGTAGGCTCCGCAAAGCATGATACACCGGAACGAAAAGCAGACTTAGAACGACGCATTAATGCTAGACTGGCACATATAGGGGATTCCGGGGTTAAGCACCACTATCAGGAGACCCTGCGTATGCGGCTGCGGGATCTGTTTTCCGCCGGCCGGCGCGCGGGCGGCAATCGCCCCGGAAACCGCTACGCAAGCGGCCGTTTCGGAGGTGCGAACCGGCAGGAAATCGCCCCGGGACTGCGTGCGCGTGGCGACATCGGCGCGATGAAGGTCCAGCAGGAGCGGATGTTGGTCGCTACCTTGGTCAATCACCCCGATCTCTTGTCGGACTCGCTCGAGGCGCTGAACGAAATTTCCCTGCAAAGCAAGGAACTTGACACCCTGCTCCGGGTGATTTTAAACCTCGCTGTCACAAGACCGGTGCTTGACACAAAGGAACTGCAACGCCATCTGATTCAAAGCGGCTACGAAACGCCGCTGGGACAGGTTTTGCATCGGCAAGTGTATCGTCAAGCGTCATTTGCGGCGCCGGACGCGACGGTTGCGGATGCGCGGGCTGCGTTGGAAGAAATTCTTGCGCGGTATCGACGGGAACGGCTGTTCGCCGACAGGGTGGCCGCGAAAGAGGAGCTTGCGGACGACAACAACGAGATGAAGAGCAAGAAACTACTCGAGTTGGTCCGCGAAGAATCCGGCGTGGGCGGTCTGTAAGAGATATTTTTGAAGGCGCGTGATGGCGCGGCAGAGTTTGCAGCCGCTGCGAGGGACAATATGGCACGCAACGAAGCCCAGGAAGAAGCGACCGACGAGCGTGAGGACACGCCCGACGGTCCGCTGATGGACGGCTCGGTTCAGGGCGTCAAGAAGATGATCGCGCGGGGCAAGGAGCGCGGGTTTATCACCTATGATGAGTTGAACGAAACGCTGCCTCAGGAGCAAGTGTCTTCGGAGCAGATCGAGGACGTCCTCGCGCAGCTCTCGGAAATGGGCATCAACGTCGTCGAAGAAGAAGAGAAGGATGACGGGAATGCCAAGCTGGCCGGCGACGGCGGGAAGCCGGCTGAGGCGGCGGCTGAAGAGACGAAGGAAAATGAAGCTGCTACGCCGGCAACCAAGGGTCGGGCGGGAACCGAGGATCTGGGCCGCACCGACGACCCGGTGCGCATGTATCTGCGTGAGATGGGCTCGGTCGAGCTCTTGTCGCGCGAGGGCGAGATCGCCATCGCCAAACGCATCGAGGCCGGCCGCGAGAAGATGATCGGCGCGATTTGCGAATCGCCGCTAACCATCCGGGCGATCATTGCTTGGCGCGATGCGCTGGAGAAGGAACAGATTCTGCTGCGCGACGTGATCGACCTCGACGCTACCCACAGCGGCGGCCCGGGCGAGGACAATTCGGCTAACGCTGTTGCTCAGGCGAACGGTGCGAACGGGGCTGCCAATGGCGCGGCGAACGGCACGGATCCTAAGAAAGAAGACAACGACAACGACGATGAAGACGAGGGTGCAAACCTCTCCCTCGCGGCAATGGAGGCTAAGCTGAAGCCGGAAGTGCTCGGCCTCTTCGACACCATCGACAAGACTTACAAGAAGCTGCGCAAGCTGCAGGAACAGCGTCTCGCGGGCATGAAGAACAAGTCGAACCAGCTGTCGGCTGCACAGGAGAAACGCTACGGCAAGCTGCAGCGTGAGCTGGTCGAGTATATGGGGGAGGTGCGGCTAAACAACGGTCGCATCGAGGCACTGGTGGACGAGCTCTACGGGCTCAACCGCCGCCTAACCAGCTTCGAGGGCAAGCTGCTGCGCATGGCGCTCGACAGCGGTGTGTCGCGGACTGACTTCCTCGACGAGTATATGGGCAATGAGCTCGATCCACGCTGGGTTAGCCGGATTGGTCGCCTGAAGCGCAAGGGCTGGAAGAAATACGCTGATAAGAATGCCGACGAGATCCGCGCCATCCGCAAGGAGGTGATTGAGATCTCCGCGCGCGTGGGCCTGCCGATCTTCGAGCTGCGCCGGATCGTCCAGACCGTCCAGCAGGGCGAGAAAGAGGCCGGCCGGGCCAAGAAGGAGATGGTCGAGGCGAACCTGCGCCTCGTGATCTCGATCGCTAAGAAATACACAAATCGTGGCCTACAGTTCTTGGACCTGATCCAGGAGGGCAATATCGGCCTGATGAAGGCGGTCGATAAGTTCGAGTATCGCCGCGGCTACAAGTTCTCGACCTACGCTACTTGGTGGATTCGCCAGGCGATTACCCGCTCGATCGCCGACCAGGCGCGCACGATCCGCATCCCGGTGCATATGATCGAGACGATCAACAAACTGGTACGCCCCTCGCGCCAGATGCTGCATGAGATCGGCCGCGAGCCGACTCCGGAGGAGCTCGCGGGGCGCCTGCACATGCCGCTGGAGAAGGTGCGCAAGGTCCTCAAGATCGCCAAGGAGCCGATCTCGCTAGAGACGCCGATCGGCGATGAGGAAGACTCACATCTCGGCGACTTCATCGAGGACAAGAATGCCGTCCTGCCGGTCGATGCGGCGATCCAGTCGAACCTGCGCGAGACTACCACCCGGGTGCTGGCTTCGCTTACGCCGCGCGAGGAGCGCGTTCTGCGCATGCGCTTCGGCATCGGCACGAACACCGACCACACGCTCGAGGAGGTCGGCCAGCAATTCTCGGTCACCCGCGAGCGTATCCGCCAGATCGAGGCGAAAGCACTGCGGAAGCTCAAGCATCCCTCCCGCTCGCGCAAGCTGCGGAGCTTCCTCGACCAATAGGTCGGCGGCTGGACGACCCGAATAGAAAGGGCCATCGATTTCACGGGCCTTTTTCGTGCGTATAGCTTCTCTGTTCGGCTCCCGCGCTTGTGCTATACGAGTGACCCGCGCCAAGGCGTGATGGGCCCGTAGTTCAGTTGGTCAGAACGGACCGCTCATAACGGTCATGTCGCAGGTTCGAGTCCTGCCGGGCCCACCATTTTTCGCGCGTGTCCCTACGAATCCTGAGGATATCCGCTTGGAATTCCTGCCTGCTGATATCAATGCCACGGCTGCGGCCATGCTAATTGCTGCGACGGTCATCGGAGCGGCCATTTCCGGTGCCATGGGCGTTGGGGGCGGGATCATCCTTATCGCGGTGATGGCGAATTTCATGCCGGCTCCGGCGGTCGTGCCGGTCCACGGTGTCGTACAACTGGGCTCGAACGTCTTTCGCGGGACGATCCAGCGCGCCCATATCGACTGGCGAACCTTCATCTGGTTCTTGCTCGGTAGCATCGTCGGCGTGGCCGTTGGCGGCAGCATCGTCGTTGCCCTGCCGGCGGATATCCTGCGAGCCGGGCTAGGGCTGTTCATCCTCTATACGGTGTGGGCGCCGAAGATGCGCTTCTCCAGCCAGAGCCGGCTGGCGGCGGTCGTCGTCGGCGTCGCGTCCAGCATCCTTACCATGTTCTTCGGTGCCACGGGGCCGTTCGTCTCGGCGCTCTTAAGCCGGCGCGGCTATACGCCCCAGAGACTGATCGGTACCCATTCGGCCTTCATGGGTGCTCAGCATCTGCTCAAGATCATCGTCTTCGGGTTTCTGGGTTTTGCCTTCGCCGACTGGGTCTGGATGATCGTCTTGATGCTGCTAGCCTCGCTCGTGGGCACCTTGATCGGCAGCTTCGCGCTGGGGCACATGAGCGCGGGCACCTTCGCGAAAATCCTAAAAGGGATCCTGACTCTGCTCGCTGTCAACCTGCTGGCCATCGCTTTCGGGTTCTATTCGATTACATGACAAGCCCCGTAATCCGGATTGGTCCGGCATCCATGCCCTCTCCGTCATAAGCCATTGAATCCCCCGTCACTCGCCGCGGACAGCATTCGTGCTTAGGTCTCTTTCAGGTCGGACTATGCCTTCCGGCCCGAGCCGAAGAAGAGGTTTACCGACGTGCAGGCGATTTAGGCATACGCCACGGCTTTTCGTACGTGTAACGAGACCCTACCGGCGATCTGCCGCGTGTGTAGTTTTGTTTTTTCTATGCTAGCTTTTTCGTTATGGAAAATGCGTCTTGGCAATGACTGATGTCCTGACCCAAAGCTACACCCACGGTACGTCCGACGTGCCGCTGATCGGCGAGACAATCGGCGAGCATTTCGACGCTGTGGCGGCCCGCTGGGCCGATCGGGACGCGCTATTGGTGCGCCACCAAGACATCTCGTGGACATGGGGCGAGCTCAAGGCGCGGGTCGACGACTTCGCAGCGGGGCTGATCGCGCTGGGGCTCCAACCGGGCAGCCGAATAGGCATCTGGTCGCTCAACAACGCCGAATGGGTAATCACCCAGTTCGCGACGGCCAAGGCGGGGCTGGTGTTGGTCAACATCAACCCGGCCTACCGGTTGGCCGAGCTGGAATATGCGCTCAACAAGGTAGAATGTGAGGCGCTGATCACGGCGGCGCGTTTCAAGACCAGCGACTATGTAGGAATGATACGCGAACTCGCACCTGAGATCGACGGCGCGGAACCGGGCAAGCTGTCGTCGGCGAAGCTTCCGTATCTGAAGACCGTGATTCAGATCGGCGCGGACGATACTGCGGGTGTGCACCACTTCGAAAATGTTCTGGCAATGGGTGCTGCGAAGGGCCACGACGCCGTGACGGCGCTGGCGCCGACGCTCCAGTTCGACGACCCGATCAACATTCAGTTCACCTCGGGCACGACTGGTTCGCCCAAGGGCGCGACGCTCACCCACCACAACATCCTAAACAACGGCTACTTCATTGGCGAGGCGATGGCGCTTACCGAGGCCGACCGAATATGCATCCCGGTGCCGCTCTATCACTGCTTCGGGATGGTGCTGGGGAACCTCGCCTGCATGACACATGGTGCGGCGATGGTCTTTCCGTCGTACACCTTCGAACCTCTGGCGACGCTTGAGTGTGCGGCGGCCGAGCGCTGCACCGGGCTCTATGGGGTGCCGACCATGTTCATCGCGCAGCTCGAGCATTCGCAGTTCGCTGATTTCGACTTATCGAGCCTGCGCACCGGTATAATGGCGGGCTCGCCCTGCCCGGTGGAGGTGATGAAGCAGGTTATCGACAAGATGCACATGGACCAGGTTACTATCGCCTACGGCATGACTGAGACGAGCCCTGTCTCGACCCAGACGTCCGTGGACGATCCTCTCGACCGGCGGGGGGGGACTGTGGGGCGCATCCACCCCCATCTAGAGGTGAAGATCGTTGACGAGGCGGGCCGGATCGTCGCCCCCGGTGAGACCGGCGAACTCTGCACCCGAGGCTACTCGGTGATGCGTGGCTACTGGAACGACGACGACAAGACGGCCGAGAGCATTGACGCGGCAGGCTGGATGCACACCGGTGACCTCGCGACCATCGATGCAGAGGGTTATTTCAACATCGTCGGTCGTATCAAGGACATGGTGATCCGCGGCGGCGAGAACCTCTACCCGCGCGAGATCGAGGAGTTCCTGTACCGCCATCCCAAGGTGTCGGACGTGCAGATCTTCGGCGTGCCCGACGAGAAATACGGCGAGGAGCTCTGTGCCTGGATAAAGCTGGCAGAAGGCGAGGCCGCGACCGAGGACGAAATCCGAGACTTCTGTGAGGGCCATATCACCCACCATAAGATTCCCCGCTACATCAGGTTTGTGGATGGCTTCCCGATGACGGTCACGGGCAAGGTTCAGAAGTTCGAGATGCGCTCGGCAATGGTCGTGGAGCTGGGGCTTGACGAGGCGAAGACGGCCTAGATCCGCTCATTGCGCCTCTGCAATCACGTCATACTCGGCCTTGAATCAGGCATCTTTTTGTTCAGTGTCCGAGATGCATGGATCCAGTTCGCGCATGACGACTGTGGGTGGAACGCGGCCTGCGGGAAATTAGGTCAGACCTGCGACCAACCGGTTTCTTGCAGCGATCGAGTCTGTGCCTAGTTCCGTTCACCCATGTTCGGATGCGCTACATCGGGCTGTACGTAGGGTGCCTTCATCTCGTAGATGTCGTGGGTGCGGCAGTAGCACGGGCCGCCGAGGCGTCCAACCGGCTTCAGCGTGTGCGGGTTGACGTATTTGTCGTCGAGCATCAGGTCCTTGCGCACATGCCAGCGCAAGACACGCCCGATCACTAGGTGGGTCTTCCATTCATCGCCGAACTCGAGCATCTGCTCGAAGGTGCACTCCATTGCCAACGGGCAGCCCTTGATGCGCGGCGCATCCACCAGGTCCGACGGCACCGTCTCTATACCGATCTCAGCGAACTCGTCCTGGCCGGGTGCGTAGTTGGCGGCGCTCGAATTCATATGATCTGCCCAGTCGTCGGTGACTGTGTGGATCACGTAGCCCCTTGTCGTCGAAATGTTCGCCGCGGTGTCCTTCAGTGCCTTATCCTTCTCGCCGACGGCGATTGTGATCAGGGGCGGGTAGTGGGACGCGATCGAGAAGAACGAGAAGGGCGCGAGGTTGGGCACGCCGTTCGCGTCGATCGAGCTGACCCAGGCGATGGGCCTGGGCACGATAGATCCGATCAGCAGCCGGTAGCACTGCTGGTGGTCGATCTCCTCGGTGTCGAAAATATGGTAATCCATGACTTGTCTCCCGAAACGTCATCCCTACAAAGCCCGTTCGCTTGGCCGGAAGTAGGGCGGATTTGAAACCCGCCTCTTCGGCTCCGCTGTAGGGGCGAGTGTGCGACCCGCTTACTCTATGCATGTGCCGGCGGTTGGTGTAAGTCCGCCGTCATGTCTAACACGTTCCCAGACACGCTCCCGCTGATCGGCCGCACGGCCCTACCCGTGCGCTTTGCGTTCCTACTGGCGGACTATCCGCGCGCCGTCTGGGAGGGGCACCCCAATAACGGTCAGTGGTGCCAGTTCTGGCTGCAGCGGCACCAGATGTTCCGCGACTTCTCCGAGGCGCTCACCGATGGCTGCACGCAGCTCGCCGACGCGAACGTCGAGGCTGCGGCGTTCCAAGAATGGTTCGTTCCGCGGGTGAATTTCTACTTCGGCGAGATCGATACCCACCACAAGGTCGAGGAGTATCACTACTTCCCGGCACTGGCGCAAGCCGACGCTAGGATGGCGCGCGGGATCGAGCTTCTGGAGGGAGACCACCGGACGGTACACGACCTGCTGCTGGCGGCCCACCAGGCGGTCGTGGCGCTGGGCACCGTCATCCGCGGTGCGCCGGCTGAGATAGCAGGGCCGGCACTGCGCGCTCGCGACGGACTTGCGGCGCTGGGCAGCGGGTTGGGGCGTCATCTCGACGACGAGGAAGACATCGTCGTGCCCCTGATCCTCGACCGGTCCGAGCCAGTGCTGGGGATCGGCTAGGCACTTGTAAACAACGTCATGCCGAGGCTTGACCCGGTTATTTTGCCGAACGGAGCAGGAGATACGCGTATCAAGTCCGCGCATGACGATGAATTGAAGACCGTTCGGTGAGGCGGCAGCCTACTCCAGCCTGTTGCCAGAGTCTTATAGTGCTAAGCTATTGGCTGGGTGCGGAAAAGGCGCGCGTCCGGTGCTTGACTCGCCTGTTTTCACGCCGCAAAACTTTTTTCATGAGTATGAATGATGGCGTGAAGACTGCAATCCGGACGGTTAATCTCTTTGAGGCATTCTCGCGCCGGAAGGGACCGATGACCCTGACCCAGATCGCGGAGGCCCTGTCGGCGCCGATCAGTAGCTGCCACGGCCTCGTCCGGACTCTCAGCGCGAAGGGTTATCTCTACACCTCCGAGCGAAACCGGGCGATCTATCCGACCAAGCGCCTGCTTGAAATCGCCAACACGATCGCCGCCCATGACGCTGTGCTCGAGAGCACCGTTCCTGTGCTCGAGACGTTGCGCGACGAGACCAACGAGACCATCCTGCTGGGCCGCCGCCAAGGCGAAACCATTCTCTATCTCGACGTGCTCGAGGGGCACCAGACGGTGCGTTATTCGGCGGGGGCGGGCGATATCAAGCCGATGCATTCAAGCGCCATGGGAAAGGCCTTTCTGGGGCGGCTAGATGCCGGCGAGCGTGCCGCGCTGGTGGCGCGCCTGCCGCTCGACCTTTACACGCCTAACACGATCACCGAGCGGGCGACTCTCGAGGCGGACTTGGCCGACGGCATCGCCAAGGGTTACTTCATCACGCGCGGTGAGAATGTCGTGGACGTAATGGGGCTGGCGACGACGGCTGACGTCTATGGAGAGATCATGGGCGTCGCGATAGCCGGCCCGCTCATGCGAATGATGGTGGGAGAAGCGAAACTCGCTGCAATGCTCCTTTCGGCCAGGACGCGCCTCGAGACGCTGGGCGTCCGGTCTTGAGCGGTGCTTTGCCAAAGCCAGACGCCGGGGCCCCCGCTTGGGCCGACGCGCTATACGACGTACTGGTGCGCCAGGACATTCGTCAGGTTGCCTATGTGCCCGATGCCGGCCATTCGCGGCTGATCGAGCGCTGCGAGGCCGATGCGAAAATCGCCGCGACCGTGCTCACCACCGAGGAAGACGGGATCGCGCTGCTCGCCGGCGCGTGGCTCGGTGGCGACCGCGGGATACTTTTGATGCAGTCGAGCGGCGTGGGCAACTGTGTCAACATGCTGACCCTGATCGAGAATTGCCGGATGCCCTTAGTGGCGCTGATCACTATGCGCGGCGAGTGGGGTGAGTTCAATCCGTGGCAGGCGCGGATGGGACAGGCGACACCCGACGTGCTGACACGTATGGGCGTGCAGACGCATCGCGTGGACGATCCGGACGACGCGGCGCCAACGCTAGACGTCGCTATCCGTCAGTCCTTCGATGGTTCGCTCGCATCCGCCGTGCTGCTATCCCAGCGCCTCATCGGCCGCAAGGCCTTCAAGGAGGATCATTGAGATGGCGGGTGACGGATCCGATAGACTAACCCTCGATCGCCGCGAGGCTGTGGCGCGGCTGCTTCAAAACCGGGGCGATCTTCTGGTCGTCGCCGGGCTGGGCTCCGCGACGTATGACTGCGCGGCCGCGGGTGATGATCCGCGAAACTTCTACCTCTGGGGTGCGATGGGTGGCACGGCCGCTATGGCACTGGGGCTCGCCAAGGCGCAGCCTGACCGGCCGGTGGCCGCGATCACCGGCGATGGCGATATGCTGATGGGGCTGGGCAGTCTTGCGACCATCGCCGCGGCCCGTCCGGCAAACCTTTCGGTGATAGCGCTCGATAACGAGGTCTATGGCGAGACGGGTGCCCAGCCAACGGCAACGGCCCGGGGCGTGAGCTTGGTTGATGTGGCGCGGGGCTGCGGCATCGAGGCGCTCGGGGATATCCGCGACATTAATGCACTGGGAACGCTCGCGGCCCGCATCCAGCGCTGCGAGGGCCCGCTGTTTGCGAATATCAAGATCGCGGTAGGCGAGCATCCCCGGGTGCTGCCAGCACGCGACGGAGCGTATCTGCGCGCGCGCTTCCGCGAGGCGGTGCTGGGCGCCGGCCCCTAGGGCTAGCGCCAAGATAAAGATACTTCAAGAGGGAGGGGAAGATGGTAGAGAAAATCGGAATCCTAGGACTGGGACTCATCGGTAGCCTGACGGCCGAGATCCTGATGCCCGAGGGCTATGCGTGTGCGGCGGTCCGCCGCCCGAGCACAGAGAGATTCCCCGAGACCGGGGGCAAGCTGTTCGAGTCGGGCCGCGAACTGGCGGGATGGGCCGACGTGGTCATCTCCGTGCTGCCGAGCGTCGAGGCGTCACGCACTGCCTTGGAGGGGCCGGACGGGATCCTGGCGGGCGCCCATGAGGGGCTCACAATCATAGAGATGAACACCTTCTCGGTGGTCGAGAAGGAACGGGTGAAGACGCAGGTCGACGAGACGCTCGCGAAAATCATCGACTGCCCGATCAGCGGTACCCAACCGGTGATCCGGGCGGGCAATGGCGTGATCATGATGAGCGGTGAGGAGGCCCTGTGCGAGGCCGTTAAGCCGATGCTCGAGAAGGTCTGCCCGAAGACGTTCTACGTTGGCGAATACGGCACGGGTATCAAGTTGAAGCTGATGATCAACTTCATGGTCGGTGCGAACACGGTCGCGCTCGCCGAGGGCATGCTGTTTGGTGCGCAGATGGGCCTCGACCCGCAGCTTATGGTCGACATCGTTGGCCCCAGCGCAGCCGGATCGACGGTTTTTGGTATGCGCGCGGGCATTATCAAGGACCGGGCCTGGCAGCCATGCGCCGGCCCCAGTAAGCTGCTATGGAAGGATCTCGATATCGTCGAGGAGCAGGCCGACGCGCTGGGTCTTTCGGCCCCGCTACTGCGGATTTGCAACAGCTATTATAAGAAGATAGAGAAGGCGGGTCGGCTCGAGGATGAGTGTGCTGTGGTCTACGAAATACTTGAAGACGAGATTGCACACGCCGCGGAATAGCGGAAGAGCGATTTTCCTCATGCAGAGCCTGCCGAAGCATTAAAAAGGGCCTAACGTCTCCTTCGACAGACTCGGGGTGAGTTGTTTAGTGAGCTGTGCCTTTAAAAAGAGTGGTCTTCTAGCGACCGGCATTTCGGCCGTCAGCACCCGACCGGTCGATGTTTCGGCCATATAGAGCGTTTTGCGGTCGGGGCCGTCGAACGCGCAGTTGGTGACCGCGGGGCTGGCGCGGTAATTGATCCGGTGATCGGTGTGCCGTCGACGGCGAACACTCAGACGGCACCGAAGCCGACATGGCGAACGAGGATATTATCCTCGAGGTCCGTGGCCATACCGTCCGGCCCGGCCTCGCCGGACATGCGTACGAAACGACCCATCTAGCCCGACGGGTAGATCAGATCCGAAGTGCCCTAGTCGGTGAACTAGATATCGCCGTTGGCTGCGAAGGTCAGGTCGTCGGTGCCGCAAAACCGCTCGTTGCCGTTGCGCACCAGCACGGGTCAACCGTGTCCGCGATCGGATCGAGGCGCATCAGTCCATGATAGTTGCCGGTGATAACGCCGCAGTCGTCTCGGCGAAGGAGGGGGCTTCGAGAAAGCTAGGTGTGTTCGAGCGGTTGAACAGGGCCCGCGCCCATTCGGACTCGCGGTCACAAACGCCGTAGGCGGCATTCACGTCGACAAATATCGTTGTCTCGGTTTAGGGCGATGGGGCAAACATGTCGGTTAGTCGGGGTCCTTGCGCGCCAGCCGGGCGACGATCGCATCGAACAGCTCGGCGGGGCTGCGGTCGAGGAAAGTCGGGTCCTCGGCCTCTAGAACCTCGTCGATGCGGCGCGAGATCAGACCCTGTGCTTGGTAGCGCGCACGGGCGCGCCGGCCGACGGCTGCATCGGTGCTGTTGGCACGCCAGGCCGCGTGGGTGTTTATCGCCGCGTCTAGGGCCTCGAAGCCCGCCGGGTCGTTACGTGAGGCCATGATGACCGGGGGTGTCCATTCGTCCGCGCTCTGATGCGCTGCGACCTGTTCGATCTCGGCGGCCATAAGGTCTGCGCCGGGCAGGTCGGCCTTGTTGACCACGTAGATATCCGCCATTTCTAGGATTCCCGCCTTCATCGCCTGGATGGCATCACCCGAGTGGGGCACGAGCACCAGCACGACAGTGTCGACCAGGGTTCGGATCGTATAGTCTGCCTGTCCGACCCCTACTGTCTCGAGGATGATCTCGTCGAACCCGTGACCCTCCATGGCATTTAGCAGGTCGGCCGTGTTGTCGGCCAGCCCGTCATGGGCCCGGCGCGACGGGATCGATCGGATGAACACGTCGGGATCGTCGGCGATGGCATCCATGCGGATGCGGTCGCCGAGGATCGAGCCATGCGAGACTGGGCTCGACGGGTCGACCGCCAGCACGGCGACCTTGCGGTTGGTGCCCTTGCGCAGGCCCGCGAGCCGGGCGATCAAAGAGCTTTTGCCGGCGCCCGGTGCGCCCGTGATGCCAATGCGTGGCAGGCCATCCGGACTTGGCCGGTCCTGCGCCGCTAGGGTTTGGGCCACGTCGGCATTGGCGATGCACGTGAGTGCGCGGCTGAGGTTTCGCCGCGGGTTGCGGGACGCACCGGTCATTTCGCTGCGGTGGCCGTTGGTGTGCTGAGGATCTCGTGCGTGTGTTCGCCGAGCAGTGGTGGGACGCCGTAGCGGGGCGGATGGTCGCCCATCTTGATCGGATTGCCGACGACGCGCAGCGCCCCGTCAGGCGTGGGGATGACGACGATCATCTCCCGAGCTGCGGCCATGTCCCCGTCCAGCGCACGGTCCAGGGTCTCGACTCCGGAGACGACCAGTCCTTCCCGGCCGAGGCGCTCGACCCAATGGGCAGTGGTCTCTGTGCAGAGGAGAGCACAGACATTGGAGATGACTGCCGCCCGATTTTCGGAGCGCGCGTTCATGGTCGCAAAGTCGGGGTCATCGATGCGCTCGGGCCAGCCGACCACCTCGCAGAATTTACGCCAGAACTTGTCGATGGATACAAACAGCATGAGGAACCCGTCAGCCGTTTCAAAGACCTGGGCAGGCACCATGTAGGGGTGGGCGCTGTGCGCGGTCCGCTGGGGCACGATTCCATGATTCAAATAGCCCGAGGCGAGATAATTGAGCTGGGCCAGCATGGTGTCGAAGAGGGACACGTCGACCTGACCGCCCTTGCCCTCGATGATCTTCGACAGTAGTCCGATGGCGCCCATCATGCCGGTAGAATTGTCCACGGCGGAATATCCGGCCTTGGTCGGCGGCGTGCCCGGGTCCCCGGTTAGTGCCATCACGCCCGTCAGGGCCTGAACTATGTAGTCATAGGCCGGCTTGTCGGCATAGGGACCGTCGAGGCCGAAACCGGTTAGGGCGAGGCAGACAAGTTTCTCGTTGTGCACCTTGAGATCGTCATAGGTCAGTCCGAAGCGCCGGATGGTAGCCGGGCGCAAATTGGTGACGAGCCCGCTCGCGGTCTTCGCGAGGCAGGCGAACTCCGCCTGTCCTGCCGGGGTATTCAGGTCGAGGACGATCGAGCGCTTGTTACGGTTGAGGCTCGCGAAATAGTCGTTGTAGGGGCCGGTGAACTGCTTGGTGATGTTGCGGGCCATGTCGCCGCCCGGTGGCTCGACCTTAATCACGTCGGCGCCGAGGTCGCCGAGAATCATGCCGCAGAAGGGGCCGGCGAGGACATGCGCGACCTCGATGATCCGGATACCGGCGAGGGGGCCTCCGCTCACGCGCCGATATCCGCGTCGATCGCCGCGACGACGGCGTCCACCGTCATCTCGGCGGTGAAAATGCCGTGCGCGCCCGCGCTACGCAGATCGTCATGGTCCTCGCTGGGAATTGTCCCGCCGACAAACAGGTGGATATCGCCTGCGTCGAGCTCGGCGAGGCAGCGCACGGTCTCCTCGACAAGTTCCTTGTGGCTGCCCGACAGGATCGACAGGCCGACCGCGTCGACATCCTCGTCGACGGCGACCCTGGCGATATAGTCGGGGCTGCGGCGCAGGCCGGTGTAAATCACGTCGGCACCCGCGTCGCGGAGCGCCAGCGCGATGATCTTCGCGCCCACGTCGTGTCCGTCGAGGCCGGGTTTGGCGATCAGGATGCGTTTTCCGTTCAGGCTCATCTTCTTCGGTCCTACAGCCGTACCGGCTCTTCGAACTCGCCCCATTGCGACTTCAGGGTCGCGACCATCTCGCCCACCGTGGCGTAGGCGTGGCAGCAGTCGATCAGGTAGGGCATGAGATTCTCGTCGTCCTTCGCGGCCGCGCCCTCGAGGGCTGAAAGCGATTTCCGCACGGCCGTTTCGTCGCGACTATCGCGGACCCGCTCAAATTTCTCGATAACTCTGGCGGTTGCCTTCGGGTCGAGCTTGAACAGTTCGGCCACGCCCTCATTCTGGTTGTCCCGGCGGAAGTGATTCTGGCCGACGACAACGGTCTCGCCATTGTCCACCTTGCGTTTCCGTTCGGCGGCGCGCTTGGCGATCCTGAGCTGCAGCCAGCCATCCTCGACGGCCTTCGTGACGCCGCCATAGGTCTCGATCTCGTCGATTACCTTCATGATCTCGCCTTCCATCTGGTCGGTGAGCCACTCCACATAGTGGCTCCCGCCCAAGGGGTCGACGGTGCGGGCGATGCCTGATTCATGGGCGACGATCTGCTGGGTGCGGACCGCGATCTCGGCCGAATGCTCGGTCGGAATCTGGTAGGCCTCGTCGAAGGCCGCGGTGAAGATCGACTGGGCGCCGCCCATGACAGCCGCCATGTTCTCGATACCAACGCGCACGACATTGTTGTACGGCTGGGCGCCGATCAGGGAGGAGCCGCCGCACACGACGCCGAAGCGGAACATCAGCGCCTTGGGGTCCTGGACGCCGTAGCGCTCGGTGAGAAGCTTAGCCCAAAGTCGCCGGCCCGCACGGAACTTGCAGACCTCCTCGAAGAAATCCATATGGACGTAGAAGAAGAAGCTGAGCCGGCGTGCGAACTTCTCCACATCGCCGCCGCGGCGGATGAGTTCGTCGATATAGGCGAGCCCGTTGGCTAGGGTGTAGCCCATCTCCTCGACGGCGGTGCAGCCGGCGTCGCGCACGTGGGCGCCGGCGATGCTGATCGCGTTGAAGCGCGGCGTCTGGTCGTAGGAGAACAGGATCGTGTCGGCGATCAAGCGCAGGGATGGACGCACGGGGAAGATCCAGGTACCGCGTGCCACATACTCCTTGAGAATATCGTTCTGGATCGTGCCCGTGAGTTTCTCGCGCGGGACGTCCTGCTTGTCGGCGACGGCGCAGTACATCGCATAGATGATCGAGGCGGTGCCGTTGATGGTGAAGGACGTCGAGATGCCGGCCAGGTCGATACCGTCGAAAAGGATCTCGGCTTCGGCCAGATTCGACAGCGAAACGCCGACCTTGCCGACCTCGGTCCGGGCGAGGGGATCGTCGGGGTCGTAGCCGCACTGGGTGGGTAGGTCGAGTGCGACCGACAGGCCGGTCTGCCCCTGATCGAGCAGGAACCGGTAGCGTTCGTTGGATTCCTCTGCCGTGCCGAATCCGGAATACTGGCGGATGGTCCACATGCGACCGCGGAATCCATCGGGGAAGATGCCCCGGGTGAACGGATACTCGCCGGGCATTTCGGCTTCGCGCGGAGCCACCATGTCCGGGGTGACCACAACGGGCACCTCGATCCCGGACGCGGTCGCGGTCGCGGGTTTCGTCGGCGGTTCAAGCCGTTGGGGTTCGCCCTCCTGATCCTTATTGGCAGAACTGTCGGTCATCGCCTCAGCCTTTCTTCGACGGGAGTACCTTTTCGGCGGCTTCCCAGTGATCATCATGGACCCAGGTCTTTATGAACATGCGTGTCTCGGCATCATGCATGGCCGCGCGGTCGTCGCCGCGCCGGTGCGCGTCGCTCACGGCCTTGAAGGCCCGCATGGACTGCGGCTTCTGCTTTCGGATCGGGACCAGGAAGGCCTCGATCGTGTCGTCGATATCCTCGCCCTCGGCGCCGACCGCGTCATAGAGCCCGATCTCGAGGGCGGCGGCGGGCTCGAGCATCTCGCCTGTGCTCATCAACCGAAGGCCGCGCGCCCGCCCGACTAGGTCGAGAAGGTCGGGGCCGCCGCCCCAAGCGGTGGCGAGCGCCAGCCGGCCTTGGACGAAACCGATGCGGGCATGTGCCGCCGCGACCCTGAAGTCGCAGGAGACGGCGAGTTCGGCGCCGCCGCCGAAGGCGTTGCCGTTCAGTCCGGCTATCACCGGCACTGGAAAATCGCGGATCGCATTGAACGCAGCCTTGGCATCGAGTGCCATCTTCTCCGCCTCAGCCTCGGTGCGCAGGCCGGCGAGTTCACGCAGGTCGCCGCCGGCGGCAAAGGTCTTCCTGCCCGCCCCACGTAGCACGGCAGCCACGAGCGTGTCGTCCGTCGCCGCATCGCGAAAGGTCGCGCCGATCGCGTCGATGATTAAGATCGCGAGCGCGTTATGTTTCTCCACCCTGTCGATGGTGACGTAGAGCACATGATCACGTGTTTCGGTCAGGAGATTTTTGCTGCTCATGCGGCTGCTTTCGTCGCTGGATATACTTGGTGGGACGGCCGGCGGGCCGCGCCGATGGACTCAGTCCTCGTCCATCTCCGCAGTGCGGTAGATGTAGTTACCGTCCATATAGGTGATGAAGAAGTCGTGGAAGGATATCGGCTCGTAGAGCGGCTCTTCGCCCGGCCTGATGCAGGTCGGAATCGGGTCGGCCACGGTCTCGTCATTGCAGTTGTAGAAGAAGGTCAGCGCGTAACGGTGATCCGTGGGTGGAACCACGCGGTGCGGCGTGGCGATAAAGCGGCCGTTGGTCCAACGGTTGAAGAACTCCCCGGTGTTCACGACGATCGCGCCGCGCAACGGCTCGATCTCCATCCATTTGCCGGATGGGGCCATGACCTCAAGCCCCGCCACGTCCATCAGGGGCAGATAGGTCATCGAGCTGTGGTCGGAATGGGGTGACAGGGAGAACTGTCCTTCTTCCGCCTCGACGGGCGGGTACCAGGCGCAGCGATTGTAGTATTCCGGGTGCGAGAACTTGTCGTCAAAATAGTCGGCCGGCATCTCTAATGCGCGGGCATAGGCAGGAAGCATGCGCGTCGCGAGGTCGGCCATGGTTTCCTGATATTCGAGCAGGGTCGGCCGGAAGCCGGGAAGCTCTTCGGGCCACTGGTTGAGGTTTCGGTGCCGGATGTTGGTTTTCACCTTCGGGTCGTCGGGTGTGCGCTCGCGCATGAACGCCCAGGCTTCGTTCAGGTCCTTTTTCTCGTTCTTTGCAATCTTCGACCAGCGCAGGATCAATGACTTGTTGGGGATAAAGCCCTGGTGGTGGAAGTCGACCCGGTACTTCATCTTGGCCTCGTCCGAGAGCCGGAACAGTTCGGCGATCTGGTCGAAGCTGCGATCGATGAGGTCTTGGTCCACACCGTGATTGACGATGCAGAAGAAACCGAGGCTCTCTTGGATCGCGCGCAAGTCGGTTGCGAACTGTTCCAGGGCGTTCGGGTCACCCGATAGGAAGTCGCCGACATCCACGATTGGGATGCGTTCTTCCGTGATGCAATTGGCGATATCCGGCGAGATCTGGAGCTCTGAATCAGCGGCAACGGACATGATTACCTCCGTGGTGCATATGGCCGGCTGCCCCGCACCGCGTCGCGGTGCAGGGCTGTCCGGGCGGGTCTTGGCGCCGGCGCTATTGCGCGGCGGCGGCCGGTTCCTCCGCTTCGGGCACCAGATCTGCGAGGTTCGGCATGACCTCCTTGGCAAACAGGGTCATGTTGTCCAGCCAAGTCTGGAAGGGCTCATACACATACTGAACCTGTAGTACCGTGCCGAAGCCGCCTGTTTCGGAATACAGCTTGCGCAGCTTCTCGGTGACCGTGTCCGGGCTGCCCACGATCCAGATGTTGTCGCAAATATACTCCGCCGTCAGGTCCTCGTCCTTGATGTCCTCGTTCTCCTTATAGAGATCGACTACGCCTAGGGATTTGAGCACGTTGTACATGTAGTCGTTATAGGCCTGCGCCATGCCGCCGTTTAGGGCGTGTTCACGCGCCTCCGCGTCGGTCTTGCCCACGAAGATTTCACGCGCGACCCGCCACTCCTTGCGGCTTGGCGTGTAACCTGATTCGGCGGCGCCCTGCTTGACCGCCTCCCAATGGGTGTTGAGATTGGCGGCTGGCAGATAGTTGACGCTCATCGGATGCCAGCCCTCGCGGCCGGCGGTCGCAAGCGATTCTGAGTATTTATGAAGCCCGGCCACCGCGATCGGCGGATGCGGGTCCTGATAGGGCCGGATGTGATGGTAGAGCGGAATCTGCGGCATCGGCTCGGGCACCTTGAATTGCCAGAACTTACCGTTGTGCTCGAATGGATCGTCCTCGGTCCACAGCCGCTTGATGGCACCGATGGCCTCGCGCATGCGTTCGCGATGTTCGCCTTCCTGATAGTTGATATCGAAGAAGTGGAAATCGGTCGGTGCACCGCCCGCGCCGATGCCGAAGTTGAGGCGGCCCTTCGACAGGTGGTCGAGATAGGCTATGCGCAGCGCCACCAAGCGCGGGTCGTGCATCGGCAGCAGAACGACGCCGGTCCCGACCCGAATCTGCTCCGTCTGTGCAAAGACGGTCGCCGCAAACAGGTCGGACGCCGGAATGGGCTCCCACGGGATCGTATAATGCTCGCCCATCCAGCCCTCGGTGTATCCGAGTTTGTCCGCGTGGACATATGTCTGGATGTCGCGGTGATAGTTTCCGGTTACGTCTCCGCCGGGGGGACGGAGCGGCATGCTAAACATTCCGTATTTCATTGGTTCGATCTCCCTAAGACCCAAGCTGTGGGCGGCGTCATACTGCTCTTTTTTTGTTGCTGTCGTCATTCTACGCGCAGGGGCTTGCCGAGAGTCAATCAGGTTCCATTAATAGAAAATTAATTCGCATATATGAAACATTGTGGCGGTTGTGGTTTGACCCTATCGTCGCGCTCAACTTAGGAGAGACGACCATGCTAATCGGTAAAAAGGGCGAGGCGAAAACGGCTATCGAGACGGCGGATGCTAGCTCGATAACGGTGCGTGGGAAGGACCTGTGCAACGAGGTGATGGGGCATTCCTCGATTGCCGAATTTTTTTTCCTTCATCTGACCGGTCGCGAGCCGAGCCCGGACCAAGCCTTCTTTATGAATGTGCTGACGGTTGCGCTGGCCGAACATGGGCTGACGCCGAGCGTACAGGCTGCGCGCATGACATTCGCAGCCGCTCCCGAGGCGCTTCAGGGCGCTGTGGCTGCCGGTTTGCTCGGGGTTGGGTCGGTCATTCTCGGTAGTGCGGACGTGTGTGGCGATATGCTTGCCGATGCCGCGGCGCGGATTGAGGACGGCGAGAGCTCCGAGGCTGCGGCGTTGGCGATCGCACGGGAATACAAGGATGCCGGGAAGTTTATCCCGGGCTTCGGACATCCGATTCACCATCCGGTCGATCCACGCGCCGCGCGCATTCTCGAGCTAGCCGACGAACGCGGCGTGTCGGGACGCCACGTAGATGCGTTACGCGCTTTTCCGGATGCCGTGACCGAGGTCTGGGGCAAGCCGCTACCGATGAATCTTCAAGGGCCGATGGCGGCGGTCCTACTCGATCTCGATTATCCCAAGGCTGCGATCCGGGGTATTCCCATCCTAGCGCGCACCGTCGGCCTGATCGGCCATCTGAATGAGGAAACCGAACGCCCCATCGGTTTCCTACTCGCCCACCACGGCGAGGAAGCCATAGAGTACGACGGGAGCTAGTTGCGATGACGGCACCGGAACTCTTTGATCCTGAGGCGGAAACCCGAGATCTCGCGGACCAGAAACGTAAGGATGAACCGGTCTACCGCAAGCAAATCGCCTATCTGTTCGAACGTTCAGAATTCTACCGGGCGAAGTTCCGCGAGGCGGGTTTCAAGACGCCCGAGACCGTCGGTGGCCTTGATGATCTCCGGCATCTGCCATTCACGGTGAAGGACGAGTTGCGGGCCAGCCAGGCCGAGCATCTGCCGCTCGGAAAGCAACTCGCGGCTCCGCTCGAGGATGTGGTGCGCATCTATTCGACCAGCGGCACATCGGGTACACCGCTCTACATACCGGTGACCCGCGGAGACCTCGATCGGTGGATCCACACATCCAACCGGAGCTACTTCGCCGCCGGTATCCGGCCTCATCACCGGGTCGTCACCACCTACAATTCAGGTCCCTTCGCGGCGGGCGCGGTGCACGAGTCCATGATCGCGCTGGGTGTGCGGATGGTGCCCGTCGGCAGCGGCAACACGGACCGGCTGATCACCGCGCTGTCGCGCTTCCAAGTGCAGGCCATGCCAGGTACGCCGTCCTATTTTCTTTACATCGCCGAGGCGGCACGCGCGCGGGGCATCGATCCGGCGGCCTGCGGAATCGAGACGCTTGTCGCGGGCGGCGAGCCGGGCGGCGGCGAGCCCGAGGTGCGGGCCCAGATCGAGGAGGCATTCAACGCAAAGGTGCATGAGGTTCTGGGTTTGGGTGAGCTATCGATCTCAATGTTCGGTGAAGGCCCCGAGCAGGACGGCATGAACTTCCTCGCCCGCGACTACATCCACATGGAACTGATCGACCCCGAAACCGAGGAACCCTTGCCATTCGAGGATGGCGTCATGGGTGAGCCGGTTTATACCCATCTGATGCAGGAAGCGGCACCGCTACTGCGTTATCGCTCACGCGATCATGTGACCGTCAGCATGGTGCCGATCGCTAGTGGTCGGACCGGCCCACGCATCCGCTGCGTCGGGCGGACGGACGACATGCTGATTGTGCGCGGCGTGAATGTGTTCCCCAGCGCGCTGCGCGAGGTTATCAACACGTTTCGCCCCGATGTCAGCGGGATTCTACTCGTATGCCCGAAAAAGAAGGGGGTTCAGCAGCTTCCGCCCCTGCCGGTCCAAGTTGAGGCGGCAGAAGGTACTGCGCCCGGACCGGGGTTGGCACAAGCGATCGATAGGGAGATTCGCGCGAAGCTCTTGGTCACCACAAAGGTCGAGCTTGTCCCTTTCAACAGCCTTCCGCGCACTGACTATAAGACGAAGTTGGTCGATTACACCGACGCCGTCGACTAGGTCACCCTCGGCGGTGCCTTGCACAAAACGGTAATCGAACGTGTTTCGGTTGTGGTCTTTTTGAGGGCTGGACATCGTGCTCTCCGTTGGATCCGTCATTGTCCAACCGATACGCATGACGCCGGCGATTCGAAGTTGCGCCGATTAAGGGACAAAAAGCGGCGGATCCGAAGGTTCGCCGCAAAAGCCATCTGTTGTCCCTTTACTAAGTGAGGTCGGGATTTAGCGTGTACTCCCCAATAACCTGGCCGCTGGCAAGCACGTGACCCTCCATTGCTGACAGGGCATTTGCGCCGCTGAACAAGCCGCTCAGCCCTATCGATTCCACATCGAGTGCGTACACGGTGAACACATACTCGTGCATGATCTCGTCGTTCCAAGGCGGGGCGGGTCCGTCATAGCCGCCATAATCGCCAGCCATGTCCGGGTTTCCAGCCATGAACATTCCGAAGTCGTTGGCGCCGCGCACACCATGTTCGGTAGGGCCGGTGGGCTTTCCTTTGGGGAGCACCGAGTCGGACTCGGCGCCCTTCGCGAGGCTAGTCGTGGTCGCTGGAATGTCGACCAGAACCCAGTGCATGAAATCCATGCGCGCCAGATTGGCGGGGATGGTCTTGCCATTCTGGTTGGCGTCGTCGAATACCGTCGGCACGCTGCGGTCATGCATGATAATAGCGAAGGACCGGGTGCCGTCTGGGCCCGCATCCCAGCGCATGGCTGGGCTGATATTGGCGCCGAAGGTGAAGGGCTCGCTTTTCGTTCTGATGCCGAATGCGAACTCTTCAGGAATGCGCTGTCCGTTCGCAATCCCGTCGATGCTGAGGTTGAGATCCGTCATGCTTCCTCCTCATGAAATTCATCCGGTAGAAGCTTAGCATGGGTGGGCGAACTGGAAAGCCTATCCGAAGGGACAGGCTAGGCTAGAAGTTCGCCGACAGGCTGATTGCCCGGAATCGGGTGGCTCGGCGCTGGCCTTCGAAATTGCGGTTGTGGAAGACTTGGGTGACCACCAAGCGTCCGCCGCGATAGACGAAGGCGCGACCGAGCTCCGCGTTGTCCAGCGTGTCGAGCGATGCCAGGCCGCGCCGTGTCTCTGCACGGAAGGAGATCGTACCTTTGAGCTAGCCTGCATAGAGCCTGTGATCATTTGCAAAGCCGTCGGTGACTGCATCCTCCGGCACGAAGATGCTCTGGCGGAGCGCCGCGCCGAACTGGCCCTGATGCAGCTTTGCGAATGGATAGAGGGTCGTGAGTACATCCTTAACCCAGACCGGGTCGCCATAGCAGGCGTTGGAGACTCACGAGAGGCGGAAGCCGTTGGTAAAGTACCGGTCGGTTTTGGCAATCCGGTCGTTTACCAAATGGACGCCATAGGTGTCGGGGTCGGCCCGAACTGCGTTGGCGCCGGCGGATATTGTCGAGCCGGCCAGCAGCCCTGCGATAAGGGCTTGTGTTTGTATCAATCCTGCAGGCGGGTAATGGTGAACGGGTTGAACCGGGTCTCACGGTCGTAATGGTCGATTCCTTCGCAGCGTTTCAGCCAGCCGATCACCGCATAGGTAAAGGGAGTCGCCAAGACCTCGTATCCAATCTTGGCGAGAGCCTGAACCGCGATCGTCCCGGCCAAGATTTCCAAGGGTAGAACCCCCCAGAATGCGACGAACACGAAGACGGTCGAATCAAGTCCCTGGCCCACCACGGTCGAGCCGATGGTCCGCAGCCACAGCATGCGCCCTTCGGTAATGACCTTCAGGCGCGCCAGTACGTAGGAATTCGCGAATTCCCCCAAGAGGTAGGCTAGGAAGGACGCGGCGAGGATTCGCGGGGTCGCGCCCAGGATCATTTCGTACGCCGCCTGGCCATCCCAGAAGCTGGCCGCAGGCAGGACTGCGACAAGTGCGAATGTCAGGACCGCAAAAAGATTTGCGCCGAACCCGACCCAAAGCACCAGCCGGGCCTTGGCGAAACCGTAAACTTCCGTCAGAACATCGCCAATAATGTAGCTGATCGGGAAGATCACGATCGCGCCCGTGAGAACATACCCGTTCACGTCGATCAGCTTGACAGCCGTGATGTTCGAAACCATCAGGCATGTCACGAAGAGGACGGCGATAACGAGGAAACGCGTGGTCAATCCGGGCATGAGTGCGTCACAGCTTCAGGAGTGGTCCGTTGGGGGAAGGCTAATGACAGTACAGTGCGCCCGGTGTCAATCCGCAGTGTCGCGATCTAGGTTTGGAGCATGAAGACATCGGACTTCGATTTCGATTTGCCGCCCGAGTGCATTGCACAGCGCCCAGTCGAACCGCGTGACGCCGCGCGGCTGCTGGATTTGCGCGGGGGTATGTACGATCGTATGGTTGCCGAGCTTCCGGAACTGCTTGAGCCGGGCAGCCTTCTTGTAGTCAACGACACGCGGGTGATTCCCGCCCAGCTCGAGGGACGCCGCGGGGAGGGGCGCATCTTCGTGACCCTGCACAAGCAGCAGTCGGACACGGAATGGCTTGCCTTTGCGCGCCCTGCGAAACGGCTGCGGCCGGGCGACCGGATCGAGTTCGCGGACGGCTTTGCCGCCGAGATGGTCGAGCGTCGTGAGGGGGGCGAGGTGTTCCTGCGTTTCCATATGACGTCGGTGGCCTTTAATGACGCCCTTTTGCGCTACGGCCGTACGCCTTTGCCCCCCTATATCAAGCGCAGCGGTGGCCCGGACGGTCGGGACTCGCACGACTATCAAACGATGTTCGCGGCGCGCGAGGGCGCGGTCGCGGCGCCGACGGCGGGGTTGCATTTTACGCCGGAACTGATGGCGGCACTGAACGCGGCGGGTATGGAGCTCGCGACGGTGACCCTGCATGTCGGGGCCGGTACGTTCCTGCCCGTGACGGTTGAGGATGTGGCCGAACACCGTATGCATGCGGAGTATGGCGAGATTGACGCCGGCACGGCGTCGCAGATCAATGCGGCACGGGACGACGGCCGGCCGGTTGTGTCCATCGGTACGACAGCCTTGCGTGTCCTCGAATCTGCCATCGACGCCGAGGGAAGGATGTCCGAGTTTCGCGACGATACGCGATTGTTTTGCACGCCGGGTTTCGAGTTTCGCGCAGTCGACCAGCTCTTCACTAATTTCCACCTGCCGCGCTCGACCCTTTTCATGCTGGTGTGCGCGTTTGCGGGAACGGCGCGCATGCGCGATGCCTATCGTCACGCGATCGATGCGAAGTATCGCTTCTTCTCTTACGGTGATGCGACGCTCCTGGGGTGGGAAAAGAATGGCTAAATCCCTAACGCCTGCGGCGGTCGGTGACCGGATACGCGAAAAGGCCATTGAACTGGGCTTCGACGCGGTTGGGTTCGCGCCTGTGCATCTTGCTGCAGAGGTTCGCGATCACCTGGCGCAGTTCATCGAAGAGGGGCGGCACGGCGACATGGACTGGATGCTCGCCAAGGCCGACCGGCGCGCCGAGCCGGCTGCCCTGTGGCCCGAGGCGCGTTCGGTCATAGCATTTGGCATGGCCTATACCCCGGATGCCGATGCCTTCGACAGCATGGACAAGACCGGCGTCGGGTATCTCTCGGTCTACGCGAGAGGACAGGATTACCATGACGTGGTCAAAAAACGCCTCAAGGCGCTTGGGCGCTGGATATGTGACGCGTTTCCCGGCGAGGTGAAGGTATTCGTTGATACCGCACCCGTGATGGAGAAACCGGTGGCCCAGTCTGCGGGGCTCGGGTGGCAGGGCAAGCACACAAACCTCGTGTCGCGCGATCACGGTTCCTGGCTGTTCCTGGCAGAGATCTTCACCACCCTCGATCTGCCGACGGACGTCGCGGTCGCTGATCATTGCGGATCGTGCCGCGCATGCCTCGATGTCTGTCCGACCGACGCGTTCCCGGCGCCTTACCAGATTGATGCGCGGCGCTGTATTTCCTATCTCACGATTGAGCATAAGGGACCGATCGCACGTGAACTGCGGCCCCTGATCGGCAACCGGATTTATGGCTGCGACGATTGTCTCGCGGCATGTCCGTGGAACAAGTTTGCCAAGACCGCGCCCGTGACCGAGCTGCGGAGCCGCCCGGAGTTCGATTGGCCATCGCTGACAGACCTCGCGCGGCTCGATGACGGCGCATTTCGCGCATTCTTTTCAAAGACCGCGATCAAGCGCGTGGGACGCGAGAGATTCGTGCGCAATGTCCTGATCGCGATAGGTAATGTCGGGACGGCGGGGGACGCCGAAGTGGCGCAGGACTGCCTGGTCGACGAATCTCCGCTGGTTCGCGGGGCGGCGGTATGGGCGCTGTCGCACCTGTTGCCGGGAGACGAACTGGACAAGTTACGGTTAAAACATATGCCTGACGAGCGAGAGAGTGATGTGGTCGCGGAATGGACGGCCGCGCGGGCGGCAGAAGAATCAGCGTGATTTGAGGGGTGCCATGGCGACTTATTTCTTCTATTTCCGGGACAGGGCGGGTGCGTCGCGGCGCGACCATGTCGAGGCCCATCGGGCGTTCATGGACGGTTATGCGGACCGGATCGTCGCACGTGGCCCAACGCTGGCCGATGATGGCGAAACGCCGACCGGCAGCATGCATGCCGTCGAGTTACCCGATGAGAAGGCGGCGCCCGCGTTCGCCTTCGAAGAGCCCTTCTATAAGGCTGGCGTGTATGAGGACGTGATGGTTCGTCGGTGGACGAATGCGCTCGATCGGACCATGTGGGACTTCGCGGGTGACCCCGAGACCAACCACCGGTTCCTCTTCATCGGCCACGGGGCGGATGACGCAGATGTGACGGATCGGCGTAACGCTCTGCTTAAGGCGCATCGTGATTTTCTCGCGCCGCCCGAGAAAATGGCGCAACAGATACTGCGCGGCCCGCTCTGGGACATGTCCGGAGAGATTTGGACCGGGAGCCTGTTCCTGCTGGAAGCACCCGACCGGGCGGCTGCCGAGGCGTTCTTCGATGGCGAGCCCTTCACGATGAACGGGCTCTATGCGCGCACCGAACTGCATGATTGGCGGTTTGGCGGTCGCAACTAGCCGTGAGGGCTGCGCGCAACGGGGCATTGCGGAACCGTTGCACCCCACGCTTGCGCGGCTTACATAGACGCCCGTCCGATAACAAATCAGCTGAGAGCGCGCGCCGTGAACACTCCCCAGTATGTCTATGTGATGAAAGGCCTGACCAAGGTCTACCCCGGCGGCCGCAAGGTTGTCGAAGATGTCTGGCTGAGCTTCCTGCCGGGCGCAAAAATCGGCGTGCTCGGCCTCAACGGCGCCGGTAAGTCGACGCTGCTCAAGATCATGGCTGGTCTCGACACCGAGTATCAGGGTGAGGCCTGGGCCGCTGACGGCCTGAAGGTCGGGTTTCTGCCCCAGGAACCCGAGCTCGACTCCGAGAAGGACGTGATGGGGAACGTCATGGACGGGGTCGCGGAGACGAAAGCGCTGCTCGATCGGTTCAATGAGGTCAGCATGCGTTTCGGGGAGGAACTCACCGACGAGGAAATGGATGTGCTGATCGCCGAACAAGCGGAGCTTCAGGCCGAGATCGATGCCAACGACGCTTGGGAGCTTGACCGACAGATCGAGATCGCGATGGATGCCTTGCGCTGTCCGCCGGGAGAGGCTGAAGTATCGAAGCTGTCTGGCGGCGAGCGCCGGCGCGTCGCATTGTGCCGGCTCCTGCTGTCGCGCCCCGACATGCTGCTGCTGGACGAGCCGACGAATCACCTCGACGCCGAATCCGTCGCCTGGCTCGAACGCTTCTTGGAAGACTATCCGGGCACCGTCGTGGCCGTGACCCATGATCGCTATTTCCTCGACAATGTCGCGGGCTGGATTCTGGAGCTCGATCGGGGCAAGGGGCTCCCGTTTGAGGGCAATTACAGCGCTTGGCTCGAGGCCAAGGAGAAGCGGCTAGCGCAGGAAGAGCGCGAGGAATCGGCGCGTCAGCGGACGATCAAGCAGGAGCTCGAATGGGTTCGTCAGAGTCCCCGTGCGCGCCAGGCCAAGAGCAAGGCCCGGGTCGACGCCTACGAGAGGCTAGTGGCCGAAAGTCAAGAAAAGGCGCCGGAACGTCAACAGATCACCATTCCGCCGGGCCCCCGGCTCGGGGACCTGGTGATCGAGGCCGACGGCATTCGCAAGGGCTTCGGTAATCATCTTCTGATCGAGGACCTGAGCTTCAAGATGCCGCCGGGGGCGATCGTGGGCGTGATTGGACCGAACGGAGCAGGCAAGACCACCTTATGTCGCATGATTACCTCGCAAGACACCCCAGACTCCGGAGAAATCCGGATCGGTGATTCGGTCCAGATGGGCTATGTTGATCAGAGCCGCGATGCCATGGCGGATGACAAGACCGTCTGGGAGGAAATTTCAGAGGGAGTCGATGTCATCGAGCTGGGCGGGCGCAACGTCCAGAGCCGCGCCTATGTAGCCGGGTTTAACTTCCGCGGTTCCGACCAACAAAAGCCGGTCGGCCAACTGTCCGGCGGTGAACGCAATCGTGTGCATCTGGCCAAGGTCCTGAAGTCGGGCTCGAATTTCCTGATGCTCGATGAGCCGACCAACGATCTGGACGTGGATACGTTGCGCGCTCTCGAGGAGGCTCTATTGCAATTCCCCGGCTGCGCGGTGGTGGTTAGCCATGACCGCTGGTTCCTCGATCGTATTGCGACCCATATATTGGCGTTCGAAGGTGACAGCGCGGTCGTATGGTTTGAGGGGAACTACGACGCCTATACCGAAGACCTGAAACGCCGAAAGGGCACCGACGCGGATCAGCCGCACCGGATTAAGTACAAGCCGCTCCAGCGCTGAGCGGATTTTTGTTGCGAGCATTGGGCGTGGCGATCAGCCGTCGCGCATAATCCGGAGGCGTTCGAGAATCGCTGACACCTTGCGGCCGTTGTTGCGGATGTACGAATTGAAGTCGTCCCGTTGGGTGTTGGCCATGCTGATGCCTTCGAGCTTTACATCTACGATCTTGATGATGTCGCCCTGACTCGCGACGCGCCACTCGATGATGACGGGCGAGGTTGGGCTAGTGAAGAATTGGCTCAAGACAAGAGCGACATTCTCCGGGCCGCTTGAGGGTTCGTCGACCGCGTCGAGCACTTCAAATTTCTGTCCCGAATACTGAGAGAAGCGATCAGCCCACGTGTTGACGATGACATCCTCAAAAAGGAAAAGATACTCCTTGCGTTCCTCCTTCGAAGCACCACGCCAGTAACGGCCAAGCGCGAAACGTGCGATGCCGTCGACGGCGAAGCCCTCGCGGAACAGGTTACGAAACTTGTCGCGGCGTTCCTCGCTGGAAATTTCTGTGTTCGTCACCACTGAGATCGTGCGGTCCGCGAGCGACTTGATGAAGGCAGACGAAGCATCCAGATGCCCGTCAGCGCGCGCTGCAGGTGCGGCTACGCTGAGCGCGAGTAATAGGACGAACGCGGGTATGAAGCGCGCGATCATCGGGCCAGTCCCTACTTGCCGGAAGCGGTTTCTTTGGTGTCCCAACTTTCGCCGCGCCCCAGCGTCGGTGCGGGCTGGACCGGCGTCGATCCGCCATTGTTAATTTGCGCCTCGCGCCGTTGCCGGTAGAGGCTGCGAACGGCAGCGTAGTAATCGAGCGAATTACGCTGTAGATCGCGGGCCTGATCGACATTGTTGGAGCGGACCACCACCGCTTTGCCCGCTGCACGGCCGACGGTTACCGGCGTTTCGGTAAGCCAGCCTACCGGGTCCACGAAGAAGTCGCCGATGGTTCCGAATGTGTCGCGGACCGAGGACGGACCGAGAAGTGGCAGCATAACATAGGGGCCTTGCTCGAAGCCCCAGACCGCCAGCGTCTGGCCGGCATCCTCGAAGACAGGTTCTTTATCGGGCATCGTATTGGCAAGTAGGAAGGTTGGGAGGGCCGTAAAGAAACGGGTCGCCGCCTGATCTGCGCGCTCTATATCGCCCTGCAGTAGGGAATGCAGCACGCTTAGCGGCATAAAGAGGTTGGTGATGAAGTTCTCGACCGGCGTCTTCAACTCGTCGGGAAATAGATCACGGTAGGTGATGCTCACGGGCTGCAGGACCAGTTGGTCCACAGCGACATTGGCCGAGAAGATGAGGCGATTTGCAGGCTCTAACGGGTCGTTCGCCTCTTCAAACTCAGCAATCGCATCCTTGTCGCCGCTTGGCGGAATTGCGCACGCTGTCAGCGCACACATCATGAGCGCTGCAACCAAAAAGCAAGACAGTTTTAGGTCAGTGATTGTTTTCAACATTATTCTTTCGTCCACATCGCAAATCCGGCTTCCCTACCTAGAACCGGCCAGTTGCACGACCCGCACGCAAAAACCACCGCCTCATAATGCCTTGATGCCCTTGCATGAACCTTAATGCGCCGTCTCCCGAGACAGGCGTTGATCATAATATTTTTGCTACCACAGCGCGCGAGTATGCGCCACATGCCAACAAGGCCAACATCAAGCTGTCTCAACAACTGTTGCAAAATTGTTACAGTTTCCCACTTCGAATCGGACACAAGCTCGAGGTTTAGCTGTCAAATATAATTATATAAATATATCTTTATACGAACATTATATTTCTTCGGCGTCATCTACATCGATTCGTTGGCCGGTTTGCCCCTTCACAAGACCTATCCCTCGGAATACGCAACGAAGTCCATGGACGACATCCTTACCCTCCTGCGCGCCGCCGGCGAACCGACTCGACTGCGCATTTTGGCGCTATGTGCCGGGGCAGACCTCACGGTCAGTGATTTGACGCACATCCTTGGCCAGAGCCAGCCGAGGGTCTCGCGCCATCTCAAGCTTCTGTGTGGAGCGGGACTCCTTGAGCGTTTTCAGGAGGGGAGTTGGGCATTCTTTCACCTCGCACAAGGAACCCAGGTAGCGGATGTGCTGCGGACAATCCTCGATGCCATCGACCCAGCTGATGAACAGAGGGTGCGGGATTCGACTCGGCTGGCCGATATCAAGGCCTCGCGTGCGCGGCGTGCAGAAGAATATTTCCGCGATGCGGCTAAATCTTGGGACAAGATTCGCACGCTCCACGTCGACGAAGGAGTGGTCGAGACCTCGCTCACAGACCTCCTGGCGGGCGAGGAGCATGAAGCATTGCTGGATATCGGCACCGGAACGGGCCGAATGCTGCAACTCCTGAGTGGACATGTACGTGAGGCCGTCGGCGTAGACCGGTCTCGGGAAATGCTTGCCGTGGCGCGGACGAACCTGTCTGCAGCGCAGTATAGCAACTGCAATGTTCGCCAAGCCGATATGTATCAACTGCCGTTCAATGATCGCTCGTTCGATCTGATGATCCTACACATGGTTCTGCATTTCGCCGATGAGCCGGGCGATGCGATCCGCGAGGCAGCGCGCCTTCTGAAACCGGGCGGCGCGTTCGTCATTGTAGATTTTGCACCGCATGCGATGGAGGAACTGCGCGACGCACATGCGCATCGCCGCCTCGGCTTCCGGACAGAGGATGTTGAGCATTGGGCTGCTGTCAACGGCCTGCAGATGATCGATGTCCGTAGCCTTCCTGGCGCATCGCTGAACGTCACGATCTGGAAGATGTGTCGCCCGGCCGAAATGCAGCAGATAGACCCGCACCTGCGCCCTCGTGCCAACGCCTAGGAATGATGATGGCTCGCGAATCCAAATTATGCTCAACCGGGGTAGACCAAAGTCGCCCTTCGGTTAGCTTCGAGTTCTTCCCACCCAAGACCCCGGAAATGGAGCAGACCCTCTGGGGCACGGTGTGTGGGCTTGCTCCGCTCGATCCCGCGTTCGTCTCGGTAACATACGGCGCGGGCGGGACGACGCGCGAACGCACACATGAAACAGTGTCGCGGATTATAAGGGAGGCGGGGCTGACTGCCGCAGCGCATCTGACTTGTGTTGATGCGAGCCGCGGGGAGATCGAAGATATCGCCCGGGATTACTGGGATGTGGGTGTGCGCCATATCGTTGCCCTGCGCGGCGACCCGCCCGAAGGGCAGGGCGGCTATATGCCGCATCCGGACGGTTATGCCTATGCGGCCGACCTTGTAGAAGGGTTGCGTGCTGTCGCACCGTTCGAGCTATCGGTGGCCGCCTATCCGGAGACCCACCCAGAGGCTCTGAGCGCCGATTTCGACATCGACAATCTGAAGCGTAAGGTGGATGCGGGCGCGACCCGAGCGATCACCCAGTTTTTCTTCTGCAATGACACCTTTTTGCGGTTCCGTGATCGAATTGCCGCCGCCGGCGTTTCGATACCTCTGGTGCCGGGTATTATGCCGGTCGGCAACTTCAAGAGCATGAGGCGGTTCGCCGCCAAGTGCGGTGCAAGCGTACCTGACGACATGTCAATGGCCTATGAGGGGCTGGATGACGACCCCGCCGGCCGGGCCGAAGTCGGTGCTCGCTTGGCGAGTAAGCAATGCCTCGATCTGCGTGCGCGTGGCGTCAATGATTTTCACTTCTACACGTTGAACCGTGCGGAGCTGACCCGCAGGGTTTGCGCCAATCTTGGCGTGTTGGACCACAACGTAGAGGGTATGTCGCGATGATTGAGATGCGAAAGAAGAAGGCGCTCGTCGACGAAATGATGGAACGCATCATCATTCTGGACGGCGCCATGGGGACCGAAATTCAGGCACTTAAGCTTGTCTCCGCCGACTTTCATGGTAGGCATTTCGAGGGGCTTGGTAACGACCTGACCGGGAACAACGATATCCTTAACCTTACCGCGCCTGACGCGATCCGGGATATTCATCTTAGTTTTCTGCGGGCTGGGGCCGACATCGTCTCCACGAATACCTTTAATGCCACCACGATCTCCCAGGCTGATTATGCGACAGAGGAATATGTGGTTGAGATTAATGCCGAAGGTGCGCGGCTGGCACATGAGGCCTGCGATCAGGTCATGGCCGACACGCCCGAGCGCACCTGTTGGGTGGCCGGCGCCATTGGGCCTACCAACAAGACTGCGTCGATCTCTCCGGACGTCAACGACCCGGGCTACCGGGCTATCGATTTCGACACGCTCAAGGTCTCCTACAAGCATGCTGCCCGGGCGCTTCTGGTTGGCGGCGTCGATCTTTTCCTCATCGAGACAATCTTCGACACGTTAAACGCCAAGGCCTGCATATTTGGCCTGGAAGAACTGTTCGAGGAGACCGAGGAGCGACGGCCGGTCATGATCTCGGGGACGATAACCGACCTGTCGGGGCGGACCCTGACGGGTCAGACACCGGAGGCCTTCTGGAACTCGGTCCGGCACGCGCATCCTCTGACGATTGGGCTCAACTGCTCCCTAGGTGCGGATGGCATGCGGCCTTACCTAGTTGAACTGGCGCGGGTTGCGGATACCTTTGTCTGCGCCTACCCGAATGCCGGACTGCCCAACGAGTTCGGCGAGTATGACGAGGTAGCCGAGCAGACGGCCGGCTTCGTGCGGGAATGGGCCGAAGCGGGTCTCGTGAATGTCGTCGGCGGTTGCTGCGGTGTCACGCCGGCGCACATCGCCGCCATCCAAGGGGCCGTGAAGGGTGTCGTTCCGCGCCCGCTTCCGAAACTTTCAAGCGCAATGCGACTTTCGGGGCTGGAGCCCTTCTCCGTTATGGGCCTTGCGGGGGCTTCGGCATGACCGCGACCGGCAGTCGCTTCGTTAATATTGGTGAACGCACGAATGTCACCGGCTCCGCGCGATTCCGCGAGCTTATTACCGCTGGCGATTACGACATGGCGCTCGAGGTTGCCCGTCAGCAGGTTGAGAACGGCGCCCAGATCATCGATGTGAACATGGACGAGGGTATGCTCGATTCCGAGGCGGCGATGGTGCGCTTCCTCAATTTGATCGCCGCAGAGCCCGATATCTCACGCGTGCCGGTGATGATTGATTCCTCGAAATGGTCGGTGATCGAGGCCGGGCTCAAATGCATTCAGGGGAAGGCGGTCGTCAATTCGATCAGCCTGAAGGAAGGCGAGGCACCATTCCTAGAGCAGGCACGTAAGATTCGCTGTTACGGTGCTGCGACAGTCGTCATGGCCTTCGACGAAGAGGGCCAGGCGGACACCGCCGACCGGAAGTTTGAAATCTGCGCGCGGTCCTACCGATTACTGACCGAGGATGTCGGCTTCCCGCCCGAGGACATCATCTTCGATCCGAACATCTTCGCTGTGGCGACCGGCATCGAGGAGCACAACGAATATGCGATCGCCTTCATCGAGGCGACGAGACGTATTCGGGCCGAGTTGCCTCATGCCCATGTGTCGGGTGGGGTGTCTAACCTGTCCTTTTCGTTCCGCGGTAATAACGCGGTGCGCGAGGCGATGCATGCGGCGTTCCTTTACCACGCGATCCGAGCGGGCATGGACATGGGCATCGTCAACGCTGGCCAGATCATGGTCTATGACCACATTCCCGCCGATTTGCTGGAACGTATCGAGGACGTGCTTTTCAACCGGCGGGCCGATGCTACCGACCGGCTGCTCGAGATCGCTGACGAACATCGCGACAGCGGCGCGGCGGCTGCGGAGAAAAACCTGAAATGGCGCCGGGGCTCGGTTGTCGAACGCCTCGAGTATGCGCTGGTGCATGGCGTCTCAGACTTCGTGGTCGAGGACACCGAGGAGGCACGCCAGGCGGCCGAACGACCACTGCATGTGATTGAGGGACCACTGATGGACGGGATGAACGTCGTCGGCGACCTATTCGGCGCCGGCAAGATGTTCCTGCCCCAAGTGGTTAAGAGTGCCCGGGTAATGAAGCAGGCGGTCGCACACCTAACGCCATTCATGGAGGCCGAGCGCCGGGAGGCCGGGACTGCGGCGGCGGCCAATGGTAAGATCCTGCTCGCAACGGTGAAGGGAGACGTTCACGATATCGGTAAGAACATCGTTGGCGTGGTCCTCCAGTGCAACAGCTACGAAGTTGTTGATCTCGGCGTGATGGTGCCGGCGGAGAAAATTCTGGCTACGGCTCGCGAGGAGAAGGTCGACATCATCGGAGTCTCGGGCCTGATCACGCCCAGCCTCGACGAGATGGTCAGCCTCGCCCGCGAAATGCACCGCCAAGAGTTCGACATGCCGTTGCTGATCGGGGGTGCGACAACTAGCCGGCTTCACACGGCAGTGAAGATAGCACCGTGTTACAACAAGCCGGTGATCCATGTAAACGACGCCTCCAAGGCGGTGGGCGTGATGAGCAACCTGTTGTCCGACACGGCACGGGACGGCTTCGTTGAAGGGATTGCTGCCGAATATGCCGAGGCGCGCGAAAATCATGCAGGCAGCGGCCGCAAATCCAGGCGCCAGACCTTGGAGGGTGCGCGTGCGAACCGACCCCCCATCGACTGGTCGGGCCATGCCGCGCCCGTGCCGTCGTTTCTGGGTCCCCGCGTTTTCGAGAGTTTCGACTTGGGGGAACTGCGCGCTTGCGTCGACTGGACGCCGTTCTTCCGCACCTGGGAACTGGCTGGCAAGTTCCCGGATATCCTGCAGGATGAGATCATCGGCGAGGCGGCGCGCGATCTGTATGAGGACGCGCAGGAGATGCTTGATCGGATGGTGGCCGAGCAATGGTTGACCCCGCGGGCGGTCGTCGGCTTCTGGCCGGCTAATGCCGACGGCGACGATATCGTGCTGTTCGAGGATGTCGAGCGTGGCAGACCGCTGGCGACGATCCACACGCTGCGGCAGCAGATGATGCGCGGCAACAACGGGCGCCCTAACTTCGCGCTGGCCGATTTCGTCGCGCCCGCTGAGAACGGTGTTGCAGACTATCTGGGTGGGTTCGTCGTCACCGCGGGCGCGGATATTGACGCAATCGCGAACCGCTTCGAGAAGAACAATGACGACTACAACGCCATCTTAGCCAAGGCGTTGGCCGACCGGCTGGCCGAGGCCTTCGCGGAACGCATGCACCAGCTGGTCCGGACCGAGCTCTGGGGTTATGCACCGGACGAGGACCTGTCGAACGACGCGCTGATATCAGAAGAATATCGCGGTATTCGCCCCGCGCCCGGCTACCCGGCCTGTCCCGACCATACGGAAAAGGGCACGCTGTTTGAGATCCTTGACGCCGAGGCGGCCACCGGCGTGTCGCTCACCGAGAGCTATGCCATGTGGCCGCCCTCGTCGGTCGCCGGCCTATATTTTGCCCACCCGGATGCGCGCTACTTCGGAGTTGGGCGCATCGAGCGCGATCAGGTGGAAGACTACGCCCGACGCAAGGGCATGGACTTCGCGACGGCGGAGCGGTGGCTGGCTCCGAATCTCAACTATAATCCTGATGACTATACCAATCGCGGCGCGGCGGCTTAGAGGGCATTCGACTTTCCGAGATTGTCTGCGCCCGATGCCTGCCGAGATGGCTAGGTCGCCCGGAGTATCTGTTCCCTAGGTCTCTGTTTTGCGATTAGTCAAGCGATCGTGCATGCAACGGCTGCCCTCGCCGCCAACTTAAACAAGGGTCGGTTGAGCAGTTGCGCTATTTGCCAATCATGCTGAGGAATTCTTGGCGGGTCGCGGGGTCATCGCGGAACGCACCTAGCATACTGCTGGTCACCATGTTGACGCCGGTCTTACTGACGCCCCGCGTGCTCATGCACTGATGGGTTGCCTCGATCACAACGGCCACTCCGCGTGGCTCGAGCACCTCGTTGATGATGTTAGCGATTTGGGCTGTCATTTTCTCCTGAATCTGTAGGCGCCGAGCATAGGCCTCGACAACCCGTGCGAGTTTGCTGATGCCGACGACGCGTGTTTTCGGGAGGTAGGCGACGTGTGCGCACCCAATGATCGGTACCATATGGTGCTCACAGTGACTTGCAAAGTCTATGTTTCGCAGTAGAACAATTTCGTCGTACCCGTCGGTCTCGGAGAACGTTCGCTCTAGAATAGCCACTGGATCTTCGAAATAACCACCGAAGAACTCGTCATAGGATCGGACGACGCGATCTGGTGTGTCGAGCAGGCCTTCCCGCGTTGGGTCGTCGCCCGCGTATGCCAGAAGTGTGCGTACGGCAGCTCGGGCGGCGTCGCGCGACGGTCGCTGATCTAACGAAGTGCCGGAATTGCCGGATGGATCGGACGGACGGGTCGGCGCATTCATGTGTTGGTTCCGTTTTCTTGTCTATCGCAAAAGTGTACGTACAGGTGAGCCGGGCGGATCACGGATCGGCTGTTATTCGAGAGCCCATGATTGCTCGTGTGTTCGACCGGACAGCCGCTGACTGAACCGCCGACGATGGCTGCGTATTTGTTCTGCATACCGCTCAATACCGGAATTCAGGCGTCGGTGATACTACTACTTCCCCATGTCGACGATGGCGATGACCGGGCCGCCGCCCTGAGGTCCTTGGTGCATTGCGTCGACCGAGACGAACACTGCCGGGTCGCCGATCGCCGACGCGGCGATGCCGCCGACCGCAGCCTTCGAATGGCGGTGATGATGGACGTCGGAATCGTCGAGCATGATCTGACGCCTTCCGCGCAAGCGCGCGCGGGGGTCGGCCTCGCACTTCATGAAGCAGTTGACGACCCGGTCGCCGAGGTCCTTGGCGCGCGGCCGGTCCGGCAATTCGAGCCCGGCATTGCGGATCGCGTTATAGATGCCGTCGATGTCCAGAGCGTCCTTCATAACAGCGTGACCGATGCGGTAACGCCCGCCGGCGCCGGCCTTGTTGCCCATCAGCACAATCTGGGCGCGGTCGAGCTCGACGCCCGAAGAGCAGGACGAGACAGCGGAATAGATGTCGAGATTCTTGCAGATCTCCTCAGCCTTCGGCATGGCAATTTCCTCTAGTGCCACGCCGATGCCGAGCGCCGTGGTGCCGTTGGACACACCCATGGAGTCATGCACCTCGCAGGCGACCGTCTCGCCGCGGCTATGGGCGTCTTGAACGCCCTCGACGGTAAGGAGCGGCGTCTTCGTTTGCACATAGTGCACGTCTTTCGGGTTGTCGATGCCCGCGTCCGCCATGGCGAGGCGGACGGCGGCGGCGACCTTCTCGACCATCGCCGGGCGGCCTATTTCCTCGGGGAAGATCTCTTCGCTTATGGCTACGCCCATGACGATCCGGTCCTGATCGGCTGGACCCGTCGCATTATTGCGCGCGAAAGCCACTGCGTGGGGCGTGATCACGCCGTCGCAGCCGCCGGACCAGACCATGGGGATTTCATTCACCTCGGCATCGGAGCGCGAACCGTGCTTCATCAGCACGCCGCGGAAGGCCTGATCGGAGAGAATACGTGTAAAGTCATTCACGCCGCCATTGCCCTCGGTCTTGCCAATCACAGCGACGATCTCGTCGGCGGCCACGTCGCCCGATGTGACCCATTCGTCGAGGCCGGCCGCGTCCATCACAGACTTGATCTCTATCTTACGCACGTCGATGGCCATTCTGCTTCCCCTTAGTTTGATGGTCTGCGTTTTGTGTCGGGTCGGGTCACGGCAGGATATTAGGCGTCGACATCCAGTGGCCAGCCTATTGGGCAGAGTTCTTGGAACACTTTTGCCGCCGAGAGGATGGTTGGCTCACCCAAAGGCGGTTCTACGGTCTGGTGACGGCGCGCGGAGGCACAAATGTCAGGACCGAAGTGGAGCACTCATTGCGGATCGATGCGATCGAGGCCGCGTGCGACATTGTGGAGGGACTCGCAACCGATTTCGGTAATTCGGAAGGTGTCACCGGTTTGTACACCTGCCTTCTCGTCTTTTGTGATTACGTTCGGCTGTACCACAAGGCACATGTTGGGCTGAAGGGTGATATCAGGCACGGGCCCTGCTGGCCGGCTCTTAGAACCCAACACGGGCGGTAAGTAGCCGCCGCCAAAGCCGTGAATCAAATCGTCGTAGGTGGAGAATCCGTTTTGTTCAATCATCGATGAGGCCTCGACCAGTTCCGAGGCATGGGTTCCGGGCTTGAGCTTCGCCACAATGGCATCCATCGCGGCGTCAGCCGTGTCGTGTAGGTCTCGGTAGAGCGGCGTGGGCTCCGCGCCCACCGTGAATGTGCGCAGAATTTGGCCAGGGTAGTCCCAGAAGTTCGCGCTGATCTCGCTAAACACGACATCTCCTTTGCGCACTTCACGTGTTAGGGGCCACTGCCTCGGCACACAGGTGTCGGGATTAGCCATGTTGGACACGCCGAAGAAGTGGATCAGGTTGGTACCGCCATGAGGCATGAAGGCACGCTCGACCAGATTACCCAGGTCCCGCTCGGTATGGCCAAGGCGGATGCCCTTGCGCAAGCCGTGGTAGCCGGCATCGGACAGCGCAGCGCCGATGCGCAACCATTCAATTTCCTCTTGCGACTTGATCATGCGTGCGCCGAAGAAGGCGCCGTTGAGATCGACCAGCGCGCTGGCGCGATCACCAATTGCCTGAATTGCGCCGAGGGGCATGGCGCCGATGACCCCAATACGCGGATTGGGCTTACCGCGTGCCTTGATGGTCTTGATCACCGCGGGAATAGTACGCTGCTCGCCGCCCCATAGGACCTCGGTGTCCCACGCCATTTGCCGGCATTCGGGCAGGTGATTGTAGAACTGGATATACATGGCCGGTGTATGTCCGCGGGTGAATATCACGGCCGCCTCAACGGTAACGGGCCAGCCTGTGAAGTAGGCAACGGCCGGGCCGGACATCCATGCACCGTAGACAAGCACATGGTTGAGATCGTGCGTGTCCATCCAAATGTCGATCAGTTGGCGGCGGTTCCGCATCTCCGTGTCGGAGAAGCGAGGATACTCTTGGGCCATGATGTCCCGGTGGGTTTTCCTGAGCCCGCGCAGAGGCGGACGTCGAATGCTATTCCCCAATATCTTCTCTCCTCCAACCTTCCCAGCAACCATGGTAGCGCCCTTATGTGTTAGCCTGCCACCAAATGATGCGTATGGGTACTGGCAGAAAATATGGGGGTGGTGATGGGTGACAGTGACATTCCAATCGGCGGGTTCTGCGACCCGGAATTTGCGACGGTCGAGAGCGTGTTTCGCGAAAATTTTGCGAGCCGGCAGGAAATCGGTGCCGGGGTCTGCGTCTACAAAGACGGCGAAAAGGTCGTGGATCTGTGGGGTGGGCACCGAGATGCGGCGCGGACCCAGCCATGGGGAGAGAATACGATCGTCCTGATGAACTCGGTCGTGAAGGCTATGTGTGCTCTGGCCGTCCACTTGCTGGCCGATCGAGGCCAGGTGGATTTGGATGCGCCGGTCGCCGACTACTGGCCGGAATTCGCCCAGAACGGCAAGGAGAACATCCTCGTGCGCCATGTTCAGGGCCATGAGTGCGGTGCAATCTTTTCTGACGGCGCCAAACCGGGTGACTGGTTCGATTACCCTGCCCAATGTGCCGCAATTGCTGCGCAGCCGCCGGCGTTTCCAGCGGGTACCAAGGGGGCTTACAACACCATCAATATCGGCTTCATCCTTGGCGAGGTGGTACGGAACGTCACTGGCAAGACGATCGGCACCTATCTTCGCGAGGAGATCACTGAACCTCTGGGCGCGGAGTACAATCTCGGTCTGACACCCGATGAGGTGGCGCTATGCGCCACCATGCATACCAACCCTGAAAACAAGTTCTGGTCGACGGGCTCTGAGTATGGCTCGAATCTGCACCGCGCTTGGTCAGGCCGACCGGATCGGGACGATTTGCTGAATTGCACGGAGATCCGCTCGGGTGAGTTGCCGGCCTTTGGCGGTCATGGTAACGCGCGCGGTGCGGCCCGGATCTACGCCATGTTGGCCGGCAATGGCGAAATCGACGGGATACGTCTGCTCAAGCCTGAGACCGTCGAGCGGGCATCCCAGCCAGTCTGGGAAGGAATTTGCTATATGACCGATTGGCCGCTTCGCATGGGGCTCGGCTTTGAACAGAACAGTCCACCTTACATCGCCATGGGCGAGAACATGAAGGCCTTCGGGAAGCTGGGATCCGGCGGCGCGCTCGCCTTCTGCGACCGCGAACGCAATCTCGCTTTCAGTTACTGTACGAACTTCCAGTGCGAGGGTGCCGGCACGGGCGTCCGCTGCCGTTTGCTGGGTGAGGCCGCAGCGGGGGTCGCACCAGAATGGAAGACCACCGGTCCAGCATAGACGAATCTGCTCTCTAGGATTTGCGAACGCGCGCCCGAGGGCTTGGTAAAGCGCGAGCGCTAGACCTTCGGGCACGCCAGTACGCCCATGCGGCTGGAGATCAACTTGTTCCGCGAATGGCTCGTCGCCGAGGCTGTGCCCTAGCACGGATGCTCGCCAGCGGGCCGATCGAGGGTATCATCTTATCACCGCGTCGAGGCGCGGGAAGCCGGATCACGCGGAGTTCAACCGGTGACCGACCATCACGACTCATCGCCCGGCCATGGTATATTCTGTTGCTCTGATGTCTGATCCGTTCCATATCGAAGAGCCTCAGGATGCGGCGGTTTCCGGGCCCGTGTCGACGGTTGGCGAGGCGCCGCCGGCGCCCTATCTGACTGCGCTCAACAACCCTCAACGTGAAGCGGTCGAGACGCTCGATGGGCCGGTTCTGGTACTGGCGGGAGCAGGTACGGGAAAGACGCGGGTGCTGACAACGCGGCTCGCGCATCTGCTGCGTCTGGGAAAGGCACGACCCTACCAGGTGCTTTCCGTGACCTTCACCAACCGGGCGGCACGCGAGATGCGCAGGCGCGTTGGGGGCCTGATAGGCGGTCCGGCAGAGGCCATCTGGCTGGGGACCTTCCATGCGCTCGGCGCGCGAATTGTCCGCCGCCATGCCGAACTGGTAGGGCTGAAAACCAATTACACCATCCTCGACTCCGACGACCAGGTGCGCCTGCTCAAGCAGCTTCTAGAGGCTGAGAATATTGACGATAAACGCTGGCCGGCGCGGGTTTTGATGGGGGTGATCCAGCGCTGGAAGGACCGTGCACTGACTCCGGATAAGGTTTCCGCGGCCGATGCTGGAGATCTGGCCGGCGGCCGACTGGTCAGGCTCTACCAGGATTATCAGGACCGGCTGAAGACACTTAATGCGGCGGACTTCGGTGACCTGCTACTGCACAACCTAACCATCTTCGCCGAGCACCCGGAAGTGCTGGAAGAGTATCAGGACCACTTCCAGTACATCCTAGTAGACGAGTATCAGGACACGAACGTGGCCCAATATCTCTGGCTGCGCCTGCTAGCCCAGAAGCATCAGAATATCGCCTGCGTAGGCGACGACGACCAGTCGATCTATGCTTGGCGAGGCGCGGAAGTGGGTAATATTTTGCGTTTTGAAGAGGATTTTCCGGGCGCGAAGATCGTCCGTCTCGAGCAGAATTATCGTTCGACTGGCCCGATCCTAGGTGCGGCCTCGGGCCTGATCGCCCGCAACGAGGGCCGCTTAGGTAAGACGCTCTGGACCGAGGCGGGCGGGGGCGAGAAGGTTCGTGTTCGCGGCGTATGGGACGGCGAGGAGGAAGCGCGGACCGTCTCGGACCGGATCGAGGACATTCAGCGCAGCCGGCGGGACGGCCAGCCGGCTGCGTTGAATGATATCGCGATCCTAGTGCGGGCGAGCTTTCAGACCCGGGAGTTCGAGGAGCGATTCCTGACGCTCGGACTGCCCTATCGCGTCGTGGGCGGGCCGCGTTTTTATGAACGCCTCGAGCTGCGTGACGCACTCGCCTATCTGCGGGTGATCCACCAGCCGGATGATGATCTCGCCTTTGAGCGCATTATTAATCGCCCTAAGCGTGGTATCGGCGATGCCACCGTTCAGACGCTGCACATGGCGGCGCGTGCGGCGGGTTCAACGCTCTACCGGGCGGCGGCCGACCTCGTTACCACAGACGAGCTGCGCCCCAATATCCGCAGCTCACTAGGGGCTTTGATCGCCGACTTTGAGCGCTGGCGTGCCCTGTCCGGGGACAGCCGGGAGGGGTTGCCTCATTCGGAACTTGCAGAAATGGTGCTAGACGAAAGTGGCTATACCGAGATGCTGATGAACGACAAGGCGCCCGAGGCGCCGGGTCGGCTCGAGAATCTCAAGGAACTGATCGTTGCGATGGAGGAGTTCGAAAACCTTGCGGGCTTTCTGGAGCACGTCTCGCTGGTGATGGAGAACACCGAGGCGGCGGGCAGCGACCTCGTCAACATCATGACCCTGCACTCGGCAAAGGGGCTCGAGTTCGATACGGTGTTTCTGCCGGGCTGGGAGGAGGGGCTGTTCCCCCATCAGCGCAACATGGACGAAAACGGCCTCGCAGGACTGGAGGAAGAGCGACGGCTGGCCTACGTCGGCCTGACCCGCGCGAAACGCGATGCGACCGTCCTATTCGCTGCGAACCGGCGTATCCATGGCCAGTGGCAGTCGGCGACCCCGTCGCGCTTCATCGATGAACTTCCGCGAGAGTTCGTAGATGTCGACAGTGAACTGGGCGTCTATTCCGGTGCCGATAATATGGACGTTAGCTTCGGATATGGCCGGTCACTCGGTTATGGCAGCGGCTAACCGCGAGCGCCAAAGCGCGATATAGAGTCGACCCTAATCCATGCGGCGCCCCAAGGCTTTGCTACTGGTGAGCGGGTGTTTCACCAGAAGTTCGGCTATGGGCGTATTACCGCCATCGATGCTAATAAGCTTGCCATCGAGTTCGAGAAGGCTGGCGAAAAGAAGGTGCTCGACAGCTTCGTAGTGCCCGCCGACTCGGTCTAGTGAGTAGAAACGCCGCTTGGAAGATAGAGCTTTTCGTGCCGAATACGGCGCATAACGATTTTGCAAATGCGCTCGACCCCTTTACCGGTGCCATCAGCCTTTTCCCCATTAAAAATACTGCCAAAACAAGGATCACGGGCTACGGTGCGGGTGCCCCTGATGAAGCGGCATTGGCGCTGGCGCTGACTGAAACTGCCGATCGGGCTGGTGTTTCCACGCCCCCGGTACATGTAGTCTGGCTACCTGATGTGGACTGGGTGGCGGAGAATCAGGCGCGCTTCGCGCCGGTTCGAGCTGGTCGTTTCCATGTACACGATTCTGATCACCTCGACCCGCCGCCGGCCGGGGCTTTGCCCATTCGCGTGGATGCCGCGACGGCGTTCGGGACCGGCCATCACGGCACGACGCGGGGATGTCTCGAGGCGCTGGACCGTATGATCTGCGCCGGCAGCGGCGGTGCACCGGTCCTCGACCTTGGCTGCGGCACGGGTATTCTCGCGATCGCCGCGGCCAAGGCGATGCGGGTGCGGGTGATCGCGTCCGACATCGATCCGATTGCGGTCGCACGCGCGCACGCGAATGTGCGCCTGAACGGCGTGGGTACCTTCGTGCGCGTATATACCAGCCGCGGACTGGAGGCGGCAGCGGTGCGCCGTCACGGCCAGTTCGGTCTGGTTCTGGCGAATATTCTAGCGCGGCCCCTGGAGCGGCTGGCGCCGTCGATTGCCGCGCAACGTAGGCCGGGCGCGCCCGTAATTCTCTCGGGACTAATGCGCGTACAGGAGCCCCAGGTCATTTCGGCCTATCGGCGGGCGGGTATTTTCGTCAGAACGCGCATCCACCATGACGAATGGTCAACGCTGATCTGCCGTTGAGTGTACGGGCTAGGCGGCGCGGCGGTTGCCGGCACTTCGTCGGTCCTCACGGATCATATTTGCGGCCTTCTCGGCGATCATGATGACGGGCGAGTTAGTGTTGCCACTGGTGATGGTTGGCATCACTGACGCGTCCACCACTCGCAGGCCCTGGAGGCCGTGCACGCGCAGGCGTTCATCGACGACGGCGGCTGGATCGCCGCCCATCTTGGCGGTGCCGACCGGATGGAAGATCGTGGTGGCGATGTCGCCGGCGGCCTTCGCCAGATCGTCGCTGCTGATGATTTCGGGGCCGGGCTTGAACTCCTCGGGCGCATATTTCGCCATGGCCGGCTGGGCGACGATCTCGCGGGTCAGGCGGATCGCATCGACTGCGACGCGCCGGTCGCTCTCGGTTGATAGGTAGTTCGGCCGGATCGACGGTTTGTTGCCCGCTGTGGCGCTACGAATATGCACGGAACCGCGGCTGTCGGGCCGCAAGTTGCAAACGCTGGCGGTGAAGGCGGGGAACGGGTGCAGCGGCTCGCCGAACTTCTCGAGGGTCAGCGGTTGCACGTGATACTGCAGGTTGGGAAACTCAAGCGCCGGGTCGGACTTGGCGAAGGCACCCAGCTGCGACGGCGCCATCGACATAGGTCCAGAGCGCTTCAGCAGATATTCGAGTGCGATCCCTATCTTGCCGATTATCCGGTTCGATCGCTCGTTCAGGGTCTCGACCCCGGAGACCTTGAAGGCACAGCGGACCTGCAGATGGTCCTGCAGGTTTTCGCCGACCCCGGGGAGCGCGTGGACGGTCTCGATTCCGTGGGGCCCGAGAATTTCGGGGTTACCGACACCGGACAGTTCTAGGATCTGCGGGCTGCCGATGGAACCGGCCGACAGGATCAGCTCTCCTTCGATCGTTACCTCGGCGGCTGCGCCCTTGCGGCGCAATGTCAGGCCGGTGATCCGACGGCCATCGAACATGATCCGGTCGGCCTCGGCATGTGTCAGGACCGTCAGGTTGGCGCGGTTCTTCGCTGGTTCCAGGAAAGCTCGCGACGTGCTCACCCGGGTGCCCATGCGCTGATTGACGTGGAAGTAGCCGCAGCCGTGATTATCGCCGCGGTTGAAGTCGTTGGTCTGCGGGATGCCAGCCTGCTCGGCAGCGTCCCGAAAGGCATCGAGCACCTCCCATGACAGGCGCTGTGTCTCGACCCGCCATTCACCGCCCGTCTCGTGAAACTCGTCCGCGGGCAAGGCGGCCTGGTCTTCGGATCTGAGGAAATACGGCAGCACGTCGTCCCAGCCCCAACCGGTGTTGCCGAGCTGGCGCCACTGGTCATAGTCACGCGACTGGCCGCGCATGTAGATCATGCCGTTGATGGACGAGCAGCCGCCGAGCACACGCCCGCGCGGATATGCCAGTGCCCGGCCGTTCAGTCCGTCCTCGGCCTCGGTGCTGAACATCCAGTCAGTGCGAGGATTGTTCATGCAATAAAGGTAGCCGACCGGAATTTTGATCCAGAAGTAGTTGTCCTTACCGCCCGCCTCCAGCAGTAATACGGACACGTCCGGATCGGCAGACAGGCGGTTGGCCAGCACGCAGCCGGCCGAGCCGGCGCCGACGATCACATAGTCGTAGCTGCCGAGGTGTTGAGTCGCGTCTGCCACGTCTAGTCCAGCTCGATTAGCAGGCCGTTATCGTCGACCGTGATTCCGGTTTCGCGAGCCGCCTCGATGACGGACGGGTGCCAGTGCACCTTGCCGGTATCAGGCCCGCCGACGATGAAATGTAGGGTTGCGGGCTCATCGGAGACGTTCTTGAAGCCCCGGTAGATGCCGATCGGTACCGACACCGTGTCGCCGGCTTCGAGGATCACCTCATGCTCATCGTCACCGTCGCGCCAGTAGATCGACCATTTGCCGTCCAGCGGCATGAAGACCTCCTCGGTCTCGTGCCAGTGCAGTGCCGCACCGCAGCCCGGATCGCACTTGGCGAACCCATGGGCAAACCCGTGGGCGTTACCCAGCTTGGGGACCAGATCGGGGTCGGCTTCATTCTCCGTCACGCCGAGCCCATGGAGGTTGATCATCTCGCGCTCATGTCCCGGGATGCGCTGATCCATGAAGCACAGATCGCTGCCCTTGAGTTCCTTGAAGCGTGCCGTGCGCGCTTCCATGTCGGAGATGCTGACGCTGGGGCCTGGCGGAGGATCGACGCGTGTCATGATGTCCTATTTCCCGATCTGTGTCCGGTGTGATGGTGACGTTAGGATAGCGCGGCTAGGTGGAATTGTCTTCTGCGGAGGGCTCGCGTAGCTTCGCCGGTATGAACAATTCGTCATCCACACAGCGCCTGACCGCCCTGCGTGCGCGGATTATGGATATAGGCCTCGACGGGTTTGTGGTGCCGCATGCAGATGCCCACCAGAACGAGTTCCTGCCGCCCCATGCAGAACGCTTGGCCTGGCTGACGGGATTCACCGGTTCGGCGGGGGCGGCGGTGGTGATGGTGGACCGGGCGGCGATGTTCGTCGATGGGCGCTACACGCTCCAGGTTCGCGAGCAGGTCGACGCGGCCCTTTACGAATTCCATCATCTGGTCGAAGCGCCCGTCACGGACTGGCTGGCGGACGCGTTGGCAGACGGGATGCGGCTGGGGGTGGACCCATGGCTACACACCCAGGCCGGTGTCGATCGCCTCCGCCAGCCCGTGGCCGCACGCGGGGCGGAACTGGTGTTCGTGGAGAGCAATCCCGTCGACGATATCTGGTCCGATCAGCCCGAGCCGCCAACCGCTTCGGTCCTGCCACATGATTTGCGTTTCGCCGGCCGGACCAGCGCCGATAAGCGCGCGGCCCTTGTTGCGGCTCTTTGTGACGAGGTGCTGGATGCCGCAATCCTGACCCAGCCGGATTCGATTGCCTGGCTACTGAATGTGCGTGGTGGCGATTTAGCCCACACGCCTTTGGTGCTGTGTTTCGCGATACTCCATAATGACGGGTCGGTGGATTGGTTCGTTGATCCAGCAAAGCGATCCGAAGCGTTGGCGGCGCATCTCGGCCCGGATATTGGGGTGCGTGCGCCACACGAATTCGCTTCGGCATTAGATGACCTGGCGGGCAAAAGGGTCCTCGCCGCACCGGACAGCGCTGCAGCATGGATATTTGAGCGTCTCGAGCGCGCCGGCGCGACGGTGGTGAATGGTAACGATCCGGTGACCCGCCCCAAGGCGATTAAGAACGCGACGGAACTCGACGGCACGCGTGCCGCGCATTTGCGCGATGCGGTCGCGCTCGTGCGCTTCCTTTGCTGGCTGGAGGTTATGGCGTCTGGAGGCGCGCTGGACGAGATAGCAGCGTCGGCGCAGCTTGAGGAATTCCGACGATCCGGAGAGCATTTCCGTGAAACGAGCTTTGAAACGATCTCGGCTGCTGGCCCGAACGCCGCAATCGTCCACTACCGGGTCACGCTCGAGACGAACCGCACTCTGGCGAATGGCGATCTCTATCTGGTGGATTCCGGGGCTCAGTATCTCGACGGCACCACTGACGTTACCCGTACGGTGGCGATCGGGACGCCCAGCGACGAAATGCGAGATCGGTTTACCCGGGTACTCAAGGGGCACATCGCGCTCGCAACCCTTCGCTTCCCGCCGGGCACCTCGGGCGTACAGATCGATGCATTTGCGCGCGCCGCCTTGTGGCAGGCAGGGATCGACTACGATCATGGCACCGGTCACGGGGTTGGCAGTTACCTGAGCGTGCACGAGGGCCCGCAGCGTATTTCGAAGGCGGGCGGTAGCGTGGCACTGCAGGCGGGGATGATCGTCTCCAACGAACCCGGCTACTACAAGGCAGGCGAATATGGCATCCGGATTGAGAATCTAGTCGCGGTGACGCCCGCCGAGGACATCGTCGGCGGCGAACGTGCGATCCATGGTTTCGAGACGCTCACGCTGGCGCCCATCGACCGGAACCTGATCGACACCCTGCTGCTCGAACGTGCTGAGCGCGAATGGCTAGACGCATATCACGCGCGCATTGCCGCCGAGGTTGGTCCGTTGCTTGACGGCGACTCTCGTGACTGGCTGGTAGCCGCGACGGCACCGCTCGACTAGCGGTGTTGCCTATTCGGCGGCATGAGTCGTCGTTGCCTCGAACTGCGGAATTCCGAGATATCCAGGTGCGGCAGAACCTTGCTCATGAACATCTCGATCTTGTCGATCCCCGAGTGTTTTGGCGCCTGAGCATAGTGCCAGATCAAGCACAGATAATCGCATGGAACCTTGTAGAGGGTGTCCTACCAATAGGCGATCTGCTCCTCCGCCATATTGCCGGCGCCGGCTATCAGGAACGGGAAGAATGGGCCGTAGATGTCTGTGTGGAACTCCTTGTTCTGCTCGGCGAGTTGTTACGCGCGTCCATCGCGGGGTCTTTCTACGCATTTATTAAAATTCGAAGAACGATTATAGAATGGAGGCCTCCTGACTAAGAGGCCTACGCTCTAGAAACCGTTCACAACAGCGTCGAACAGAAGAAGAGAAATGGCCGAACGCAAAGTAATTGTCACCATCGCGCCCACGGGCGGTATGGCGAGCAAGAAACAGAACCCAAATATCCCGACCCAGCCGCAGGAGATCGCGGAGGATGTCTATCGTTGCTACGAGGCTGGGGCTTCTGTGGTGGCCGTGCATGCACGCCGGCCCGACGACCAAGCGACCTGCAACTCAGACATCTATCGCGACATCAACGAGCGTATCCGCAACAAATGCGATATTATTCTGAATAACTCGACCGGCGGCGGCATTAACGGCGACATGATCAAGGAGGGAGCCGATGGCTTCCTTGAGCTTTCATGGGAGGAGCGGCTAAAGGGTATAGAGGCCGGTGCTGAGATGTGCACTCTCGACCCAACCACTATTGTGGCGAACTTTGAGGGCCGCGAGATCGTCATGAATACTTCGCCGGAACGCTGTCGCGAACTCGCGACCAAGATGCAGGCAAAGGGCATCAAGCCTGAATGGGAGGTGTTCAGCCCCACCCATCTTCTTCAGGACGTCATAACCCTCCTCAAGGAGGGGCTCGACAAGCAACCCTATTTTATAAACTTTGTGCTGGGCGCCGATCGGGGTTTCCAGGGGGCGATGCCGTATTCGCCGAAAATTCTGCAGGCTATGGTTGACCTGATCCCCGAAGGCGCAAACTTCAATGTCAGCGCGATTGGCCCCGCCCAGCTGAACGCGGCTTTGCTCTCTCTGCTGCTGGGTGGTCATGTGCGTGTCGGTCTGGAGGATAATCTCTATTATGAGCGCGGCGTACTGGCGAACAACGTACAGTTGGTCGAACGCATCGTGCGCATCATCCGGGAACTGGGCATGGAGCCCGCGACACCGGAAGAGGCGCGTGAGATCATGGGACTGAAGCCGCACGCGGCCTAGCACGGGCGTTCCGGGGGCTACCAGACATGCGGATAGCTATCTGTGGAGGTGGTCCAGCAGGACTTTACTTCGCCGCACTCTGGAAGAAACGTCACCCGGAATCCGAGGTGTGCGTCTATGAACAGAACCCTGCGGGTGCAACATGGGGCTTTGGCGTTGTATTCTCCGACGGAGCCCTGAAGTTCCTGCACGACGATGATCCCGAGACACACGATCTGCTCACACCCGAGATGCAGACTTGGCGGGATATGACCGTCGTCCACCGCGGCGAGGCAGTCACGATCGACGGAGTTGGCTTCTCGTCCATCGGCCGGCTTAAACTGCTCCAGCTGCTCCAAGAACGTGCCCTCGCGGTTGGGGCGGAGCTGCATTTCGACACGGTGATACATGGCGTTGGGGATCTGCCGGAGGCCGACCTAATCATCGCGGCCGACGGCATCAATTCTGTCGTCCGCCAAGGGTTCGAGGGCGATTTCCAGTCCTCGATGTCCTACATGCCGAACAAGTTTGCCTGGTACGGGGTGAAGAAACCCTTCGACACGCTCACCCAGACCTTTGTCGAGACCGAGTTTGGTCCGTTCAACGCGCATCACTATCGCTATGAACCGAATATGAGCACCTTCATCGTCGAATGTGCGAAGGAGACTTGGCTCAACGCCGGCTTTGCGACCATGAGCGATGAAGACTCCCGCCAGCTGTGTTCGCATATCTTCGCTGACGCGCTGTCGGGCAAGCCACTGGTTGCCAACAAGTCGAGCTGGCGCAATTTCCCGCTGCTCTGGAACGAACGCTGGTCGCATTTGAATATGGTGCTTTTGGGCGATGCGCTGCACACCGCGCATTTCTCGATTGGTTCGGGGACGCGTCTTGCAATGGAGGATGTAATCGCGCTCGTGAAGGCACTGGAGGTCGACGCGGGCGACATGCCTGCAGCGCTCGCGCGCTATGAGGCCGATCGCCGCCCGATTGTCGAGAATATCGTGGCGGCGGCGACACAAAGCGGACGCTGGTACGAGGACTTCGGGGCGCATATGAACATGACGCCTATAGAGTTTGGCCATAACTACATGACCCGGTCGGGGCGCGTGGACGACGACCGTCTGCGGCAGCTTGCGCCTGAGTTCATGGCGAAGTTCGACGCGTGGCAGGCCTAACCGGTGATCATCTCGATCCAACCGTCCTCGTCGACGGTCTCGATTCCGAGTTCCGTGGCCTTGCGAGCCTTTGATCCGGCGCCGGGACCCGCGACCACGAGGTCTGTCTTGGCCGACACAGACCCTGACACCTTGGCACCCATCGCTTCGGCGCGCGCCTTGGCTTCCGAACGTGTCATCTTCTCCAAGGTGCCGGTAAATACGATGGTCTTTCCCGACAGTTCGGAATTTCTTTCGGGTTGCGCGAAAGGCTGGATTTCGAGCAGCGCGTCCAAATCGTCGAGAACCTGCCGGTTATGTTCCTCGTGGATGAAGGCGAGTAGATCGCCGGCGACGGATTCGCCGATCCCGTCGATGTTTAGCAGTTCGGTATAAGCTTCGCTTTCGGCCTCGCGTGCGGTCGCCATGGCGGCGCGCCACTCGGCTAGGTTGCCATAAGTACGTGCTAGGAGCCGGGCGGTGGCCTGGCCCACTTGGCGGATGCCCAGTGCATAGATGAAGCGGTCCAAGGGGATAGTGCGGCGTTCCTCGATGGCCTCGAGAAGGTTCTCGACGGATTGCTCACCCCAGCCCTCGCGCTCGAGCAGGACCTCTCTGTGAGCAGCAAGGCGGAAAATATCCGCGGGACCGAACAAAATCCCGTCCGCATACAGGGTGGTCACATGTTTGGACCCTAGACCCTCGATGTCAAAGGCATTGCGGGATACGAAATGCTTGAGCCGTTCCACAGCCTGAGCCGGGCAGATGAGGCCGCCCGTGCAGCGGCGTACGGCTTCGTCCTCGTCGCGCACAGCCTCGGAGCCGCAAACAGGGCAGATCTCGGGGAAGACAAATGGTTCTGCGTTTTTCGGGCGCTTGTTAGACAGCGCGCGCACCACCTGGGGGATGACGTCACCCGCCCGCTGGATCACCAAAGTGTCCCCGGGGCGCACGTCCTTCCGCCGGATCTCGTCCTCGTTGTGCAGCGTCGCGTTCGAGACGACGACACCGCCGACGGACACCGGCTCCAGCCGCGCAACCGGCGTTAGCGCGCCGGTGCGTCCGACCTGTATCTCGATGTCGCGCAGGATCGTCGTCGCCTGTTCTGCCGGGAACTTATGCGCAATCGCCCATCGCGGCGCCCGGCTGACGAAGCCCAGACGCTGCTGGAAATCCAGCCGGTCCACCTTGTAGACGATGCCATCGATGTCATAGTCGAGGTCCGGGCGTTGGGTTAAGAGGGCGGCATAATTATCGATGATGTCGTCCAGCCCTTCGCATATGCGCGATAGCGGGTTGGTCTGGAGACCCCAAGCGTCGAGCCGTTCGAGGAAACCCGACTGGGTCGCAGCCACTTCTGTGCTCACTTCGCCCCAAGCATAGGCGAACATTCTCAGGGGTCGTGTGGCCGCGACACGCGTATCAAGCTGCCGCAGGCTGCCGGCTGCGGCATTGCGCGGATTTGCAAAGACTTTCGCACCCGCGGCCTCCTGTTCGGCGTTGAGGGCGCTAAAGGCCGAATGTGGTAGGTAGACTTCGCCGCGAATTTCAACGATCTCGGGCGCATCGCCCACGAGTGCGTCGGGTATGTCGTTGATTGTCCGCAGGTTGGCTGTGATGTCCTCGCCCTCATTGCCGTCACCGCGCGTCGCGCCGCGCACGAGGGACCCATTCTCATAGCGCAATGACACGGACAGGCCATCGATCTTGGGTTCTGCAACGATATCGAGGCTGTCATCGTCTTCTAAGTTCAGGAATCGTCGGATTCGGGCTAGAAATTCTTTGACGTCGTCGGCACTAAAGGCGTTGCCAAGCGATAGCATAGGGACGGCATGCCGAACCTTGGTGAACCCCTGCGCCGGGGGAGCGCCCACGGCTCGGCTGGGGCTGTCTTCGCTCGCCAGTAACGGATGTGCAGCCTCAATCGCCAGGAGGCGCTGGAAGAGCGTGTCATAGTCGGCGTCGGATACCAGCGGCGCGTCCCTCTGATAATATGCCGTATTGTGCATGCGGATTTCCGCGGCGAGCTTTGCATGCTCGTCGGCGGCAGTATCGGCCGAGAGAGATCTGGGAGATTTTGCTTCTTTCATAACCGTCAATTTAGGTCCGTTAGGCGATTCAGGCACGTTCGGGTGCAGATTGTTGTGTAGGAATGCCGCCGGCCGCCATGCTCCTCAGCGGTTCGCCTAGAACATACCCGGCGGTCAGCGTGGCCGCAGCGGAAACGAAGGCAACCGCTGTGGCTGCGGGGGTGTGCCCAGCGCCGCCTCGGCGTGTGGAGCAATTCTGACGGCAGGAACACGAGATGAATCGGTGAATAGATGGCAAACGTGAACGTCGCGACGATGGCTGCACTGCGCCGCTCGCCATTATCTCGGGAGCGCTCCGTAGAGGGACCAGAATGCGGCGCCGATAAAGCAAAACAGATCGCCCAGCCATTCGTTGGGCAGGCTGCCGTCGGAGGCGTCAAGTACAAGAAACATGGTGCCGCGAGGATCATCATGGCCGACAGCACGCGCTAGGTACCCATGCGCTCGCCAATCAGACATCAGGCGAGGGGACGGTGAACGGGGCCTTATGCCGGCTCAGCCGGTCACTTCGGATGTCGTGGGTTCTCGGGCCATAAGCTTTGCCGCGGCGGCACGCGCTTCGTCGGTGATGTCGGCTCTCGCAAGCATGCGCGCGATCTCCTCTCGCCGCTCGTTTGCATCCAGCTGCGACACATTCGTGGAGACCATCCTAGCGCTCGGCGTGCCCGATATCTGCTTCTGTACGCGCAGGTGTTCTCCGGCCGCGGCGGCCACCTGAGGGCTGTGGGTCACCACCAGGATCTGCTGTTCTTCGTCACTTCCAGCCAGTTTCGCGAGGCGTTCGCCGACCGCAGCAGCTGTGGCACCGCCTATACCCGTGTCCACCTCGTCAAAAACAATCGTCCGCGCCCCCGACGTTCCGGCGAGCACGACCTTGAGTGCGAGCATGAAGCGGCTGAGCTCTCCACCGGATGCAATCCGGCCCAGCGGACCCGGCTCCGCACCGGGGTTGGTAGCGACGTTGAACGCCACCGCGTCGATCCCGTGTTCGGCCCAGTCCGCCTCATCGAGCTTTGCGACGCTGGTGACCAATGTCGCGTTTTCCAGCTTGAGCGGCGGCAGCTCTTCGGCGATCCGCCTGTCGAGCTTGCCGGCGGCCTTGCGGCGCCTCTGGGATAGGCCCTCGGCCGCCTCGCAATAGGTGCGTCGGGCGATTTCGACATCCTTGGCGAGTGCGTTGAGATGATCGTCTTGTCCATCGATCGCAGCCAGTTGTGCTGTGAGGTTCTCACGTAATGCGGGCAGTTCGTCGGCGTGTACCTGATGTCGGCGGGCTGCTGCCAGAATGGCGAACAGCCGTTCCTCCACGGCTTCGGTCTCGCCGGTGTCGGTATCGAGCATGTAGGCCACCGAGTTGAGTTCCTGAATCGCCTCGGCCAATTCGGCACTGCTCTTGTCGATCGCGGCGATAACCGGTGCCAGCCGGCCACCAACAATATCGTCATCGCGCTCCAGATGTCTGGCGGCCCGCTGAAGCATGTTATCCGCTCCGTTCTCGCCCGTCAGAGCGTCGGCCGCGCTATTCAGGGTTTCGACGAGACGGCCCGCATTCTTTAGGAGCTGACGGCGAGATGAGAGTTCAGCCTCTTCGCCGATCCGAACATCAAGCAGATCAAGCTCCTCGAGTGCCGTGCGGATGGCATCCGCCTTTTCAACCGAGGCGGATTGGACGTCCCGGGCGGCGGCGTGACGAGAAATGGCGTCACGCCAGGCATGAAAGCGCTCGGCAACGGTGGCGCGGGCCTTTGCGGTCGCGGCGAATGCATCTAGGGCGCGGCGCTGGTTGGCGGGTTCGGCGAGCGAAAATCGCTCGAACTGTCCGTGGATCTCGACGAGTGTATCGCCGATCTGACGCAAAAGGCTGATGCTGATGGGCTGGTCATTGAGAAACGCTCGGCTGCGGCCCTCGGCGCTTACCGTGCGGCGCAGGATCAGGTCTTCGCCGGTGTCGATCTCGATCTCGTGTTTTTTGAGAATATCCTGAAGTTCTTGCGTGCCCGCGTCTTCGAAGATGGCGGTTACGGAGGCATTGTCGGCCCCGCGGCGTACCAGGCCGGCGTCGGATCGTGCGCCCAGCGTCAGCCCGAATGCATCGAGCAGTATGGACTTTCCCGCACCCGTTTCGCCGGTGAGGGCGCTTAGGCCCGCGCCGAAGGACATTTCGGCCTGATCGATCAGGACGACGTCCCGGATCGACAGATGCCGCAGCATGGGCCCTAGAACGGCCAGATACGGTTGAAGAATCCCTTTTCCTCGACCGCATCGGGTTCACCGTCGCCGTCGAGGTCACGAACGATCTTGCCCTCGACGAGTTCATAGCTGTCGATGTACCAGTCGCTACCTGGGAAGTTGTGTCCGAGGACGGCCGCATTGGAACGCGCCTCGGGTTCGATGCCGAGTGCGGCATAGGCCTCGGAGAGTCGGTGCAGCGCCTCGGGGACATGTGTCGTTGTCTGATAGTCATCGATCACGGTCCGATAGCGGTTGATTGCCGCCAGATAGTTCTCACGCTCATGATAGTAGCGCCCGATCTGCATTTCCTTGCCCGCGAGATGGTCTCGGGTGAGATCGATTTTCAATCGGGCATCGCCGGCATAGCGCGAGTCCGGGAAACGGCGCACCACATCGTCCAGCGACTGAAGTGCCAATTCGGTGTTGCGCTGGTCACGGCCTATGTCGGAGATCTGTTCGTAGTAGCTTAGCGCCTTCAGATAGTAGGCGTATGCGATGTCACGGTTGCCCGGATGCAGCTGAATGAAGCGGTCCGCCGACAGGATCGCGTCGTCGTACTGGCCGTTTGAATAGTAGCTGAAGGCAGACATGAGCTGCGCCTTGGTGGCCCAGATCGAGTAGGGGTGCTGGCGCTCAACCTCAAGGAAGGTGTCGGCCGCTTCCTCATAATCTTCGGCCTCAACTTGGTCGACTGCCTCGTTGTAAAGCTCCTCCACCGAGCGCTCGACATATTCGGGTCCGTTATCGGACGAGCAGCCAGCCAGAATCGCAGCGGCGATAAGGGTGGCGCCAATGCCTCGGTATTTCATCCGGATGTCTCGGTCTAGAATCGTTCTCAAATCTTGCGAGTCCGGGCCTGCGGATGTGCTTTGTCCGACGGCAATTTCATGCGTAATCATCTCTGACCTATATATATCATGCCGGACGGGAATTCACAGCAAAACGGGCCAACAATGTTGGCCCGCAGCGGTTCCTTTCCGGAGAATAACGCTTGAGCGCAGGGCGCTACGCGGTCGCGGCGATAGGCGCCCGCTCGATCAATGGCTCCACCGCCATCGGCATCTCGGTGTAGCGCCACGCCGTCGGATCCGCGAACAGTGCACGTACGATTTCGTGGTTCATCGCGTGGCCCGAGCGATATCCCTGAAAATGTCCCGAGATCGGCGCACCGGCGAGATAGAGGTCGCCGACACAGTCGAGAATTTTGTGGCGGACGAACTCGTCTTCGTAGCGCAGACCCTCATCATTGAGAATCTCGTCGCCGCTGACGACCACGGCATTGTCGAGGGTGCCACCGAGAGCGAGACCCATGCGGCGCAGCTGATCGACCTCCTCGGCGAAACCGAAGGTCCTTGCACGAGAGATTTCGCCCTTGAAAGTCCCGTTGACCAGACGGACATTCATGTCCTGACGGCCAATTGCATCGGAATCGAAGTCGATTTCGAAACCAACGGAGAATCCATAGCCGGGCGACAGGGAGACTTCCCGACCGTCAATCTCGACATCGACCCGCTTCAGAACTTCTATGATCCGTCGCGGTGCGTCCTGGGCAACAATGCCGGCGCACTCAATAAGGAAAACGAATGGCTCGGCGCTGCCGTCCATAATTGGAATTTCGGATCCCTTGACCTCGACGATGACGTTGTCGATCAGGCAGCCCGCCAGAGCGGCTAGGAGATGTTCGACGGTCGCGACGTTGATACCATCCTCATTTCCGAGGGTGGTGCAGAGGGTTGCTTCCACAACATTCTCGACAAGGGCTCGAATCTCGGCGCCGTTGCCGATCTGATCCGTGCGGCGGAAGACAATTCCGGTATTGACCGCGGCGGGCTTCAGGAGAATCGAAACCGTCTCGCCCGTGTGCAGGCCAGTGCCGCTGCAGCCAATCTCGCTCTTGAGCGTGTGCTGCAGACCCGATTGGGTTTCCGGAGAAGATATCATCCGATTGAAATCTTTCGTGATATGCACTCAGTGCGTGCGAAAAGTCAGTTTCGGATGATAGGTGTAACAAGTCGAAGATGATCGGCTCAAATCACTCTTTGTTACAGAATGTTGCGGATGGAAGCCGCGGATTACTGGAGAAATCCGCGGCTTCTGTCCTGTCGCGTGATCAGTTCGCTTGGCGGCGTAGGAACGCCGGAATTTCCAGCATATCCTCGTCGTCGCGCACCGTTTCGCACGCGTCGGCCGATTCGATGTTGGCCAGCGACGGTTGAGCCGCCGCAGTAGACGGGTCGGCGACTGGGGCCGGTTTTTCCGCTGTTTCGGCGACCGTTGTCTGGGCAACCGGTTCCGGCGTCACCGAAACCTCAAGTGCTGGAGCTGGTTCCAATATGGGCTCCCGGGCGGCTGCCACGGCGGGCTTGGTCGCAACCGGTTCGCGGCGTTCGGCCGGCATGGCAGAGGCGGCGTCCTGGTCCTCGGCCATTGCGCGGTTCACCGCTCCCGTGACCTTTTCGAATAGGCTGCGGCCCCGGCGGCGTTCTGCTTGGGCACCGGCATTGGCGATCGCGGCCTCCGCGAAGGCGTCGGGGCGAGGCGTCTCGGCCTTTACCGCGGAACGACGTTCCGTGACAACCGGCTTCGGCGGGATGAACGGCGAGGCGGCCGTGGTGGCCTCTGCGACTGGCTGCGGTGCCGAGGCCGCAGGCTGGGACGACGTGGCGAGTTTCGCCACTTCGGTTGCGGGGTCGGCCGGGACGCGAGCTGCCTCGTTTTTCTCCGCTGTCGGCGGTGTTGCGACCATCGCCGATGCCGTCTCCTGCGTTGCCTCGATCCGCTTGGTCTTGGACTGGTCGGCATCATGCACCAGCGAGATCATAGGCGAACGTGGCAGGGAGTCCGCGTTGGCGTCGATACCCGTGGCGACAATCGAAACCCGCATCATGCCCTCAAGCTTCTCGTCGAACGTCGAACCGAAGATGATGTTGGCATCGGCATCCACTTCCTCGCGGATCCTGTTGGCGGCTTCGTCGACCTCGAACAGGGTCATGTCGGGTCCGCCGGTAATGTTGATTAACACCCCTCGCGCGCCGCGCATGGACACGTCGTCGAGGAGCGGGTTGGCGATCGCGGACTCGGCCGATTCGATCGCGCGGGAATCGCCGCTTGCTTCGCCGGTGCCCATCATGGCCTTGCCCATCTCGCTCATAACCGTACGGATGTCGGCGAAGTCGAGATTGATCAGTCCCGGCATGATCATTAGGTCCGTCACGCCGCGCACGCCCGAGTGTAGTACATTGTCGGCCATGCAAAACGCGTCCGCAAAGGTCGTGTTCTCGTTACAGATGCGGAAAAGGTTCTGGTTGGGGATCACGATGAGCGTGTCGACGAAATGTTGCAGCTCCTCGATGCCCTCTTCAGCCAGCGTGGCGCGATGACGCCCCTCAAACTGAAACGGCTTGGTTACGACGCCGACCGTCAGAATGCCCTGTTCGCGCGCGGCTCGGGCGATAACAGGTGCGGCGCCCGTGCCGGTGCCACCGCCCATGCCGGCCGCGATGAAGGCCATGTGGCTGCCCTGCAGGTGGTCGATGATCTCATCGAGCGCTTCTTCGGCAGCGGCGCGGCCGATATCCGGGCGCGCGCCCGCACCAAGACCGTTGGTGATGTTCGCGCCGAGCTGAATGCGCCGCTCGGAGGCGTTCATGGCCAGCGACTGGGCGTCGGTGTTGGCGACGACGAATTCCACGCCCTCGAGACTGGACGCGATCATGTTGTTGACGGCGTTGGAACCCGCACCACCGACGCCGATGACGACGATCCGCGGCTTGAGGTGTGATTCAGGTGGGGGAGCAGTGAGATTGAGCGTCATTTTTGCCTCCAGTTTTACAGAATTGAGCTCATGGGAAGGACGACCAGACATGGCCGGAACGATGACCCAACGTTTCGGCACGTGCCGAAACCCGGGGTCAGGAACATGGGAGCGTGGTGTCTAGAAATATTCACGGAACCACTGACCAAAACGCCCCGTGAAGCGGCTTGGTTCTCCTTGGTTGACCGGTGACGGCATCGTCAGCGACGACGTGTTTTCGACCGCATGGGCGATGAGGCCCGCACCGGTGGCGAAAGCAGGGCCGGCAATGGCATCTGCGAGACCGCGGACACGCAGGGGCCGACCCATGCGGACCTGTTTATCGAGGATTCGTGCGGCGAGATCGCGCGCGCCCTGAAGCTGGCTGGCGCCGCCGGTCAGGACGACTCGGCGCCCCGCTACCGGTCCGAAGCCGCTGTCGTCGAGGCGCGCGCGCGTCAGTTCGAATATTTCCTCTATCCGCGGCTGGATGATGCCGTTCAGCAGTGAGCGCGGCATCTGCACCGTGGCGTTGTGATCTTCCTCGCCCACTTGGGGCACATCGAGCAGGTCGTGTTCGTCTGATTCCGTCGCGACCGCATTTCCGTAGAAGGTCTTGAGGCGCTCTGCGTTCGCTAGCGTGGTCGAAAGGCCGCGCGCGACGTCCGACGTGACGTGGTTGCCGCCGACCGGGATGGTGTCGGCGAACATCATCTGGCCGTCATAAAAGATTGCGAGGCTCGTAGTGCCCCCACCCATATCGACGACCGTGACCCCTAGATCCGCCTCGTCCTCGACCAGTGTGGCTAGACCAGCGGCAAAGGGGGAAAGCACAAAACCCTCGATCTCGAGGTGGCATCGCTCGACTGCCGCGCGGATCGTACGGACCGCGTTCGCGGAGGCGGACACCAAATGCATGTTCACGGACAGTTTCTGACCGAACATACCGCGGGGATCATCGATGCCTTTCTGACCGTCGATGGCAAAGCCCACGGGGATGGAGTGTATTAGTTCGCGATCCTTGCAATTGCCGTTCGCTGTGCCTTCCTCCTCGCGGATGGCATGGGTCTGCTGAAAAACCCGATGTAGATCCCACTCATCGATCTGCTGGCCGCCGATGTCCACGTCTACCCCCAAGATCTCGGACTGGGGCGCGCCCGTGCTCAAATTCACCGTGACCGAACCGATGGTTTCCTGTGCCATCTGCTCTGACATATGGACGGCCTTGCGGATGGCATCTGCCGCAGCATCGATGTCGATGATCGTTCCGTTCTTCAGGCCCCGGCTCAGCTGATGTCCGGCCCCGATTACCCGCGGCTGGGCGCTCGGCGTAGCATTGCCGTCCGCCGACGGGCGTCCGGCCCGAGCGATCAGGCAGCACATCTTGCTGGTGCCGATATCGAGGACGGCGAAGGTGCCCGTCCTCGGTTTGGCGAGTTTCTTAGGCAGTCTGCTGGCCCCCCAAACCATGCTCATGTGTCTTTTCCTTCGGATTTGGCGCGCGGTTCGCTATCGCGGCCGACGCGGACGATCAGGCGATCGGGGACACGGAGGTCGACTGCGACCACGTCGTGCTCAAGCAAAGCGTGTTTGCGCTGAAAGTCGTCCAGCCGGGTTAATGCGGTCGAGATGTTCTGTTCGGGAAGACGGACGTCGATCCCGTTGCGCAGACGCAGGTTCCAGCGACGCTGCGAGACCCGTACCGCGGCCTCGATGGCGTCAGACACGGCCGGATAAGTGCGCAGGAGATCGATTAGTTGTGCTGCGTGTGCCGGGGCGCCGTCGCCGACGATCAGGGGCAGGTACCCAAAGCTGTCGAGATCCGAACGCTGGATTGTCACGCCGAAACGATCGACCAGCGTGACGCGGCCGTCATGCTGCCACAACGCCAGCGGCTGGCGCTCGACGACCCGTACGAATACGACGTCCGGTAGGCGCCGCGCGATCTCGGCGGATCGGATCCAGCCGATGGATTCAAGCCTTATACGCGTGGCCTCCATGTCCATGCCGAGAATCGGCGCACCCCGCTCGATGTCGAGCGCTGCAAGAATTTCGGCGGCGTCGGCATTCTGTCGCCCGCTGAGAATGATGTCATCGACGCGCAGTCCGGCATCTGCCGATATCTCAATGATAGAGTTGGAAAGGCTGTCCATGCGTGCATCGATCCAGCCGTCAGCCGACAGTTGCCAGGCCCCGGCACCGGCCATAGCCACGCCGAGCGCGCCCGCGCCAACGACGGTCATCTTGCTCTGGCGACATGTCGCGGGCATACGTCGTTTTTTCCTGTTATTTGTTGCGCCGATCTTCGGGATCAATCGCATTGCGCGGTCTCCACCATCCAACTCACAAGTTCTGGGAAAGCGATGCCGCAATGGGTCGCCTGCTCCGGCACTAGCGACAGGCGCGTCATGCCGGGCTGGGTGTTGACCTCGAGAATCACCAGCGCATCGCGGTCGTCGTCGTATCTGAAATCGGCGCGGGTCACGCCGCGGCAATAAAGCGCCTTGTGCGCTCGGGCAGCCCAGGCCATTGCCTTGTCGTAGATACCTTCGCTGACGGGTGCCGGCACCAGATGCTCGGTTACGCCGTCGGTATACTTTGCTTCGTAATCGTAAAAGCCCTTGGTCGGCCGTAGCTCGGTGACAGCGAGGGCACGCGGATCTTCGCCCGGCGCACCCATGACCGCCACGGTGAGCTCGCGGCCCGGGATGAACTCCTCGACCAGCAGGGTGTCGGTCTCGAGCGCATATGGGTCCGGACCGTTCGGCCCGTCCTCAATGATCTGGACTCCTACCGAGGAGCCCTCACTGTTCGGCTTCACCACATAGGGACGCGGCATCACATCGCCGGCCAGCAGCTCTTCGCGGGTTGCGCGCATGCCCCGGGCGATCCCCATACCCTGGGTCTCGAAGATGGTGCGGGCGGCTGCCTTGTCCATGGCCAGCGCAGAGGCGAGGACGCCGGAATGGGTATAGGGCAGTTCCAGAAGATTCAGGAGGCCCTGAATGTTGCCGTCCTCGCCGAAACGACCGTGCAATGCGTTGAACACGGCGTGCGGGCGCGGCTCGAGGGCGTCGAGAAGCGCGTCAATATTCGCCGTTACGTCGACCTCGTAGGCGTCGTATCCGGCTTCGTGCAGCGCTTCGGTACATTGCCGACCGGATTCCAGAGATACCTCACGCTCTGCGGATGTCCCACCCAGAAGTACAGCGATGCGTTTGGGGCCGCTCATTGTCCGCCTCCAGCGCATTCGCCGATCCGTTCCAGTTCCCAGGTCAGTTCGACATCCGTCGTCTCGCGAACGCGCCGGCGCACTTCCTCGCCCAGCCCCTCGATGTCGGCAGCGGTCGCGCCGCCCTTGTTGACCAGGAAGTTACAATGTTTCTCGGACACCTGTGCGCCGCCGAGCCGAAGCCCGCGGCAACCGGCCCTATCGATGAGCTCCCAGGCCTTGTGCCCGTTTGGATTCTTGAAGGTGCTGCCGCCGGTGCGGGTACGGATCGGCTGTGTGTCCTCGCGCGATTCTTGGACCAGTTCCATCGCGCGCGTAATCTCGTCCTTGTTACCCCAGACGCCATCCATTATGCAGCCGACGAAAATCCAGTCGCGGGGTACTGCCGAGCCGCGGTAGCGCGGGCTCCAGTCCTCGGTCGTCAGGACACGAATCTCGCCATGGGGCGTAAGCGCCGTGGCCTCGCGCACCACGTCCCTGAACTCGCGACCATAGGCGCCGGCATTCATCCGCAAACCGCCACCTACGGTGCCGGGGATGCCAGCCATGAACTCGAAACCGGCGATGCCGGCGTCGCGCGTGGCCGTGGCAACTTTGTAGTCGAAGGCCATGGCTTCGGCCTGAACCGACACCCCGTCGATGCGGATTTTGGAGAAGGGCCGCCCCAGACGGATCACGACGCCCTGCACGCCGCCGTCGCGGATTAGCAGGTTTGAGCCCGCCCCTAGGATAGTCACGGGGACGTCGTCGGGTTTGCCGGCTAGGAAGTTCGCAAGATCGGTTACGTCGGCCGGCCGAAACAGCACTTCTGCCGGGCCGCCAACGCGGAACCACGTATAGCGCGCGATGGCACCGTCGGCTTCATACTTGCCGCGCACGGATGGCAGTCTGTCGAGTAGCGGGTTGGTGCGGGAAATAGCCGTCATGCTCATCCCTCCGTCCCCGTATCGCGCGACAGCAGCCGGTCGAGTTCGTCGGGCAGCGCCTGTGCCCAGTTAGTGACGGTACCGGCGCCGAGGCAGACGACCATATCGCCTTCGCGCCCGCTCTCGGCGATCAGTTCTGCCAGACGATCCGGATCGGAGAGTGGACGCACGTCGCGATGGCCGCGGGCGCGAAGCCCGTCCACCAACGCGTCGCGGTCCACTCCCGCAATCGGGGCCTCGCCGGCCGGGTAGATGTCCGACACGAATACGATGTCCGCGTCGTTGAAACAGGTACAGAAGTCGTCGAACAGACTTTCGACGCGCGAGTAGCGGTGGGGCTGGAAGATCGCCATGACCTGACCCGCGGTGGCGCCGCGCGCGGCGTTCAAGACTGCCGAGATTTCCACCGGATGATGGCCGTAGTCGTCGATCACCTGGATGCTGCCGGCATCGCCGGTCTTGGTGAAGCGGCGTTTCACCCCAGCGAAGCCGTTGAAGGCGTCCTGAATGACGGCGTCGGGTATGTTCATCTCGATGGCGATTGTGACCGCTGCGAGCGCGTTCTGGGCATTGTGGGCGCCGAACATGGGCAACCGGACATTCTCGATCATGCGAGCGTTACTGCCGGTGCGCGGCGCGATATTCACGTTGAATTGCATGCCGCAACTATCGGTCTCGAGGCTTACGCCCTGAATATCGGCCTGACGGGAGAAGCCGTAGGTGACGATCCGGCGGTCTTTCAGTTGCGGGATAAGGGCCTGAACCTCGGGATGGTCGATGCACATAGCCGCGAAGCCGTAGAACGGGATGTTCGAAACGAAGGTCGCGAAGGCCTCGCGCACGGCGCCGAAATCGCCATAGAAATCGAGATGCTCGGGGTCGATGTTGGTGACCACCACGATCGCCGCGGGCAATTTGACGAATGTGCCGTCTGACTCGTCTGCTTCGACGACCATCCAGTCGCCCTCACCAAGCCGGGCGTTGGTCCCGTAGGCGTTGATGATGCCGCCGTTGATCACGGTCGGGTCGCGGTCGGCAGCGTCTAGCATAGCGGCGACCAGCGAGGTAGTCGTAGTCTTACCGTGGGTGCCCCCCACCGCGATCGACCATTTCAGCCGCATCAGTTCAGCCAGCATCTCAGCGCGACGAACGACCGGCACCAAGCGGGTGCGGGCGGCCACAACCTCGGGATTGTCGTCCTTGACCGCCGTCGAGACCACTAGGACCGAGGCGTGCTCAATGTTCTCGGCGCGCTGGCCGATGTCGATGTGGATGCCGAGGTCGCGCAAGCGCGTGACGTTCGCATTTTCAGACAGATCGCTGCCCTGTACCTGGTAGCCCAGCGCATGCAGCGTCTCGGCGATGCCACTCATGCCGATGCCGCCGATGCCTACGAAATGAATCAGGCCGATGTCGATGGGAAGCGCCCTCATTCCGCGGCCTCCCGCATGTCACTCGGTGTACCGCCTAGGCCGTTGCCGTTGGCGGGAATCAGATCCTCTACTAGGTCTGCTAGCCTTTCGGCTGCGTCGGGATGGCCGAGCGCGTGGGCGGCGGACGCGATCCGGGCTAGGGCGTCGGCGGATTCGAGCGCTGCTTCCAGCCAGCCGGCCATGGCCGCCGGGGTGAATTCGTTTTGGGCCATCACCCAACCTGCACCCGCTGCCTCGATCGCGCGGGCGTTGGCCATCTGGTGGTCGTCGATTGCGTGAGGATAGGGTACATAGAGCGCAGGCCGCCCGGCGGTCGTGAGTTCGGCAACGGTCGATGCGCCGGACCGCCCGGCGACGAGATGCGCCGCAGCGAGCCGGGCCGGCATGTCGTCGAAGAAGGTTTCGAGCTCGACGGGCATGTTTAGGGACGCATAGATGGCGCGTACGTCCTCGATGTCTTCCGCTCGGCACTGTTGGGCCAGCCGAAAACAAGCCCGCTGGGCTGGGGTCAACGACGCGAACGCCGCCGGTGCGATCTTCGAGAAGACCTGCGCGCCCTGGCTGCCGCCGACTATCAGGAGGTCGATGACGCCGCTGGGTGGCGTGTAGGGACGGGCGGCTAGGGCGGCGATCTCGGGCCGGACGGGATTACCGACGACGGTCGCGCGCGCATGGCCCGCAGATTTCAGTCGCTGGGTCTCGGCGAAGCTGAGCGCGAACGCGTGCGCGCCACGGGCCAGACGGCGGTTGGCTCGACCAAGCACGGCGTTTTGCTCATGGATCAAGGTGGGGATGCCGGCGAAACCGGCTGCTAGGATCGGCGGGACACTGGGATAGCCACCGAAACCAACGGCGATCGTGGGCGCGTATTCACGCAGCAGGCGCCGAGATTCGAAGAACCCGGACGCGAGCGCGCGGACCCCTGCGACGAGGCCTTTCGGGCCACCACTTAGGCTGCGTGCCGATATGGTGTGGCGTATGACCGATTTTGGCAGACCGAGAACATCGGATCTGACCTGTGCGCCGCGCGGATCGGTCACGAAAAGAATCGCGTGGCCGCGTGCGGCGAGCGCGCTGGCGAGTGAGACGGCCGGGAACATGTGGCCGCCGGTACCGCCCGCGGCGATGAGGACCGGCTGCTGGCGTGTGTTCATGACGATGTCCCTGATCCGATCCGTCGGCGTGTCAGGGCGAGTGTCATGCCGAGCCCGAGCGCGACGCCGAGCAGCGAGGAACCACCATAGCTGATGAATGGCAGGGTCATGCCTTTGGTCGGGATTAGTTGCAGACTCGACGCCATGTTGATCAGCGCCTGCATACCGAACTGGACCAGCAAGCCCGCGACGGCGAGAAGAATGAACAGGTTCTGCTCCGACATGACGCGGCTCATGCCGCGCAGCACGATGAAGGCGAAGAGAGTGACAATGAACACGGCGACGAACAGGCCCAGCTCCTCGCCGGCCACTGCGAAGACGAAATCCGCATGGGCGTCCGGCAGCACCTGCTTGACCTGGCCTTCCCCGGGACCGCGGCCGAACAGGCCGCCGCTGGAGAATGCCTCTATACTGCGCTCGATCTGGTAGGTGTCGCCCGACTTGGGGTCGATGAAGCGGTCTATTCGGCTCGCGACATGAGACAGTGTGAAGTAGGAACCTATCAGACCGGAGACTCCGAGAACGATAAGGCCTGCGACCAGCCACATGGGTAGGCCTGCCAGGAAGAACTGGGCCATCCACACGCCGGTGATAACCACGGCTTGGCCCAGATCCGGCTGGGCGATGACCAGCGCGATGACGAGACCGAACAGGCCGATGCAGATCAACCGACCTGGGAAGCGCGGGTCGTGCGCAGCCTCGCTGAAAAGCCAGGCTGCAACCACGGCGAACATGGGCTTCACTAACTCGGTTGCCTGCAGTGAGAAGCCCGCGACTGACAGCCAGCGCCGGGCGCCCTTGATCTCGGTGCCGATCAGAAGGGTGATGACGAGGAGGCAGATGCAGCCAAGGAAGGCAATCACGGCCATCCGGCGCACGTGGACCGGCGAGAGTGCCGAGACGGCTACAATCATCGCGATTGCGATCGGCAGCATCATGAAGTGGCGCTTGATGAAGTAGAACTCATCTAGGCCGATCCGCTCAGCGACGGTCGGACTTGATGCGGCGGCGAGGAGGGCGCCGAAAGCCATCAGGGCGATGATCGCCGCCAGGCTCCAGCGGTCAACGGTCCACCACCATTGCCCGAGGATCGAAGTGTCGGCGCGCGTGAAGGGCGTCATATGGCACCTCCGACCGTGTGCGGCACGAAACCGGGGATGCCGATGACCGCCGCGCGGAATGCCTCGCCGCGCGCCTCGAAGTTCGGATACTGATCGAAGGAGGCGCAGGCCGGAGACAGCAGGATCACGGCTTCACCGTCTGCCATCTCCGTCGCCTGTGCCAGCGCGGTGGCGAGATCACCCGAAACCGTTACCGGAACCCTACCGCGCAGGGTCTCGGCGAAATCGTTGGCCGCTGCGCCGATCAGAAAGGCGTGGCGTACCCGTTCGAATAGTGGTTCCAGCGGCGTGATGCCGGCGTCCTTGGCTATCCCGCCAGCGATCCAATAGATGTCGTCGTAGGCGGCGAGTGCGTGAGCGGCTGCCTCGGCGTTGGTCGCCTTTGAATCGTTGACAAACTTGAGCGTACCGCAGGTACCCAGTAGCTCCTGCCTGTGGGCGAGGCCGGGAAAATCGGCGATGGCGCCCGTGATCCCGGCGCGTGTTTCCGCCGTGTGGTCATTCACGATGGCGCTGACGGCTGTATAGGCGGCGGCCACATTTTGGGCGTTGTGCACGCCGGACAAGGCGGACAGTGCATTCATGTCGATCACCGGCTCGGCGAGACCGTCGCGATCATCGATAATCCAGTTGTCTTTCAGGTAGACGCCGCCCGTGCAGGCGCCGCGCGTCGAAACGGGCGTCATCGCTGCGCTGTTGCGGGCGCTGACCTCGTCAAAGACAGCGCGTGAATAGGTGTCGTCAATGCCCATGATTGCGGACTGGCTCTTGTCCTGCCCGTCGAAGATCCGGCGCTTCGCGGCGGCATAGCGATCCATGCCACCATGCCGGTCGAGATGGTCCGGCGTTATATTCAGCAAGACCGCGACGTCGAACACGGCGCGCGGCAGTAGTTCCAGTTGATAGGAGGACAGCTCGAGGACGTAGACCCCGTCGCGTCCAAGTGCATCGAGCGAGAGCGCCGGCGCACCGATATTGCCGCCGACGGCGCTGATGATCTCGAGCTGCGCCAGAATGTGGCCGACAAGGGCCGTGGTGGTCGACTTGCCGTTCGTGCCCGAGATCCCGACGTAGCGCGCGTCGGGTGCGGCCCGGGTGAGAAGCTCGATGTCGCAGAGAATTTCGCAGTCGGCCGCGCGCGCACGTGCGACAACGGGATGAGTGGTCGGGTGGCCCTGGGGAATGCCCGGGCTCAGTACCAGCATGTCGATCTCGTCGAACCCGGCGGCCTCGAGATTATAAGGGGCGAGCCCGCGCGCCGCCGCACCGTTGCGGCGGTTCTCGTTGTCGTCCCATGGCAGAACGCGCGCGCCAGCACGCCGCAGCGCATCTGCGGCGCTCATTCCGGATATGCCGAGGCCCAGCACGGCGATCGTATGATCTTCATGCGCCGCGAGGTCGAGCATGTTAGAGTTTGCCGACATGGGGCTACCGCAGCTTCAGTGTGGCGAGCCCGATCAGGGCCAGCACAGTCGCGATAATCCAGAAGCGGATCACGATGGTGGGCTCGGCCCAGCCCTTCTGCTCGAAGTGATGATGCAGGGGGGCCATGCGGAAAACCCGTTTGCCAGTCAACTTGTATGAGCCGACCTGAACGATCACGGAGACGGTCTCGAGGACGAACAGCCCGCCGATGATCGCAAGGACCAGCTCATGTTTGGTCACGACCGCGATCCCGCCAAGCGCGCCGCCCATGGACAGAGAGCCCGTGTCACCCATAAACACCATGGCTGGCGGCGCGTTGAACCACAGAAAACCCAGTCCTGCGCCGACCAGAGCGCCACAGAACACGGCAAGCTCGCCCGCGCCCGGAACCGAGAAGATCAGTAGATAGTTCGAGAAGACGACGTTGCCGGCCACGTAGGCGATTAGGCCAAAGCAGCCCGCTGCGATCATCACGGGCACGATGGCAAGCCCGTCGAGACCGTCGGTCAGGTTGACGGAGTTGGAGGCGCCTACGATCACGAAGATCGCGAACGGAACAAAGAACCAGCTGAGATCGAGCAGAAAATTCTTTACGAAAGGAAGAGCCAGCGTGGTCGCCAGAGGCTCGGGCGTCAGCCGCATGATCCAGAAGGTGGCGATGCCGGCGACCACGATCTCAGCCAGCAGGCGCGCCTGTGCGGGGATGCCCTTCGACTTGGAGTGGGTGAGTTTCTGGTAGTCGTCGGCGAAGCCGATCGCGCCGAAGCCGACGGTGATAAGCAGCAGGGCCCAGACATAGCCGTTGGTGAGGTCGGCCCAAAGCAGCGTGCTGACGATGATCGCCAGTAGGATAAGGAAGCCACCCATGGTTGGTGTGCCGGCCTTCTTGAAATGGGTCGCCGGCCCGTCCTTGCGAATCGGCTGACCCTCGGGCTGCTGCTGGCGTAGCCAGCCGATTACCCGAGGGCCGAAGAGGAAGGCCACGATCAGGGCGGTTACCACCGCGGCCCCGGCCCGGAAAGTCAGGGAGTTGAAAAGATTGAACAGGATGAACTGGTCGGCAAGCGGCGCGAGGAGGTTAAACAGCATTGTTGGTCTCCAGTCTGCCGTCCGTGTCGAGGGCACAAAGTGCATCGACGACCACTGCCATGCGGCTTCCGAGCGATCCCTTGATCAGAACGACATCACCTGCCGTGACGGCTTGGCAGACTGGGCCCGCGAGGGCCTGCGAATCCGCTGCTGTGCCGCCGCGCATGGCCGCGGGGAGGGCGTCGTCGAGCGCCGCCATGTTGGTGCCGGCGCAGAACACTTGGTCGACCCGGTTGGCCGCAAGGTCGTTCGCGAGCCCGGCATGCAGGCTTGCACTGGCATCGCCGAGTTCGAGCATGTCGCCCAGCACCGCGATTCGGCGCCCGCCCGTCGCCGGCTGGCTGTCGCCGAGTACCGCGAAGGCCGCGCGCATGGACGCCGGGCTCGCGTTGTAACTATCGTCGATCACCGTCAGAACGCCGTCGCGCAGCTGCACGCCGATCCGTGTGCCGCGCCCCTTGGGCGGTGTCAGTTCCGCTAATGCCTGTGCCGCTAGGTCGATATCACCATCCAGCGCGGACACGGTTCCGAGCACGGTCAGGGAGTTCTGCACCCAATGGCGCCCCGGCACGTTGAGACGGTAGTGAATGATCCGATCGTTGAGCTGCGCCGTCACGTTGCTGCCGGCATCGTCGCTCTCGCAGGTGGACAGGTGAATGTCGGCCTCGGGGTGAGCCCCGAACCCGACTACCTCTTTTAGGCCGCATGCCTGCGCGCGGGTCGACAGCATGGCGAAATAGACATTGTCGCGATTGAGCACGGCGATCCCCTGCTGGCACATGCCTTCGAAGATTTCCGCCTTGGCGTCGGCGATCCCGGCGACGTGATCGAAGAATTCGAGATGAACCGCGGCGATTGTCGTGATCACGCCGATATCGGGGCGCACGAGCAGCGACAGTTCGGAAATTTCACCGGCATGATTCATGCCCATCTCGACGACCGCGTAATTCACGTCGCGTGGCATGCGCGCAAGCGTCAGCGGGACGCCGATTTGATTGTTTAGGTTGCCGAGCGTCGCATGGGTTGTTCCCAGCGCCCCGAGCGCGAGGCCTATCGCCTCTTTCGTGCTGGTTTTGCCTACCGATCCGGTAACCGCGACAACCGGCGCCGTGCAGCGGTCGCGGGCTGCGCGTCCTAGGTTGTTGAGGGCATGCAGCCCGTCGTCGACCCGCACCAGCGGCCGGCTCGCGTAGTCCATGTCGCGAGAAACGACCGCGGCTGCGGCGCCGGCACGGAAGGCGTCCGGCAGGAAGTCGTGACCGTCGAGATTCTCCCCCGAGAAGGCGATGAACAGGTCGCCGGGCCGGCAGGTGCGGCTGTCGATCGACACGCCGCTGGCATGCCAGTCCACATCGGAGGGGCCGGCAACTCCGCCGGTGGCGGAGAGCACCTCGTCGCGCGTCCAGAGGGGGTGGGGTGACATCATGCCCCGACCTCCCCACCGTGTTCGGCAAGAATGTCCGCGGCGACCGAGACGTCATCGAAGGGAAGGGTTTCTTGCCCCACGATCTGGCCCTGCTCATGGCCCTTGCCTGCGATCACAAGGATGTCGCCTGCCTGGAGTGCCAAAATGCCGGCGCGGATCGCAGCCGCGCGGTCGCCGATATCGTCCGCGCTGGAACATCCTGTAAGGATTTGTCGGCGGATCGTCTTGGGGTCCTCGCGGCGCGGATTGTCGTCGGTTACGATGACGCGGTCGGCTTGTTTCTCCGCAACGTCTCCCATGATCGGCCGCTTGCCAGGGTCTCGATCGCCCCCGGCGCCGAAGACCAAGTGTAGCCGCCCATCCACATGGGGGCGGATTGCGCTCAGCGCGGTTCGCAGGGCGTCGGGTGTATGCGCGTAATCGACATAGACTTGGGCGCCGTTGTCCAGTGCGCCAACGCGTTGCATGCGGCCGCGAACGCCCGTCAGATGGGCAAGGGTCGCGAAGGCATCGACTATATCGGTGCCGGTCTCCGCCACGAGGCCGAGGGCGGCGAGCACGTTGTAGGCTTGGAAACCGCCGACCAGATTGAGTCGCGTCTCGAGGCTCTGGTCCTTCACGGTGATGCAAAGCCGCAGCCCGTCGGGCAGGGCCGAGACGTCGGCGATGTGGATATCGCTGGTCTGGATCCCGAAACTGCGCACGCGGTGGCCAGCGCTGCGACAAATCTCCGCGAACGTCTCGAAATGGGTCGAGTCCGCATTGAGTACAGCGGCGCCGTCGACCGGAAGCAGATGACGGAAAAGGCGCATCTTCGCGTTGAGGTAATTCTCCTCGCTCCTGTGATAGTCGAGGTGATCGCGGCTGAGATTGGTGAAGGCGGCGGCGGCGAACCGCACCCCGTCGAGTCGGTACTGCTCAAGCCCGTGGGAGGATGCCTCGAGCGCCAAGTGATCTATGCCCGATGTCGCCATCCGGGATAGGGTAGAGTGCAGTGCGACTGGATCCGGGGTCGTGAGACTGGACCCGAACCTGAAACCGTCCGCGTCCACGCCAAGGGTGCCGATAGCGCCAGAGGTATGCCCGAGCAGGCGCCAGATCTGGCACGCGAAGCCGGCGACCGAGGATTTCCCGTTGGTGCCGGTGACGCCCACCACATGCTTGGGCTGTATTTCGTAAAAGCGGGCGGCGAACTGAGACAACCGCCAGCGTGGGTTCTCGTCAGTGATCAGACAGGGCGTGTTCTCGGCCAGATTATCGATCTGAGTGCCCTCGGGCGCCAGGATCGCTGATGCGCCGCGGGCCATCGCATCGCCGATGAAGTCACGGCCATCAGCGCCCGAATTCGCCGACGCGCTGGGCAGGGCCGCGAACAAGTATCCCGGGCGCACCCGCCGGCTGTCGTCGGTAAGACCCAAGATCTCCGCGTCGTGCATTCGCGGATCGACCATCGCTATATCGAACGCCAGTTCAGTTAACCGCATCTGACCGGTTCCCAATTGCCGGCTGCGCGTTAATGTTGGCGGCTTGGCGGATGTTGGGTGCTATTTCGTCGAGCGGCGCGATGCCGAATAGCGGGGCCATGCGGGCAACGACGCCCTTCACGACCGGCGCAGCGGTCCAGCCGCCGGTGGCGTAGCCGTCGCTTTCCTTGATGCCCGTGGGCTCATCGAGCATGGCGAAGACGAGGAAGCGGGGGGCGGTGACCGGATAAACGCCCACGAAGGACGAGATCAGCGCGTTGCGCTTGTAGGCGCCGTTTACCTGTTTCTCGGCGGTACCGGTCTTGCCGCCGACCAGATAACCCTCGGCGTCGGCATTGCGGCCGGTACCGTTTTCGACCACGAGGCGCAGAAGCCGGCGCATTCGGTCGGACGTCTCGGCCGAGAACACCTGGATGCCGTCTGACCGCTTTGCGTAATGTCCAACAAGCGTCGCCGGGCGCAGGATGCCGCCGTTGACCGTGGCGGCGACGGCGCTCGCCAGATGGAGCGGACTCACCGCGATGCCGTGTCCAAACGAGATCGTCATCGCGCTGATCTCGCGCCAGCGCGTTGGATATATCGGCTGCGCCTGTTCTGGCAGCTCGATGCTTGTGCGTCGCAGGAGGCCGAGACGGCCGAGATACCGGCGCTGATCCTCCGACCCGATGTCGATTGCGATCTTGGCGGAGCCGATATTGGACGAATGCTGAAAGATCTCCGGGACCGAGAGCCAGCGCTTCTTGGGATGGAAGTCCGAGATGGTGAAACGCGAGACGCGGATCGGATTGGTGGCATCATAACGGCTGGCGAAGGAGGCGACGCCGGTTTCCAGCGCGATCGCGTGGTTGAAAATTTTGAACACCGAGCCGAGCTCGTAGACGCCGAGGGTCATCCGGTTGAACCGTGTGTCATCGGACGCCTGTCCGGACGCGTTGGGATCGAAGTCGGGCAGCGAGACCATCGCCACGACCTCGCCGCTGTTGACATCGAGGACGATGCCGCCGCCGCCGATGGCTTTGAACTTCTCGATCTGGCTGGAGAGCTCCTGCCGAAGGATCTGCTGCACACGGATATCGAGGGACAGCTGCAGCGGTATCTCGGCGCCGGCGATCGCGGCGTCCATACTCTTCTCGATGCCCGCCAGGCCCACATTGTCTACATCGGTGAAGCCGACAATATGTCCGGCGAGGTGGCCATGCGGGTAGACGCGCCGCTCTTCCTGTTCGAAGTCGAGTCCGGGAATGCCCAGCCGGTTGACTTCGAACTGCTGGCGCGGCGTGAGATTGCGGCGCAGCCAGACGAAGCTCTTGTCCGCGTGGAGCCGGGCGGCAACGACTTCCTCGCTCAAATCGGGGAGAATATCGACCAAGCGGCGTGCCACGCTCGACGGTTCATTGATCTTTCGCGGGTTCGCGAAGAGGGATGCGGTCTTCAGGCTGGTGGCGAGCAGGACGCCGTTGCGATCAACGATGTCGGCCCGGGTCATGCTGGCGGGCCGGGCGATCTCGCGTGACGCGGCGCGGCGCAGATCCTCTGTCTCGTTGAAGACGGCCAAGTCGAACAGCCGTACGCCGACAACGAAGAAGGCCGCGGCCATCAGCGAGGCGCCCACCAGCAGCCGTGTACGGGCGGTTTCGATTGCCTGTTTCTTGCTGCTCTCGAAACTGATCCGGCCGTTCATCGCGATTCACTCTCGGATGCACTCGCCGAGGTCGTCAGCACTTCGCGCAGCACGTCGTCGAGCGACCGCACTAGGTTGGCGCGACCGGCTGCTGTGTTGGCGGTTACCTTTGTTGCCGCTGTATGCGGTGCCGGTGCAGCGGGCTTGGCCTTCGGCGCGGCGACTGCCACGGCGGGAATGACGGTAGCCGCGATGTCAGATACCGCCGTCTCGGGCAACTCGTTCCGGGTAGTCACGGGGATGGCACCGGTACCCGCGATCTGGGAGCCGGAGGTCGGCAGCAGGTCTAAGTGTCGGCGGGTAAGCTCTTCCAGCCGCCCGGGCTGGTTTAGGAAGCTCCATTCAGCACGCAGAACGTGGATGGCGTCCCGGTCAGCACGAATGTCGCGGTTAAGTTGCGCCAGCTCGTCGTCCAGTTCCGAGACCTCGAAGGCAACCTGGAATAACGTACCGCTGGCTGCGGCGACAAGCACCATAAGGATGAGGGATGTTGGGCGGATCATCCGGCACCTCCCACCGCGGCCGATTCTTCGCCGCCCCAAGAGGGTTCTGCGGTGCGTTCTGCCACGCGCAGGCGCGCTGATCGCGCGCGCGCGTTATTTTTGATTTCGCCATCCCCGGGCCGGATGGCTCGGCGCGACACCAAGAGCCAGGCCGGCGCATGACGTGCCGGCCGGTCGGGAAAGTGGCGCGACCCGCGGCCGCCGCCGCCGCTGCGTGTGCGCAGGAACGACTTCACCCGGCGGTCCTCGAGAGAATGAAAGGAGACAATGGCGAGTCGGCCTTCAGGACGCAGGATGCGCTCGGCGGCGACGAGCCCGCGCTGCAGCTCGCCCAGTTCGTCGTTCACATGGATGCGCAGCGCCTGGAAGGTGCGTGTCGCGGGGTCGATGTGAGTGCTGCGCGACGTGGGGATGGCCGTCCGTACAATGTCCGCGAGCTGGCCGGTCGTCGCAATTTCGCCGTTACTGCGTGCGGCGACGATCGCGCGCGCGATGCGTTTTGCGTGACGCTCTTCGCCGAGCTCGCGTAAGATTCGTGCGAGGTCGGCCTCGTTGGCCGTGTTCACCACATCAGCGGCAGACTCGCCCGCGCGTTCCATGCGCATGTCCAACGGGCCGTCACTAGCGAAGGAAAAGCCGCGCTCGGGCGTATCGATCTGCGGCGATGAGACGCCGAGGTCGAGGGCAACGCCGTCGACCGCCGAGACCCCTTTTTCACGCAGGAGGGAGTCCATGTCGCCGAAGCGCCCGGCCAATAGGTGCAGTTGTCCTGCGTATTGCGCTACAAGATCGGCGTTCCGGGCGATCGCGTCGGGGTCTCGGTCGATGCCCCAGACCGTGCAGTCCGCCGTCTCCAGAATGCGGCGCGTGTAGCCCCCGCCGCCCAGCGTGCCGTCGACATAGATACCCCCGTCGCGGGGTGCGAGCGCAGTCAGGACTTCTTCGAGGAGCACCGATGTGTGCCCGGGAGTCACCGAGACTCCGGATGTGATGGGGTGACGCGATGATTGCGCCGCCGTCACGCTTGTCCTCCGTCAATGCCAGGCGGGCTGCCCGGACGCAAAGTCAGCCCCTTCTCGGCGGCCTGACGAACGGCTTCGGACTGATAGTCAGCGAAGGCCTCGGGATTCCAGATTTCAAACAACGGCCCGCGACCGACGAAGGCAGCCTTATCGGACAGGCCCGCATGATCGATAAGGGGCTCTGGCAGAATAACCCGGCCCTCCCCGTCGAAGGCCAGCTGTTGAGCGTTGGCGAAGAGCGCGGCGGTCAGCGTGTCGTGTTCGTCCGAAAACATGTCGTACGCATCGACGCCGGCACCGAGCTTCTCCATCCAGTCGATCCCGCCGCACTGGACGGCGGGATGCTTGAAGGACGGGAGCGCAACTATGCCTTGGAACGACTGCCTTGCCAGAACAGTACGAAAAGCCGCAGGAACGGACACCCGTCCCTTGCGGTCGACCTTGTTGGTGGTGGTCGACAAGAACATCGCCATTGTTTCCGCCCGCTGCCGGAAAAACCCGGCAGCTCCTGATCTCCCTCTTGCCCCGGCGCACGCGCCTAAATGGGATTATTTGGGATATCATGGGATAAATTGGTTCGTCAACGCCAAAACAAGTAAAAACGACGAAAAATCAGAGTGCTGCATGGAAGCGATTTGCGCCGCCAAGTAATCGCGTATTTGCCATGAATGAACGCCTCGCGACCCGCAAAAGAAGGATCGGCGCATAAAGTGGCGGAACTTTGTTCTTGGAATGTTCTTTTCTTGGGTGCGAGAACCGAAAGGCTAGACGCGGAAGAGCTGTCAGATTAGGTGGAAAAATGCGTCAGGCGGCCTGTAAGCCGGGTTCTGTCCCCGCATAAGCGGGAGATGGCCATTCATCTGGGACGCCCGTTGCCGGACGCCTCGCGCGACCTACCCGGGCGACGACGCGGAAGCGCGCCATGTGTCGCCCCTATTCGGTCTTGCTCCCGGTGGGGTTTACCCTGCCACCCCCGTTGCCGGGGGCGCGGTGCGCTCTTACCGCACCCTTTCACCCTTGCCAGCCCGAAGGCGGGCGGTTTGCTTTCTGTGGCACTTTCCCTGGGGTTGCCCCCGCCGGCCGTTAACCGGCACCGTGCTTCCTTGGAGCCCGGACTTTCCTCACGTGGACGGGTTTCCCCATTGCCCTCGCGCGGCCATCCGACCGCCTAACGCATGCCATGCTTATGCCGAACTGCTCGAAGTCGCAACTAGGCTGTGCACTTGGAATATCCGCATGCGTGTCTCAACGTCGAGCACGCCGTCGAAGCGTGCCGGGCGAAAGCGGCGTTGGAAGGCCGCGACGATTGTCGCTTCGGTCTGCTGGTCCGTGTCGTAGCCGATCTCCGATAGCGCGACCATCGGCGCGTCGATCAGGGGCATCCCGTCGTCGACCGCGGCGTCCGTCGGGGGCCACAGGCCGATGCCGGATGCGGCGAGGCGGGCCCAAGGGAAACGTTCGCCAGGATCGATCTTGCGGTTGGGGGCGATGTCGGAGTGGGCCACCACGTTGCGGGCCGGGATAGGGTAGCGGGCGAGAATATCGCCCGCTAAGTCGATGAGCGCCCCGATCTGGGTGTCAGGGAAGTCCCGATAGCCATAGTCGTGCCCAGGATTCGACAACTCGATACCGATCGAACGCGAGTTTATGTCGCGCCAGCCGCGCCAGCAGCCCACACCCGCGTGCCAGGCGCGGTCTGCCTCATCCACCAGGCGCCAGGTTGTGCCGTTCTCGTCGACAAGGTAATGGGCACTCACCCCCGAGGCCGGGTCGCACAGCCAGTCGCGGGCGCGCAGTGTCGGCATCATGCCGGTGTAGTGGATCACGAGCGTGTCGATCTCCGGAGCATGACCCTGTTCGGGCTTCCGCGGGCCGCAGTTGGGCGAGGTGAAATCTGTGATCATTGCTCTGCCCCCGCGTCATTTGCACGTTCTAGGCTCTCGCGCAGGGACTCGAGGTCGAGCCAGCGATCCTCCGCCGCGCCGATCGCCGCCTGAACCTCTGCGAGCTTGCCGGCGGCCGTCTCGTAGGCTGCCGCGTCGCGGGCAAACAGCTCGGGGTCGGCGAGCACCTTCTCGAGTTCGGCTTTCGCGTGTTCGAGCGCATTGATCCGGTGGGGCAGCGCGCCGAGCTCATGCTCTTCCTTGAAGGACAGTTTCTTCGCGACCGCCGAAGATGCCTTCTTGCGATGCTTCGCAGGGTCAGCACGCGTTGTCGTCTTCGCGGACGTCTTCGTGGTCGACGTTCCGGCACGCTTTCGCTGGTGCAGATAGTCGGAATAGCCGCCCGGATACTCGCGCACATGCCCGCCGCCCTCGACCGCGATGGTCGAGTTGACGACCCGGTCGAGAAAATCGCGGTCGTGGCTGACGAGCAGGACCGTACCCTCATAGCTGTCGAGCATCTCGAGCAGTACGTCCAGCGTGTCGGCGTCCAGGTCGTTGGTCGGCTCGTCGAGGACCAGCAGATTGGATTGCTGGGCGAGGATCTTGGCCAGCAGCAAACGGTTGCGCTCGCCGCCCGACAGGGTCGCGATGGGCGCGCGGGCCTGCTTGTCGTCAAACAGGAAGTCACGCAGGTAGGCCACAACGTGGCGCTGGCGACCGCGCACGTTGATCGAGTCCCCGCCCCGGGGCGCGAGCGCCTGCCAGAGCGTGTCGTTGGGATCGAGTTGCTCGCGGGCTTGGTCGAAGAAGGCCAGCGACATGTTCTTGGCAAGGCGGAGCCGGCCGGAATCCTTCTCCAGTTCGCCGATCAGCAGCTTGAGCAGGGTCGTCTTGCCGGCGCCGTTCGGGCCGACAAGACCGACTCGGTCGCCGCGCAGGATGCGGGTCGAAAATTTGTCGATGATGACGTCGTCGCCGAAGGACTTGCAGAGACCCTCGCACTCGACGACGAGCCGGCTGCCGATTGGGCCGGCGTCAGCTTCGAGCTGGACTAGGTCTTGGCCGGTGAGCAGCGCCTTGCGCTGGGCCCGCATGGTCTCGAGGCGGGCGAGTCGGCCCTGGTTGCGCCGGCGGCGCGCCGTCCCCCCGCGCTCGAGCCAGCGCGCCTCGGCCTTGAGCTTCTGGTTGAGTTTCTGCGCCGCGCGCACCTCGGCGTTTGCGACCTGCTCGGTCCAGTCCTCGAAGGCGGCGTAGCCGGACGCGTTATGGCGCAGAGTGCCGCGATGCAGCCAGAAGGTGTCGGTGGTCATCGCCTCGAGGAACGCCCGGTCATGGCTGATGGTGATCAGCGTCTTCCTGCGGTCGACCAGTTCGCGCTCCAGCCACTCGATAGTAGGCAGGTCGAGATGGTTGGTCGGCTCGTCGAGCAGCAGAACGTCTGGGTCGCCGAGGAAGGCGCCGGCGAGGGCAGCGCGGCGGGCCTCGCCGCCTGACAGGCTGTCGACGCTCCGCTTGCCGTCAATGTCGACCCGGGACAGGGCGGCATCAACCGTATGGCGCGGAGCCATTTCGTAGCTCATGCCCAGCTTGGTACCCATCCTAGCGATGAAGTCCGCGACCGACATGTCGGCGGGCAGAGGGATATCTTGGGGCAGGTATCCGATCGTCAGGCCGGGCTGAACGTAGAGGTCGCCCGCGTCGGGTTCGACCAGGCCCGCGAGCAGCTTCATGATCGTCGACTTACCGGTGCCGTTGCGCCCGACTAGGCAGGCGCGCATGCCGTGCGTGACCAACAGCTCCGCGTTGGTGAACAGAGGCGTGCCACCGAAACCGACGGCGGCATTCTTCAGCGTAATGACGGGGGGGTCGACGGCCATGGGACTACGCTGCGGCTACTTGATCCCGCGCGCGGCGCAAATCTTGTCGTAGGCAGCGTTCACGGTTGCCAACTTCTCGTTAGCGACCTCGACGAATTCCTCGGGCATGCCCTGAGCGATCAGCGTATCGGGATGGTTTTCGCGGACGAGCTTGCGGTAGGCAGACTTGACCGCGTCGTCGTCGGCGTCGTGGGCGACGCCCAAGATGGTATAGGGATCGGCCCCGTCAAACCCGATATTCTCCTCGCGGATGCGCACGAAGTCTCCTTCGCTGAATCCGAAGATGGCCGAAACATTTTGAAGATAGGCGAGTTCGTCCTCGTGCACGCTGCCGTCGGCCTTGGCAATGATGAAAAGACAGTTGAGCAGCTCCTCGAGGACAGCCGGGTTGTAGCGAAACATACCCGCGACCTGCTTTGCGTAGGGTTCGTAGCCGGCGGTCGACTTACGGGCCATGTTGAAAACCCGGGCGACGTTCGAGGATTCCTCTGGAGCGACCTTAAAGACACGGCGGAACGCCCGGATCTCGTCTGGAGTGACCACGCCGTCGGCCTTGGCGAGCTTCGCACCCAGCGCGATCACGGCGATGGTGAAGCCGACCTGCTTGGTGGGGTCGTCGTCCACGACCGCGGCGAACGCGCTCGCGCGGGCCTTGTCCACGAGATGGCCCGCCCCGGCGCCGATCAATGCGCCGAGTGGCCCGCCAATTGCGAACCCGGCCGCGCCGCCTAGAACCTTGCCCCAGATGCTCATGGGAGACGTTTAAACCAAAAACCCGCGCCGGCGAAATGGCAGGCGAGACAGCTTGCGGATATGCCTCGTACACACCTTTGACTTTCACTCCGCGACTAACCAGTCTGACGCCGAATATTGAAGTCATCTGCTTAGGCACTTTCAAATCATCAGCGCAGCCCAAAACGCAACGCACAAGTGAACATGCGAAGGCACCTATTGGCAGTATGAAAACAACGAAAAGTAAGATTGCTATGATTGCGCTACCTAAGAGTTCCATTTCTATCCATTCATTTGGAAGGCGATAGCCATTAAAGCAATGAACAAAGATCAACAAAAACAAGTAGATAATAATAGTGGTTGGCAATTTTGGATAGACCGGGGCGGCACGTTCACCGATATTGTCGGGCGGGCGCCGGACGGTTCGCTACGTACCCACAAGCTCCTATCTGACAATCCCGAGCATTACGCTGACGCGGCAGTTCAGGGTATCCGCGACGTGCTCGGCCTCGCATCCGGCGATGCGATTCCATCGGGCAAGATCGGCGCGGTCAAGATGGGCACGACCGTCGCCACCAACGCGCTGCTCGAGCGGAAGGGCGACCGCACAGCACTCGCGATCACGCGCGGATTTCGCGATGCGCTGCGCATCGGCTATCAGGCACGCCCGCGGCTGTTCGATCGGCACATCGTTCTCCCCGAACAGCTTTATGAAGCCGTCATCGAGGTTGACGAGCGGGTGAATGCGCGTGACGAGGTAGTTGTCCCATTCGACACGGAGACCGCGCGCGCAGGCCTACAGTCCGCCTACGACAACGGCATCCGCGCGGTCGCGATCGCCTTCATGCACAGCTATCGGATGCCCGATCATGAGAAGTTCTGCGCCGAGATCGCGCACGATATCGGCTTCTCTCAGGTCTCTGTTAGCCACGAGACGAGTCCACTGATAAAGCTGGTAGGGCGCGGTGACACGACGGTGGTGGACGCCTATCTCTCGCCGATCCTGCGCCGCTATAGGGACCGGGTCGCCGGCGAACTGGGTGACGTGAACCTAATGTTCATGCAATCGAACGGCGGGCTGACCAACTCGCGAATGTTTCAAGGCAAGGATGCAATCTTGTCCGGTCCCGCGGGCGGCGTGGTGGGTGCGGTGCAGGTCAGCGAGGCAGCCGGCTTTGACGCCATGATCGGCTTTGACATGGGCGGGACCTCGACCGACGTGACCCATTACAACGGCGAGCTCGAGCGGGCCTTCGAGACCCTGGTTGCTGGCGTGCGGATGCGCGCGCCGATGATGCAAATCCATACAGTCGCGGCCGGTGGCGGCTCGATCTGTTCGTTCGACGGCGCGCGCTATCGCGTCGGGCCCGAGAGCGCGGGCGCCGACCCTGGGCCGGCCAGCTACGGTAAAGGCGGTCCGCTGACAGTGACCGACTGTAACGTGATGTTGGGCAAGCTACAGCCGGAACATTTCCCGTCGGTCTTCGGGCCGAACCAAGATACCCCGCTGGATGCTGCGGCCGTGCGCGCGAAATTCGCAGCTCTAACCGACGACATCTGCACGGCCACGGGTGACACCCGGAACTCCTTCGAGGTGGCCGAGGGCTTCCTGAAGATCGCGGTCGAGAACATGGCCAAC
>PBPM01000109.1 GCA_002724635.1 Rhodospirillaceae bacterium
CGCCCTGTGCCCGCCACTAATCATTACGGAGAGTCAGATCGCCGTGTGCATGGAGCGCTTCTCGAAGGCCCTCAACGAGACCTGGGAGCATGTACAGGCCGAGGGACTTGTATAGCAAAATTGCGTTCGGGCTCGCATGCAAGACCACCAAGACACCGACAGGGGGAAAATCTCATGAGTGAAGTAATCGTAATGGATGACGCGGAGACACCCGGTTACGAGGTGCGCCGCAAGGACGAGCCGCAATTTGTCGAGGGGCGGCGGAACTTCTTCGAGTACATTGATCTCGGCACTCAGGAAGCCAGCGACGGTAAGATACGGATCCAAATTACCCGCGCCAAGCAAGGCCTCGTCGAGCCGACGGGCTGGCACACGCATATCTGCGAGGGGCAGTTCGTCTACATGCTTGACGGCTGGCTCGATCTCGCCTTTGCCGACGGTACGGTTCATCTGGAGCCCGGGGATTCCATATACATTCCCGGGGGCGTGCCGCATAACGAGACCGGTACATCGGATATGTTCGACCTGATCGAGATCTCGATCCCGGCCAAGATGCAGACTGCACCCTGTGATCCGCCGCCCGGGATGCCCGCCTGACGGGTGCCCGGCCCGCCGCTGCGGCAAGCCGCCGCGATGGAAATATCCCGCGCGACTGCTATATTCCAGTGAATATACGAGCGTCGGTGGCTTACCCCTCCGTCGAGTCCGGAACATGGAACCCGGCTCATGGACTACGAGCAATTTTTTGCCAACAACCTCAATGGCCTGCGGGCCGAAGGGCGGTACCGCGAATTCGCGGATCTGGAGCGCACATCCGGGGATTTCCCGTGCGCAGTGCGCTACATCGACGACGGCACCCAGAAAATCACCGTGTGGTGTGCCAACGACTATCTGGGGATGGGTCAGCATCCAGACGTGCTTGCCGCAATGCACGAGGCGCTGGAGAAATGCGGCGCCGGCGCCGGCGGCACGCGCAACATCTCCGGCACCAACCACTATCATGTCCTACTCGAGGAAGAGCTCGCCGACCTGCACGGCAAGGAGGCGGCGCTGCTTTTCACCTCGGGCTATGTAGCGAACTGGACGGCTCTGTCAACGCTCGCCTCGATGCTACCCGACTGTCTCGTGGTTTCGGACGCGCTAAACCACAACTCGATGATCGAGGGCATCCGCCACGGGCGGTCGGAGAAGGTGATCTTCCGGCATAACGACCCGGCACATCTGGATGAGCTCCTCGCGGCGGCGGGCTCCGACCGGGCCAAGCTAGTAGCCTTTGAATCCGTTTATTCGATGGACGGCGATATCGCGCCGATCGCCGAGATCGTCACCGTCGCGAAGAAGCACAACGCGCTCACCTACGTGGACGAAGTCCATGCCGTCGGCATGTATGGGCTGCGCGGCGCGGGCGTGGCCGAGCGCGAGGGACTGATGGACCAGATCGATATCGTACAGGGCACGCTCGGCAAGGCCTTCGGCAATGTCGGCGGCTACATCGCCGCCTCGGCGAACCTGGTCGACTTCGTTCGGTCGAACGGCGCGGGCTTCATCTTCTCGACTTCCCTGCCGCCGCATGTCGCGGCCGGCGCACGTGCCGCGGTTCGGGTCCTCAAGGCCGACAATTCGCTCCGCGAGCGCCATCAGGAGCGTGCGGCGACCCTTAAGCGCCGGCTCGCGGCGGCGGGCATTGAGGTAATGCCGTCAGTCAGCCATATCGTACCGGTCTTCGTCGGCGACGCCGCGCTTTGCAAGGTCGCGAGCGACCTGTTGCTAGATCGGCATGGAATCTATGTACAGCCGATTAATTTCCCCACCGTTCCGCGGGGGACCGAGCGGCTGCGGATCGCACCCACGCCGCTACATGACGACGAAATGATGGACGCGCTGATCGCGGCTTTTGAGGATGTTTGGACGCGCCTGAACCTTCGCTCCGCGGCCTGACCGACGGCCGCGCATGTATCGCGACAAGACTCTCATACCCACCGAGGCCCTGCGCCTCTGTATGCTCGGCACGCTCGCCATGCAGCCACACAGCTATGCCGGCCTAGCTCGCGAGGTCCGCACCTTCGCGAGCCGCATCGTCGGGCCGTCTCTGGACATGATGGGCCTGTCGATCGAGGTGTTGCGTACAGAAGGATTGGTCAAACCACTAACCAGCGATGGCAACACTGCGCCCGACGAGGAAATTCTCGGGCTCACCGATGCCGGACACGACGAACTGCGTGAACTGATGACCTCGAACCTGCGCAGCCCGGTCGACGGCAACTCGCAACTCGTCTTCGCCCTGAAGCTCCGCTTCCTGCATCTCCTAACGAACGAGGACATACAGGATCAGGTCGAGCGCATCCGCGAGATCAGCGAGACGGAACATGCCCGCCTGCTAGACCTGAAAAAGCGCTACGGAAGGGAGCCAGGCCAATTCGACGCGTGGCTTGACCTCGAACTCGCCCAGGTCGAGGCCCGACTCGACTGGCTCGAGAAGGTCAGCCCGACCGGTTGAACCTGCCTACTCAGCGGCGTCCAGTGAGACGCGGGCGGCGTTCAGCTGCTCGACCGCTTCCGGCGACCATTCTACGTTCGGCGTGTTGCCGCCGAAAATTGCCTAGAAGACCCACACGCCGGCTTACGGCTGGGCAAACCCGAGCTTATTGCGGAATGCAAGGTAGTGGCCGTCGACCTTATTGTCGGGCAGGCCACCATGCAACGCATCGATCTCGTCGAAACGGGCGAAGCATTTTAGGACATCTTCCCGCGTAGGTTTGCGCGTTTGGGCCGTAATTGATTTGGTCTCCTCCACATCAAATTGCCGCGAAGAATATACCAACAAGCGAGCACAAGATTGCCCTGAACAAATATGCTGGACGGCTACTCGTCAGCCTATTCGGCCGCCTCCGGCCACGTTCCGGCAGCCTTAAGGCGCTCCACAGATTCCGGCGAAAATTCTGCGCCAGGCGTATCGCCGCCTATCACCCCTAGAATCATGCCCTGTTCTTTGCCTTCGCGTGCGGACTGGCACTCGAAGCGTCGCTGGATTCCTGGCGGGAAAGAAACAATATCCTGTTCCTCGAGGATGACATGATCATCGCCATCCACTCCCTCCCACTCGAACATCCAAGTGCCCTCCATGACGACGAAGGATTCATTCGTGTCGTGGGTGTGCATCATCACGCCCTGGCTCGGCCGCGCGGACACATAGGCCATGCCGAAACCGGCCTTCAGGTGACTGATATGGGGCTTGGCGTCATCACCAATTGGCGAATAGGTCTCCGAACCCTGAGGCTGCTCGAACCCGAGTACGTTGCGAAAGTCGCGATGGAATCCCTCAACCGGCTGATCCGGCAAACCCTTGTCGGTGGACGTAAGGTCATTGAAGCGCGCAACGCACTTCAGAACATCTTCCTTCTTGGGACGAATGACTTCGATCGGCATGGATTGTTCTCCTCCAGTTGCTTTCATTCAATAGAGGTGCTGGCCACCGGTGATGAAAATCTCGGTCCCGGTGACATAGGAGAAATCGGGACTGCAGAGCTGATAAACTGCGGACGCGACTTCCTCCGCCGCACCCATCCGGTGCATCGGGATCCGGTTCACCAACGGCTCATACTCGTCGCCCACCATCTCGGTCTCGATCTCACCAGGCGCAACGGCGTTCACCCGCACCCCCAAGCCGGCAAACTCGACCGCCATCTCGCGGGTCAGCGCAGAAAGGGCCGCTTTCGACGTAGAATAGGCGGAGCCGGCAAAGGGGTGGATCGCATGCCCAGCGATTGATGTGATGTTCACGATCGACGCACCACACTCTCTGGTGAAGGTATTCGGTGCGTCCTCGTCCATCTTACCCGCCCGCGCAAGCGCCGGCGCAAAACCGCGCGCTAGAGCCAGCGGCGTAAAGAAGTTCAGCTGAAAGACCTCCCGCCAGTCATCAAGCGGTCCATTCAGGCAGCCAAGGCGCTCCTGAAAATCCGCCTTTGGTGACACGGCGGCGTTATTCACCAGCGCGTTTAGCGGTGCGTCACCTAGTAGGGCATTGGCCTCGTCGACGAAGCGCTCTACATCTTCGGGGGCGCTAAGGTCCGTGGGGATGTGCGAGGTCCAGTTGGGGTCGCGTTCGCAATGGGCCGGCACCGGATCGCGCGAACAAGTTATGAGCTGCCAGCCCTCGTCGGAAAAACGCTTCACAGTCGCGTGGCCGATACCACGGCTCGCACCGGTCAAAATCAGGCTACGGCGTCTGTCGTTCATGCCGTTCTTGGTAATACACCCCGGTGGCAATGGAAAGTAGTCAGGCTAGGCCGAAGGCCAGTCAGTTGTGCAAATGATGCTCAACAAAGTGGCGCTAGACGCCTGCCAGCCAGAACAAACGCGCTATGGTACCGCTTTGCCAGGCAACCTTTAAGACCTCAACAATCTTTCGCTGGATGCTTAGATCACAATAGGGCGTTTTACGGAAATACGAGTCCATCGCTATGGCGACCACCTCGTGCTCACGCCCGCTTTCGGCGATCGCCACAACTTCACCCTCCGTCAACCCAAACCAGAGCAAGAAAGCCTTCACGCGTCAGCATTTCTTCCTCCACCAGCGCCGCCAACCGTATTTGCACAAGTAGAAAGATGACAGCTCTGTGACGAATCAGAGTTGGTATGGATCAAATGACTATTTAGCCACAGCCATCCGCAAAATCGACTAGGGCTGCAGCCGAATCTTACGCCAGCCCGGTCCGTTGCGCTCGAAGACGAGGCGGTCGTGTAGACGATCGGGGCGGTCCTGCCAGAACTCAATCCGGGCCGGCGTCAGTCGGAAGCCAGACCAGTGAGGCGGCCGCGGGACATTCTGTCCCTCATATTTCGCCGTGACTTCGCGGACCCGCACCTCGAGGGCATCGCGGCTTTCGACCAGCACAGATTGTTCGGACGCCCACGCCCCGATCTGGCTACCCCGCGGCCGGCCAGCAAAATAGGCGTCGGCCTCGGCGTCCTTGACGGACAGTACGGCGCCGTCGATGCGCACCTGGCGGCCCAGCGACTTCCAGTGGAAGCACAGGGACGCGTTGGGGTTGGCGAGGAGATCCCTGCCCTTGGCGCTATTGAAGTTCGTGTAAAACACGAAGCCGCGCGCATCGTGGGCCTTGAGCAGAACCATGCGGGTCGACGGGTGGCCAGCGGGCGAGACGGTGGCGAGGGTCATCGCCTCAGGCAGGCCCGGCTCGGCTGCAACAGCCTCGTCGAACCAGTCAGCAAACTGAAGGAATGGATTGCTTACGGACATGAGTACAATGTGTCTCTGAAAATCACGCGGACAAGACGCGCGCTATATCTGCGCGGATTATTATGAGTCGTTTCTCGTCCATGCCTACCCTCGTGCGAAACGTCTAACCCTATCAGAACAAAAAAAAACTGCATCCCCCGCGAGGCCGTGTGGCGGCCTTGCCGCACCACCGGGTTGGTGTAGGATGCCGCCAAACGCGGTGCGGGTAGGAGCAACGGGGATTTCATGGGCGGTGTAGAGCAATTAATGGCCGGTAAGCGCGGTCTCATCATGGGGGTCGCGAACGACCGGTCGATCGCCTGGGGCATCGCCCGGATGGCGGCCGAGCATGGCGCGGAGCTGGCCTTCACCTTTCAGGGCGAGGCACTCGAGAAGCGCGTGCGCCCACTTGCGGAGTCCGTCGGCGGGTCGATGGTACTACCCTGCGACGTCACCGACGAGGCTAGCATGGACGCCGTCTTCGCACAGATCGAGAAGACTTGGGGCAAGCTCGACTTCATCGTCCACGCTATCGCCTACTCCGACAAGGACGAGCTCAAGGGGAAGTATGTCGACACCAGCCGCACGAACTTCCAGCGCTCCCTCGATATCTCCTGCTTTTCTTTCACAGATGTCTGCAAACGTGCATCGGCGATCATGCCTAATGGCGGCAGCCTGCTGACCCTCACCTATTCCGGCGCCGAGCGGGTGATGCCGCACTACAACGTCATGGGCGTAGCCAAGGCCGCGCTCGAGGCGAGCGTGCGCTACCTGGCCGTCGATCTTGGCGGTGCGGGCATCCGGGTCAACGCTATTTCTGCCGGCCCCATCAAGACGCTGGCTGCGAGCGGCATCGGCGACTTCCGCTACATCCTAAAATGGAACGAGCTGAATGCGCCCCTCAAGCGCAACGTCACCATCGACCAGGTTGGTGGCGCGGGCCTCTATCTGCTGAGCGATCTCGGCGCGGGCGTGACCGGCGAGACCCATCATGTCGATAGCGGCTATAATGTGGTCGGCATGGTCGCGGTCGACGAGGCGGCCGAGGTCGCTGACCTGCTGTCCAGCCTCAAGCCCGACGACGCGTAAGTACAAAAACAGGAGCACCTGCCATGGTCGGCAACAGCTTCGGCCAGATTTTTCGGTTTACCACCTGGGGCGAAAGCCACGGGCCCGCCATCGGCGTCGTCGTCGACGGCGTGCCGCCGTGCGTGCCGCTTGACGAGAGCGATATCCAGAGCTGGCTCGACCGTCGTCGCCCCGGCCAGTCCCGCTTCACCACCCAGCGCAAGGAGCCGGATGCGGTGAAGATACTCTCCGGCGTGTTCGAGAGCCAGACAACCGGTGCGCCGGTCTCGATGATGATTGAGAATATAGATGCCCGCTCCAAGGACTATTCCGAGATCGCGCAGAAATACCGACCGGGCCACGCCGACTACACCTACGACGCCAAATACGGAATCCGCGACTATCGCGGCGGCGGGCGCTCGTCCGCACGCGAGACCGCGAGCCGCGTGGCAGCAGGGGCGCTGGCCCGCAAGGTCATCGGGCATCTCGTGCCCGGCGGCGTTACCCTTCGCGGTGCGCTGGTGCAGATCGGCACCATGGCGATCGACCGAGCCAACTGGGACTGGGGTACGATCGAGGATAACCCATTCTGGTGCCCGGACCCGAGGATGACCGGCCAATGGGAGAACTACCTCGACGATATCCGCAAGGCAGGCTCATCGGTTGGTGCGGTAATCGAGATCGTCGCCGAGGGTGTGCCCGTCGGCCTAGGCGAACCCGTCTACGGCAAGATCGATTCCGACCTCGCCGCCGCGATGATGACTATTAACGCGGTCAAGGGCGTCGAAATCGGCGCCGGAATGAGCGCCGCGGCGCTCACCGGCGAGGAAAATGCCGACGAGATGCACATGGACAGCACGGGTGTCGCCTTCGGTTCAAACAACGCTGGCGGCGCGCTCGGAGGGATCACCACCGGCCAAGATCTGGTGGTGCGCTTCGCGGTCAAACCGACCAGCTCGATCCAGACTCCGCGCAACACGGTCAGCCGCGACGGCGGTGACATCGAAGTGTCCACCAAGGGGCGACATGATCCATGCGTAGGAATCCGCGCCGTGCCAGTGGGCGAGGCCATGATGGCCTGCGTCATCGCGGACCACCTGCTGCGCCAGCGCGCCCAGATCGGCAGCCTGGGTTCCCAAGCGCCGCTGGCACGGTAGGGCTAGACAACCAACCACCATCATCATGCCCGGACTTGATCGAGGCATCTTTTCTCAGTCTTTGTGAAATACGGGAATCAAGCCTGCATTTGACACCTTTGGTGGCACAACCGCGGCGGCTTATAATCGCCGATACAAAAGCTACCCTCCGGAGCATCCCCATGGCCAAGAAGAAGCGCGAGACCCCCGACCAGCTGCAGCATATATCGAAGCTACCGATACCCGATGCGGCCAATTTGCCCGAGGATCTGCAGAAATACATGCACGTCTGTCAGGAGAAGCTGGGCCTGATCCCTAACGTGATCCGCGCCTTCTCGCTGCGGCCTGAGAAGCTCCGTACCTTCATCGGCAAGTACAACGAGCTGATGCTCGGCGAAGACGCCCTGTTGACTCGGCTTGAGCGCGAAATGATAGCCGTCGTCGTTTCGTCTCAAAACCATTGCGTCTACTGCATCACGTCCCACAGCCAAGCCGTGCGCGAGCTCTCCGAAGACCCAGTACTGGGCGACATCCTGATGGTGAACTACCGCGAGGCGAATCTGACTGAGCGGCAGCGCGCGATCCTTGACTATGCCTTCAAGCTGACCGCGAACCCGTCCGTGGTGGGCGACGCCGACCGTCAGAAGCTGATGGATGTCGGACTGGGCTCGAAGGAAATCTTCGAGGTGACCGACACGGCAGCCTACTTCAACTACACGAACCGGATGACTCATGGCCTCGGTATGCTGCCGAACGAGGAGTATTTCGGCATGAATCGCCCGCCCGATCCGGGCCTGCGCGAGAAGAAAGCAGCGGAGTAGTCACGCCTCAGTACCGACCCAATTCCAGTGTACAATTTGCGTAAAGTTATTCCGGCACACTCGTGCGTCCGAGTACTGTGAGCGCTTTCAGGAAATAGCGGAGCCTGTACGTGGTCAGACATTCACAATTGCTCGCCATGGCGACGCTGTTCGTGATTACGCTCGCGGTCCTACCGGAGCGCATACAGGCTCACCCGCATTTCTGGATTGAGCTCGAAACCCGCCCTGTGATGGACTCGGCCAACCGGGTCAAAGGGCTCGAGGTCTACTGGCTGTTCGACTTGTTTTATACGGCCTTCGTCGTCAAAGAAATGCGCACCGAAGGCTTCGGCATCGACGAGGAAAAGCTCCTCGCGCTTGGGCGTTCAAACCTCGAAAACCTTAGGCCGTTCGATTATTTCACCGACCTACGGCTCGATGGCGGAAAGCTCGAGATCGCCACCGTCGAGCGGTTCGAGACGGGCTTCGAGGCTGGTAAGTTGTGGATGCGTTTCATAGTGCCGCTGGCAGAGCCCATCGACCCCCGAACAGGGCGTTTCTCCTACGCGGTCTTCGATCCGACCTACTATATCGACATCGCATATGCCGAGCCGGCCCAAGCTCGCCTCGACGACGCGCTCGCGGCGGACTGCCGTGCTAATGTGGAGGAGGCTGCGCCAACCTCCGAGGCTATCAGCTTGGCTCAGGCGCTCGATCGCGGAGCCACAGGCCCCGAAACGCTCGGCGAAATGTTCGCTCAGCGGGTTCGCCTGGAATGCAGCCAGCACCCATGACTCCCACTCTGCGCGCCCTCGCACTGCCGGTCCTGCTCGCCGTGACAATCGTCGGACTCTGGTTGGTAGCGCTCATCTTGTTCAACGACACTTGGCGGCTGATCCTCGCCAATATCCAAGCCATACAGCGCGAACTTCAGGGGAGTCTCGCGGAAGCAACGCAGCTCGCTTCCCAGCACGGCGCTCGCGAGGCCTGGGTTCTGATCGGGCTGAGCTTCGCCTATGGTGTGCTGCACGCAGCCGGGCCGGGTCATGGCAAGCTCGTGATCTCCACCTACTTGATGACCCATGAGGGCGAAATCCGACGCTCGCTCATCCTCTCAGTTCTTGCAGCGCTGATGCAAGGCATCACGGCCATCGTGATTATCGAGGTCATCCTCGCTATCATCGGCGCGGGCGTACGCGGAGCGGCCGGAATCGCGGGACAGCTCGAGATGACGAGCTACGCCTTGATCATCCTGCTCGGGCTGATCCTCGCGGGCGTGGCGACGCGGCGCCTCTTGCAGTATGCGCGCGATCCGCAAATGGCTCATGCCGGCGGATCGTGCGGCCACAGCCATACGCCTAAAACGTCGCAAATCTCCAACCGCGGTTCTCTTAGCTCGCTAGCGGCCATGATCTTCTCGATCGGCCTGCGGCCTTGCACCGGAGCGATCTTGGTGCTGATTCTGGCAAACGTCCTGGGCCTGCGCTTCACCGCCTGGGCCGCGGTCTTCGCCATGTCGACCGGCACGGCCCTTACGGTCTCGGTGATCGCCATCGCCTCGGTCTATGCTCGCAAGGCGACACTGCGCGCCGCCGAACGCTGGCCAGAGCGGACCGGGAGCCTGTCGGTAATGCTGGATGCGATTGCGTTCTGCGGCGGCGTGCTGATCTTCACGCTGGGCGTATCCCTGCTGCGGAGTGCAGCGGCATCGATCAATCATCCGCTGCTATAGCTGCGAAAGCAATCATTTGTAAACGCGGGCTACCCGCGCGTCTCATCAAGGTCCGTGAAGAAATAGCCGGATCTGGTCGGGGCATGACGATTATAATCTAGAGAATACCCCAACCAGCTCCACATGCCCCGACCAGATGAACTGGTCGACAGGGGTGACGCGCTGCAATGTGAATCCGGCGTCCGCCAGCGTCCGTGCATCTCGGGCGAAGGTTGTCGGGTTGCAAGACACGGCAACGACCCGGGCCGCATTCGTCTGAGCGATTTCCGCCACTTGGACCTGGGCGCCCCCGCGCGGCGGGTCGAAGACAATCGTCTCCGCGCCCGCGAGATCCGCTGCCGCGAGCGGTCGGCGCACGAGATCACGCACCTCGGTCTCGACTTGACCACCGAAACCGGCCATACCGGCCGCGCGGGCCAGCGCGCCGATCGCCGCCGCGTCACCATCGACTGCAATTACATTGGCACCCGCCGCCGCGAGCGGCAGGGCGAAGGTGCCAACCCCGCAGTAGAGATCCGCCACGCGCGCACCGCCAGCCGCCGCTGTGACCAGCTCGCCCAGCACTCGCTCGGCATCCGCGCTCGCCTGTAGGAACACGCCGGGCGGGATCTCCACCGACACGCCCGAGATCTCCAGCACCGGCACCTGTCGGAACGCCACAGGTTCAACCTCGCTCTGCTGGGTATGCCGCCAGGCGATCCGGGCAATATCCTGCGCATCCGCAAACATAGCGAGCGCCTTGCCTGCGTCGGGCCCCGGGTCGTGGTTCGCGGCGATCAGCAGGTCGATACCGTTATCCGCCAGCGTCATCGAGACGTCCCAGCGCGCGCCGGGCGGCACCAGATCTAAAAGAATTGCACGCAGTTGCGGCACAAGTTCCATCAGTTCCGGGCGTAGGATCAGGCATTGTTCTAGCTCGACCACATGCCGGCTGGCGCGGGCGTGAAATCCAAAGAAAAACTTCGCTCTCTTCGCACGCGGCCTGAAGGCCGCGAAGGTAGCGCGGCGACGGCCGTCGGTCACCGTCGCGACTAGCGGCGCAACAACGTCAGGCTTGAAGCCGACCCGCGCGACCGCCGTCGCCACCAAGCCTTGCTTCCAGACTCGGTAGGAAGCCATGTCGAGATGCTGCACGGTGCACCCGCCGCAGGCTGCGAAATGCCGGCACGACGGCCCCACCCGTTCTGGCGCACTCGTGCAAACCTCCAAGAGCTTCGCCGCGAGCCCCCCACCCCGCTTGCCGAGGGTCCGCACCCGCACGATCTCGCCCGGTAGCGCGCCAGCGATGTAAAGCCGTCCGGCCTCACTGTCGGCGATGCCGTCGCCGCGCGGGCCGAGCGCATCGACCGTGACTGTCAGCTCGTTGCCATTATCTAACATGGGTGACCCCGTCATATCGAGCACCAATCAGGAACTCCTTGTTCCCTTCGGGGCCCGTGATCGGGCTCTCAGCGAGGCCTATCACGCGCCAGCCCGGTTGTCCGTCCAGCCAGCCGCGGATCCGGTCGCAGACCGCCTGGTGCAATGCAGGGTCGCGGACGACCCCCTTCTTGCCCACCTGGTCACGGCCGACCTCGAACTGAGGCTTGATCAGCGCCACCAGCCAAGCGCCTGGCACAGCCAGCGCCATCGACGCCGGGAGTACCGTCTCGAGCCCGATGAAGCTTGCGTCGCACACGATTGCGGAAACCGGCATCGAAACGTATTCGGCCGTCAGGTGCCGGGCGTTGGTCTTCTCCAGCACCACCACCCGGTAGTCGTTTCGTAGCTTCCAGGCGAATTGGCCGTGCCCCACATCGACCGCATAGACCCGGGCCGCACCGCGGGCGAGCAGCACATCGGTGAACCCGCCTGTAGACGAGCCCACGTCAATGGCCACCACGCCTGCAGCATCGATCGCGAGCGCGTCCAGCGCATGGTCAAGCTTTAGTCCGCCCCGGCTGACCCAAGGATGATCCTGGCCGCGCACCTCGAGCGGCGCGTTATCCATAACGGTTTCGCCCGCCTTTTCCACCCGGCGCTCACCCGAGAAAACCTTGCCCGCTAGGATCACCGCCTGAGCGCGCGAGCGCGTCGCGACGAGCCCACGATCCACTAGCGCTACGTCGGCGCGGGTCTTCAATGCTTTAGTCTGCTGTGCCACGGGCAGGAATTTGCATGGATGCGCGGATTCTCTGCTAATCGTCTCACGGTACACCACGGGCGGGTTTCAAACCCGCCGTCATCAAATCCGACATCGTCATGCCGGGACCTGATACGTGCAGCTCGACCCACGCGGAGACGCGACAAGCGGGTCAAGCTCGCGTATGGCGTTGTGGGGTCGACATGGTCGTTCACAGAGAACATTTATTGAAACCACCCTGCCTTGTAAGATCATTCTTAGCAAACAACATACGTTTCGGGAGTACAGCATTCATGGCACAGCGTGTCGGACTAGTGGGCATGGGCCTGATGGGTCAGGCCTTCATCAAGAACATGCGTGAGCGCCAGTTCATAGTGCAGGGCTTCGACGTCGATCCCGCGCGTATGGATCAGCTCGCCGAGGCCGGTGGCCACCCGGCGGACACGCCGGCCGAAGCGGCTAAGGGCGTGGACCGGGTGATCGTGTCGGTACCCACCAGCGACATCGCGCGCGCGGTCATCTTCGAGGACGGCAGCGGATTGGCGGCGGGCGCAGAGCAAAATCTCATCGTCATGGACACGACCACCGCGCGGCCCGAGGACAGCGAGCGCACCGCGGCTGAGCTCAAAGAGATGGGCATCCGCTATCTCGACAGTGCCGTCTCGGGCACTTCAACCATGGCTCAGGCGGGCGACCTCGTGGTGATCGCCGGGGGAGAGAAAGAGGATTTCGAGGCGTGTCGCGAGGCCTTCGCCGGCTTCTCACGCGCGGCCTACTTCATGGGGCCATCAGGCTCGGGGGCGCGCACCAAGCTGATTATCAACCTAATCCTCGCCGGCAACCGCCTCGCCATGGCCGAGGGCATGCTGCTCGGCGAGAAGGCCGGCCTAGATTCCGACAATCTACTGTCGGTGTTGCAAGACGGAGCGTGCAGTTCCAAGACCATGGTCGACAAGGGACCGAAAATGATCAACGCCGACTATTCTCAGCAGGGCAAGGTGGCAATTAGCCTCAAAGATTCGCGGCTGATGATGGACATGGGCCAGAAGCTCGGCGCGCCGACCATGATGATCCAAGTCTATGCCCAGATCATGCAGGCGGCACTAGAGAAGGGCTATGGCCAGAAGGACACGGTCGCCTTCTACGAGATCATGCGCGGCATGGCCGGCCTCGAGGAGCGTAAGGGTATCGACGACGTTCCGTTCGGGAAGGATTGATCTTCCAATGTCCGTCTACTCCGCCCTAAACATCGAAGACCTGCGCGTGCTCGCGAAGAAGCGCCTGACCAAAGGCCTGTTCGAGTTCTGCGACCGGGGCTCCGAAGACGACGTGGCACTACGCCACAACCGCGAGGCGCTCGAGCGAATCAAGCTTCGGTCGCGTGTGCTCAACGACACCTCTTCCCGGCACACGAAGTCCGAGATCTTCGGCGCGCCGGTCGGTATGCCCGTGGTGATTGGACCGACGGGCCCGGCGGGCTTCGTCTGGTACCGGGGCGAGACGGCGCTGGCTCAAGCCGCCGCCAAGGCGGGTATCCCGTTCACAGTCGCAAGCACCTCGAATACGCCTATGGAGCGGATTGTCGATGAGGGCGGTGGCGGACGACTTTGGTATCACCTATATGTCTGGCGTGACATGGAGGCTTCGCTCAAGGCGATATCGCGCGCCGAGGCTGCGGGCTTCGAGGCACTGGTCTTGACGGTGGACTCTACGGTCCCCTACAACCGCGAGTTCGACGTGCGAAACGGCACCACCATGCCTGTCCGCCTGACGCCCCGGAACATCGCCGACCTGGTGACACACCCGCGCTGGCTGTTCGGTACAGTTGGGCGCTACGTTATGGCCGACGGCCACCTGCCCCGCTACCTCAATATCGATATGCCCGAGGGGCTCTCGTCCACCGGCGTGCGCGACTTCCTGTTCAAGAACGATTCGCTCGACTGGGACTTTCTGGGCCGCATCCGCGACTTATGGCCCCGCAAGCTGGTGGTGAAGGGCATCCTCCACCCCGACGACGCGGCGAAATGCGCCAAATGCGGCGTGGACGCGGTGGTGATTTCTAACCATGGCGGCATCTCGTCGGACGCGGCGCTAGCGCCCATCGACGTGCTGCCCTCGGTAGTGCGCGAGCTCGGCGACCGCATGACCGTGATCGTCGATTCGGGTTTCCGGCGCGACTCGGACATCCTTAAGGGGCTCGCGCTCGGCGCCGACGCCGTGATCGTCGGCCGGGCGACTCTCTACGGCGTCTCGGCAGGCGGCGAGCCCGGCGCAACCCGGGCGCTGGAGATCCTCCAAGCCGAGATACGCCGGACGATGGGTGTCATGGGCCTCGCACGCGTCGCGGACATCACCCGCGATCACGTGGTGCTGCCCCACGAGCTGCCGCTTTAGGTAACTTGTAAAATAGGCGTTGCCGTTCTGGGACCCGGGCAACACGTGCCGATGATGCGCGAGGGCGGCGGCCTAGGCCTCTCCGTCCGGTTCTGCCGGGAATTAGCCCTTATATAGGTAGTTCGCCGCCTTGAGGAAGAGCGTCCGGTTGACACCGTCCGAATGCAGGAACGCTGCCGCATCGCGGACCCGCTTCTCCAGCCCGATTTCCTTCATGAAGCCGCTGCCGCCATGGATTTCCATGGCCCAGGTGGCGATCTGCCAAGCGATCTGCGAGGCGTAAATCTTAGGCAGCGCTCCCAGCGCCGGATCCCAGGGTACCTTGTCCCGGTTGTCAGCCGCCCAGGTGGCCTTTCGGATATAGGTCCGCGCGACGTCGAGCATCATGTGCATCTCGGCGAGCTGAGCGCGTATTCCATCATGCTCGATGAGGGGCTTACCGCCCTGGATGCGGTTCTTCGCCCATTCGAGTGTCATCTCGTAGGTAGCGACCGCGTTGCCGAGCACCGACGCGCCGGCATAGGCGTTACTCGCCGGGAAGAAATCGGCCAAGATCTGGAAGCCATTGCCGACCTCCCCGACCACGTCGGAATCAGGCACGAAGCAGTCTTGGAAGATCATCTCGGCGTTATTGGCGAGGCGTTCACCCATCTTGTTGTGGACTTGGCCGAGGGAAAAGCCAGGGGTCTCATTCGACAGGATGAAGCAGGTGCTGCCTGAAAACAGGTCATTGTCCTTCTCCGTCTGGACGAAGAGCAGGAAGACATTGGCGCGGTTCGAGTTCGAAACGAAATGCTTCATGCCATTAATCTTCCAGCCGCCGTCGACCTTCTCGGCCCGGGTGTTGAACGACCAGTCGCCATGGACGAAATAGTTCGAGCCGTTCTCCGGCTCGGTGATACCGATGGCGAGCAAACCGCGCGGGTTGTCTCGGAACCGCGGGATGAAGCGCTGCTGCTGGTCCTCGGAAAGTGCCTCCATCATGATCTGGGCAATCTTCAGCGTCTGGGCCATAACAACCGAGATGCCGATGTCACCCTTGGCGAGCTCCTCGACCACCATGCCGGTGGTGAGATAGTCTGCACCGATGCCGCCCCACTCCTCGGGTAGGGTCATGGTGCGGATGCCCGCTGCGTCGGACTTCTCGACGATACCCCATGAGAAGCTCTCCTCCGGATCCGCATTGGCGTCGAGGTCCGCTGCGACCGGTAGAATCTCATCTGCGACAAAGCGTCGGACCGACTCCAGAACGGCTTCCTGCATTTCATCGACAACAAAGGGCTGGCTCATTTTTGTCTCCCAATGGAGGCGCGGCGCGGCGCCGTTCATTCTCGCGACTGTTCTGGCCGGTTTTCTAGGCGAGGATGGTCTTCACGTCCAGCGCACAGCAGCGTTCAGGCATGGATGCCGGTGGCTTCCGCCTCACGGCCGAGCGCACACAGGACCTTGGCGACGATGCTCGAAGCGGTCAGGCCTGCCTGTTCGTACTGGATCTCGGGCTTGTCGTGATTGATGAACACATCCGGCAGGGTCATGGGCCGGAACTTCAGGCCGCCGTCAAGCAGGCCCGCCTCGGCTAGGTCGGTCATCACTTGGGCAGCGAAGCCGCCGATCGCGCCCTCCTCCACCGTGACCAGCACCTTATGCTCGCGAGCCAGACGGTGCAGCAGCGCAGTGTCGAGCGGCTTGGCGAAGCGGGCGTCGGCCACGGTCGCGCTTAGCCCGAATGACGCCAAGTCTTCGGCGGCGCGCAGACATTCCTGCAGACGGCCGCCATAGGACAGCAGCGCCACGCTCGTTCCCTCGTGCAGTATGCGCCCAATGCCGATCTCCAGTGGCGTGCCGCGAGCGGGTACATTGACGCCAACACCCTCGCCGCGCGGATAGCGGAAGGCCGACGGCCGGTCATCGATCGCCGCGGCGGTGGCGACCATATTGACCAGTTCGGCCTCATCGGCCGCGGCCATCAGGACGAAGCCCGGCAGGCAACCGAGATAGGAAATGTCAAAGGAGCCGTGATGGGTCGCGCCGTCGGCGCCCACCAGCCCGGCCCGATCGATCGCGAAGCGCACCGGTAGTCCTTGGATGGCAACATCGTGCACCACCTGATCATAGCCGCGCTGCAGGAAGGTCGAGTAGATCGCAACGAAGGGCTTGAACCCTTCCGAGGCGAGGCCCGCAGCGAAGGTCACGCCATGCTGCTCGGCGATCGCGACGTCGAAACAGCGGTCCGGAAACGCCTTACCAAAAATGTCGAGGCCCGTGCCGGACGGCATCGCGGCGGTCACGGCGACGATTTTCTCGTCCGCCTCGGCCTCGCGCACCAGGCTGTCGGCAAAAACACGAGTGTAGCTGGGCGCGTTCGACTTCGCGTTTACCTGGGCGCCGGTCACCACGTCAAACTTCGAGACCGCGTGATACTTCTCGTCGCCACCCTTGTCGGATTCGAAGCCCTTGCCCTTCTGGGTCACCACATGGACCAATACAGGCGCGCCCTGCTTGCTGTCGCGAACATTCTTCAGGACCGGCAGCAGGTGGTCGATGTTGTGACCGTCGATCGGACCGATGTAGTAGAAGCCCATCTCCTCGAACAGAGTCCCGCCGGTAACAAAGCCGCGGGCATACTCCTCGGCCCGGCGTGCAGCCTCCTCGAAGCTCTTCGGGAACCGGTGCGCCATGTCTTTGGCGACACGGCGAAGCGATCGGTAGCTCTTCGACGAGATCAGGCGTGAGAGATAGGCGCTCATGGCGCCGACAGCTGGCGCGATCGACATGTCGTTGTCGTTCAGCACCACCAGCAGGCGTGAATCCATCGATCCGGCATTGTTCATTGCCTCGTAGGCCATGCCGGCACTGATCGAGCCGTCGCCAATCACGGCGACCACGTTATTATCGTTACCGGCTAGGTCCCGCGCTACCGCCATGCCAAGACCGGCGGAGATCGAGGTAGAACTATGCGCCGCGCCAAACGGGTCGTATTCGCTCTCGACCCGACGGGTGAACCCCGACAGGCCCCCGCCCTGGCGCAACGTCCTGATTCGGTCACGCCGGTCGGTCAGGATCTTGTGCGGATAGCATTGGTGGCTGACGTCCCAGATCAGCCGGTCGCGCGGCGCGTCGAATACGTGATGCAGCGCCACCGTCAGCTCGACCACGCCGAGCCCGGCGCCCAAATGGCCGCCGGTGATGGATACGGCATCGATCGTCTCTTGGCGCAAATCATCGGCCAGCTGCTTGAGCTGCTCGGGCGTGAAATCCGCCATATCCGCGGGAATCCGGACGGTATCGAGTATCGGGGTCTTGCTGTTATTGCTCAATGGACGGGTCCAATCGCGGACTTAAATACAATCATACGCGCCGGTCTATCAACCGCTCGGCAGCGGCCCGCAATAACTCTGCCTTTTGTCCAAAGAAATCAAGGTTTCCGACCGCCTTCTGCACATGCTGCGCGGCAATCTCGCGGGCCCCTTGGAGGCCGTGGCGCGATACGAAAGTCGCCTTGCCCCGCGCCTGGTCCTTGCCCACCGTCTTGCCGGCCTCCGCCACGTCACCAACCTCGTCGAGGATGTCGTCGGTGATCTGGAACGCGAGGCCGAAGTCCTCACCGAACGCACGCAAATGCGCCCGCGCGGTCTCATCGGCACCGGCCGAAACGGCACCGGCCTCACACGACCAGGCGAACAGGGCCCCGGTCTTCATCGATTCGAGTTGCATGATCTCCGCATCGCCGACGTCTGGCCGCCGCTCGGCCTCGAGATCGAGCATCTGGCCGCCAGCCATTCCGGCCGGGCCGCCCGCGCGGGCGAGGCCGAGCACCAGTTCTGCGCGGATGGCGCCATCTGGATGCGTCGTAGGATCTGCCAGCACCTCAAAGGCGAGGGTCAGCAGCGCGTCCCCGGCGAGGATCGCCGACGCCTCATCGAATTTTCTGTGAAGAGAAGGCCGGCCGCGTCGCAGATCGTCATCATCCATTGCCGGCAGATCGTCATGCACCAGTGAATAAGTGTGCATCATCTCCACTGCCGCAGCAACTCGGAGTGCGGTGGCGCGGTCGCCCCCGCAGATCTTGGCCGCAGAGACGACCAGGAAGGGCCGCAAACGTTTGCCACCGGCCAGCACCGCATACCGCATCGCATCCCAGAGGTTCGTTACCTCGTCGGGCGATTGCGCAGCCGCGCTATGTGATCCTCTGTCCAAAAGCCGTGCGATCGTTGCGTCGACGTCTGTCGCGACGGCCGCCAGCGCATCGGCGTAGTGATCGGACACCGGTCAGTCCGAGGCAACAGGCTCGGCTTCCGGCGTGCCGTCGGCGCCGAGTGAAATCTTCTCGACACGGGCCTGCGCTTGCCGCAACTTAGATTCACAATGACGCTTCAAGGCGGCCCCGCGTTCATAGGCGGCAATCGCGTCGTCGAGCGCGCTATCACCTCCCTCGAGGTTCCGCACAATCTCCTCAAGCTGCACCAGTGCATCCTCGAAAGACATCTTCGCAATGTCGACCGGCTTCTCGGCCTTCGTGTCACTCTTAGCCATACGCATTCCTCTACCGGCCAGCGCACTCGCCGTCAAATAGGTTCAGTCCATTAGGGCACGGACATGTGCCGCGGCCGAGTCGCCGAGCGCCGCCAGATCGTAACCGCCCTCGAGCGTCGAGACGAGGCGCCCGCCGCAGGCCTTGTCGGCCAGCTTGCGGAGCTCGTTCGTCACCCAGGCGAAATCCTCGGTCTCGAGCGACAGCTGGGCCAGAGGATCGCGGCGATGGCCATCAAAACCAGCGGAGATCATAACTAGATCGGGCGCGAAATCCCACATCGCCGGCAGAACCACCTCGCGAATGGCAGTGCGGAAATCCGCCGAACCGGCTCCCACGGAAAGCGGCGCGTTGACGATATTACCATGTGCGCCACGCTCGCTCCGGTCACCAGTGCCTGGATAGAGCGGCCATTGGTGGGTCGAGGCGTACAACAGATCGGGCTCGTCCCAGAACATAGCTTGGGTCCCGTTACCGTGATGCACATCGAAATCCATCACGACCACCCGCTCCGCCCCATGGGCGCGGCGCGCATGCTCGGCGCCGATGGCGACACTGTTGAACAAGCAGAATCCCATGGCCTGTGTCGGCTCCGCATGGTGACCCGGCGGCCGCATGGCACAGAAGGCGTTGTCGGCGACGCCCGTCATCACCGCATCGACCGCCTCGATCAGTGCGCCCGCGGCGCGCAGCGCCGCCTCGCCGGACTTAGGCGACATGATCGTATCCGCATCGACCCGGGCATAGCCGTTGTCCGGCACCAGGCCGAAAACACGATCCACGTGCTCCGCCGAGTGCATCAGCATCAACTGCTCGCGGGTGGCCTCCGACGGTTTATGGCGTTCGAGCGCATCGAATGCGCCGTCTGCAAGGACACCGGCGATGTTGAGCAGACGCGCGGGCGATTCTGGATGCCCCGAGGCGGGCTCGTGCTCAATGCACAACGGATGGAAGTAGAAACGGGTCGTCATTTGCCAGCTCCAGCCTGACGCGAAGCCGTGCATTCTAGCGTCCTCGCCACCGTTGCGACAGGGACACGATCCGAAGCCTAGAATGGAACGTCGAAAATATGACGCCCCACATAGCAATATCGGTGTTATCCAATTGACATATATTCCCGTTTCGGCGTGTTCTCCCATCCGAAAATACAACCGGCAGAGGCCGAGTCGACGGTGACCTCGGAGTGACTACGTGATGTACGATCGAACTGTTCAGCGCGCCCGTCTGATCGGCCCGGGGGTGCTTGTCGCCGCCGTTTTTGCAGCCGGGACGGCATTCGCGCAAACCCCGGAACTTTCGGGTCCCGCCAAGCCATTCGACACCAATGGCAACGGCGTGATCGAACGCAACGAGGCCCAAGGCCCGGCGGCGGTGAATTTCGATACGATTGACCTGAACAATAGCGGTAGCCTCGACGGTGATGAGTTGCGGCATTTCTTCGCCGGTGGCCCGCGGCCTGCATCCGCGCCCGCTGCGAGCAACGCAGATATCAGGCTGCCGGACGGCAAAACAGCCAGCGGTCCACCCCGGGCGCGGGTCGAACTCGATGCCGTGATCGAGGAGCAAATCGGACAAACGACGCCTGTCGTCGGGCGCATCGTCGCGCGACAGACCGGACCAGTGGCCGCACGCGTCAACGGCGCCGTCCTGAAGATGCAAGTTGATGTCGGCGACCGGGTCGACACCGGCGACGTACTGGTGATCATCGACCAAGAACGCATGCAGCTCGAACGCGACCGCTACGCGGCAATAGTCACCCAGCAGCGCGCAAACCTTGCAGCCGAGCGCGCAGGCCTAAAGCAGACTCAAAACGAGCTGAAGCGCCTAGAAGGCATCCGGAATTCCGTTGCCTTCTCCCAAGCCCGCTACGAAGATGCGGTCCAAGCTGTCGCATCCCAGACGGGCAATGTGGCCCAGACCCGCGCCCAGCTCGCCCAGGCCCGAGCGCAGCTGAAGCGGGCTGACCGCGACCTAGCGGACACCAGCGTGGTAGCCCCCTATCCCGGTATCGTCAGCGAAACCCAAACCGAGATCGGCGCCTACCTGTCAGTCGGAAATCCGGTCGCCACTATCATCAACGACAGGGACCTCGAGGTCGAAGCCGACGTACCCACATCGCGGATTGCCAGTCTCAACAACGGCGATGTCGTGAATATCCGCATCGCGGACGGTCAGGTTGTACCGGCGACGTTGCGCGCGGTGGTCCCGACCGAGAACCCGCGTACCCGCACCCGACCGGTGCGCTTCACTCCTGAATTCGACGGCATCGTGCTTCCGCTCGCTAACAATCAGAGCGTGACAGTGTTGCTGCCGGTCGGCGGCTCACGTAATGCGGTGACGGTCTCAAAGGACGCGATTACCCAAAGAAATGGCCAGAATATGGTCTTTGTCTCGAACAATGGTCGCGCCCAGCCCCGAGCGGTCACGACGGGTGAGGCGACCGGTAGCCGGCTCGTAGTTCTCTCGGGCCTAAGGGCCGGTGACCTCGTGGTGGTACGCGGCAACGAGCGACTGCGGCCCGGACAGCGGCTTGTCGACGTCGATGCCTCTCCGACGAACGACCGCGGCGGAGGTTAAATCGCATGAACCTGATCACGGCGTCGATTCACCGGCCGATCGCTGTCATCGCGGTCGTAATCATGGTGGTCATGTTTGGCTGGGTCGCGCTGCAACGCATCCCGATCCAGCTGGCTCCCGATGTGCGTCAGCCCGTCATCATCGTGAATACTTTCTGGCCCGGCGCCTCGCCGCTCGAGGTCGAGCGCGAGATCGTAAACCGCCAGGAAGAGGTCCTCAAGGGGACCGAGGGTGTTCGGAAGATTGAGTCGCGCGCGCGTACCGGACGCTCAGATATAACGCTCGAGTTTGAACCAAGTCAGAATATGAATCGGGCGCTGCTGCTAGTGGCCAATCGCCTCGACAGGGTGACCGGCTACCCCGAAGAGGCCGACGAGCCGACCCTGCGCACCTCAGGTACCGATGACAACCCTATCGCCTGGTTCGTTCTGCGGCGCCAAGCAGGCAATAACCGCGACCTGCTGACCTATGGCGATTTCCTCGAGGATATCGTTCAGGAGCGCATCGAGCGCATTCCCGGGATCTCGGGCGTCAACATATTTGGCGAGACAGAGCGCGAGATGCGGATCATCATAGATCCCGAGCGACTGGCAAAGTTTCGCCTCACCGTGAGCGACATCGTCGAGCGTTTACGCGCCGAGAACGCCTCGATCTCAGGTGGCGTTGTGGAGGAAGGCAAGCGCGCCTACGTGGTGCGCACCGAGGGCGACCTCACGACCCCGGATCAGGTCCTCGACGTGGTTTTGCGCTCGGATGCCGAGCGCGAAGATGGCCGCATCGGTCGAATCACGCTGCGTAACATAGCGCAGGTCAAGCTGGGCTACAAAGAAGCACAGGCCCTGCCACACCGTTTCGACGAGCGCGCCATGGCGTTCAACATGACCCGCGAACAGGGCGCTAACGTGCTAACCGTCATGGACGAAGTGCATCGCGTGGTCAGCGGGCTGGCAGACGGCCCGCTCAACCGGGTCGGCCTCATCGTCGAGAACGTGTTTGACGAAACACTGTACGTGAACTCGGCGATCTCCCTCGTTCAGCAAAACATCTTAGTCGGCGGCATCCTGGCTGCGCTTATCCTAATGCTGTTCCTGCGCTCCTGGCGCCCGACCCTAGTGGTGACACTTGCCATTCCGGTCTCGGTGATCGGCTCGTTTGTCGCGATGGCGGCGCTCGGCCGTTCCCTGAATGTTATCAGCCTCGCTGGGATCGCCTTCGCAGTCGGCATGGTCGTCGATGCGGCGATCGTCGTGCTAGAGAACATCTTCAGGCTGCGACAAGAAGGGCATTCGCGCGCAGAGGCGGCGCGCCTCGGCACCTCCCAAGTTTGGCCTGCCGTGCTGGTCTCCTCGCTGACCACCGTGATGGTGTTCATCCCGATACTAGTGATGGAACTAGAGGCGGGACAGCTGTTCCGAGATATTGCCGTTGCCATTTCCGTCGCCGTGATGCTGTCGCTGCTGGTCTCGGTGACGGTGATCCCCGCGCTTGCAAACCGGCTGCTCGTCACCAGCCAAGCCGAGGGCGCAACCCGGGTGCGCATTCCGGTGGTCGATGACTTTGCACAGCACTTCGTGAGCTTCTGGCAGAATTTCGCCCGCATGGTGGTCAGCTCCAAGCTGCGCGCAATCATTGTAGTTGGTGCGATTACGCTCGCCTCGGGTGTTTTCACTATGGCCTTCGCGCCGAAGCTCGACTACCTGCCCACCGGCAACCGCAATTTTGTGTTCGGCTTCGTGAATGTGCCGCCGGGATACAATCTCGACACGGTTAACGAGATCACCGAGAAGATTGCAAACCGTACCCGCAGCCTCTGGGCATCAGAAACCGGCCCGGAATCCGAACCAGGAGAACCGCCCAAGTTCCAACGCTTCATCCGGGTCCCCTTTGCCGGCAGCGCGTTCATCGGCGGTACGTCGGTCGACCCGAGCCGCGCCGCAGAGCTGATTCCCGTACTGCAGAATGCGGGCGGGCAGGACCCGGGGGTCCTGACATTTCCGAGTCAGCCCTCGTTGTTCGGCCGTTCTCTGGGCAGTGGGCGCAACATCGACGTCGATATCCGCGGCACGGAACTTGACCAGATTTATCAGGTCGCGTTCGATGTTTTCATCAGACTCGCACACCTCTTCCCGCGCAGCGCGGGAAATCAGGTTCGGCCCATTCCAAGCTTGACCCTGTCGGCCCCTGAAGTCCGGGTCGAGCCCAATCGCCTTGCGCTCGCTGACAACGGCTTGTCCGCCCATGCGCTCGGTCAGGCTGTCGACGCGTTTAACGACGGGCTGAGGGTCGACGAGGTCACCGTCGACGGTAAACGAATCGACCTGACCCTGACCGGGCCGCGCAACGTGATCGACCAGACGCAGGGCATTGGTTCACTGCCGGTCGTGACCCGGGATGGGCGGATCGTTCCGGTCGAGGGGCTTGCTAAAGTGACAATTACGTCCGGGCCAACCGAGGTGCGCCGCGCTGACCGGACCCGCACGGTTCGGCTTCAGGTGCGCCCGAACGTGGAAATGCCCCTGCAGGAAGCCTTCGAACGGATCCAAGAAGAGGTGGTCCAGCCTATGGAAGCGGTGGGCCTACCCAATGGTGTTAGTATCCGCCTGACCGGTACCGCGGACAAGCTAATAAAGACTTGGAACGAGCTGGTGATCGACCTGCTTCTCGCGATAGTAATCGTCTACCTTGTGATGGTGGTTCTGTTCGAGAGCTTCGTTTATCCGATGATCATTATGCTGACCGTCCCTGTGGCGGCCGCGGGCGGTATTGCGGGACTTGCGATCCTTAATATCGGGGTGCAGCAGCCCCTCGACATGCTGACGATGCTCGGCTTCGTGATCCTTACCGGAATCGTGGTGAACAATGCGATCCTGCTTGTCCACCAGACGCTCTATCACATCCGCGAAGATGAGATGAGCGCCGACGACGCGATCATGCGAGCGACCGAGAACCGAATCCGACCCATCTTCATGTCGACCCTCACGTCAGTCTTCGGGATGCTACCTCTGGTGGTTTTCCCAGGGGCCGGCTCGGAGCTCTATCGCGGGCTGGGGTCCGTGGTCCTAGGAGGCCTGTCTCTCTCGGCCGTGCTGACCCTCGCCATCGTCCCGCCGATGATGTCAATCACCGTCGGCTGGCGCGAGCGAGCAAGCGCAGAGTCACCAGCTTCCCTCAGTGGCTGACCCGGCGAAGTAGCGTGCCTTCGCTCGCCTTTGCTGCCAAGCGGATCATTCCCGTCAACTCTACCGAGCCCCGAAAGCTAGATCACAGCAGATATCGTGCTACTCGGCCTTCAGTGCGCTCAACACATTCGGGGCCGCGCCGGTCAGCATTCGCACATCGGAAGTCGGTGTGACTAGGTCGAAACCGTCGGATATCATCTGCGCCGAATAGTCGGTTCGGGTGGCGTGGATACCAGCGCGGATGCCCGCCGCATGGGCCGTCTCACGAATTTGCGCGATCAGATCCGCCACAGGACCGTCGAAATTATCATGCTTGGGCGGATACCCGTGAGAAAAAGCCAGGTCGGTTGGCCCGATATAGATGGCGTTCAGGCCCGGTGTCCTTGCGATTTCTGCCAGATTCGCGACTCCCTCGCGGGTCTCTATCATGGCAAAGGTCAGGATTTCCTCATTCGCGTGATCGAGATAGTCCGCGCCACCATAGATCACACCGCGGTATGCGCCGTTAGAGCGGTAGCCGTCGGGCGGATAGCGGCAGGCTCCGACGAAACGCTCGGCATCCTCGGGCGTGTTGATCATCGGGCAAATGATCCCATAGGCCCCGGCGTCGAGCACCCGCATGATCGCAGAGGGCTCGTTCCAGGGAACCCGAACTATCGGCACCGCGTTCCCCGCCGCCATGGCCTGCATCATCCGGATCGCTTCAGGCACGTCGACGGGGCCGTGCTGCAAATCAATGGTCAGCCCGTCCCATCCCTGGTGCGACATGATCTCCGCCACATAGGGGCTCGGCACGGACAACCATCCATTCACCGCTGCCCGACCGGTCGCCCAGATTTCACGAATTTGATTCTTGCGCATCGTTCGCTCGCACCATCCTATTTCGTTCCCACCAGTCTGACATGCTGCGTGAAGCCGCACCACAGACACCTTCGGTCAGGCGGTACGCAGTGCTTCGATCTCCGTACACACCAAAACGGCCAGCAAACCGACAACGGCAAATAATTGCCGGTAGAGGAATATCCGACCGCACTAATAACAATCCTAAATGAGTTCAGCCCCCATCCCGGTAAAGGGCGTGAACAGGGCGGTTCCGGTCGTAAACTGGACGAAGCTTCAGACACCGAGAACGATGGCGTCCGCATCGTACCTAACCAGACGCAGCTTGCAGACTGCGAAGGTCAGCAGAACCTAGGCAGGACCATCCGAGGAAAGGGCGCTCAAATCAGGCCCGCACCTTGTCGGAGAGCTAGCAGATGACGGGGTCGGTGACGCGGTCCCACAGCCGGGCCGCAAGAATAATCAGCCGCGTATCACCCATCGATGTGCTCCCGAGCGACGAATAGACACGCCGCACAAACATGAACATCCCGATCGCTAGCAGCGAGGTCGGCCCGAAGACGATTAGAGTGGTGAATCTCAAGCGGTCCGAGGCTTGTTCTGATTGCGCCGTCGTATCATCCTGCGCTGATATACATTCGCGTTACGAGACAGAACCCGATTCCCCAACTTCCGTCACCTCATTAGAATCTAGATATACACGCTGGGATGGCGCGAGGCTGTAACGTAAATGTCAACGTCGGGCTACCGCCAGCGGAAGGCGAGCCGTACGGCTGATCGGTCAACAATTCATGCGCACGGAAAACGAGACAAGTCAGAAGCCGAAATGACCGATCGCCCCGTATATGCCGAGACCCTGGAAGCGCTGGAGGCTCGCGTCCACCACGAGCTTTCGCTCTTGGATCATCCGAAAACGAACTGGGTACCACCACGCCGACACGCTTCCGGTAAGCATGTCTACGACGTGCTCGTCGTGGGCGGCGGGCAGAGCGGCCTGGGCACGCTGGCCATGCTCCGCCGCGAAAAGGTCGGGAATATCCTCGGCGTCGACCGCAATCCTGCAGGCCGCGAAGGCCCGTGGGTCACCTATGCCCGAATGCACCAGCTCCGCACTAACAAAGACATTACGGGACCCGCGCTCGGCATCCCGTCTCTAACACCGCGCGCCTGGTTCACCGCGCGGTATAGCGATAGCGCCTGGAACGCGCTGGTTCGTATACCGCGCCTCGACTGGCAGGAGTATCTCAACTGGTACCGCAAGGTCCTCGATCTACCAGTCCGGAACGATACCGAGGTGGGGCCGCTCACGCCCGACCAACCCGATGACCCGGACAGCCTGATCCGGGTTCCGCTCATCGCCACCGGACCAGACGGACGCACCGAAACCGTCTTGGCCCGCGAGGTCGTGCTGGCGAACGGCCTCGAGGGATGCGGCGTCTGGCATATCCCGAAAATCCTAACGGACAATCTCCCAAGCGACCGCTTTGCCCAGGCGAACACCGAAATCGACCTTGCGACGCTCCGCGACAAGCGGGTGATCGTGATTGGGGCCAACGCCGGCGGCTTCGACGCTGCGGCCGCCGTGCTCGAAGCGGGCGCACGATCGGCGGATCTGCTTGTACGGCGCGACGAGATACCCAAGGTCAATGCTCATAAGCCCATAGACAGCGTCGCGTGGCTCAAGCATTTCGAGGACCTCGACGACGCCTCGCGTTGGCGGCTGATGGTGCATGTCATGCGCAACAACCAACCCCCGCCCCAAGACACGTTCGACCGCGCGAACAATCTGCCGGGCTTTCGGATGCGCGAGGGTGCGGGCTTGGCCACGGCAAGCATGGACGGAGAAGACATTCTAATCGAAACGACAGTGGGCGACGTTCTGCGGGCGGATTTCGTTATCGCGGCAACGGGCTTCAAAAACGATTTCAGCCTGCGCATTGAGACCTCGGCCATCGCCGACGAGATCGCCCTGTGGCGTGATCGCTACACGCCGCCGGCAGGGGAGGACTGGGCGCCGATGGGGACGTACCCCTATCTCGACCGATCGTTCGCCTTCACCGAAAAGACCCCCGACAACGCGCCCTGGCTGCGCCATATTCACTGCTTCTCGCTTGGTACGAAGCCAAGCCTCGGCCTGTCGGCCGCCTCGGCGACAGCCATGCGCTACGGCGTGCCCAGGCTGGTACAGGCGTTGACCCGGCAGCTGTTCATGGACGACGCGGCGCATCACGCGAACGCGCTATTGAGACATGACGAGGAAGACTTGGTCATTACGCCACCGACGGAAACGCCGGGCAACTAGCTGCCGGGAACCTCGCTGGGAGTTTGAGCGAAGGCCTCTTTCAGCAGGCATTCGAGCTGCCCCGACCCGTCCGGCTTGAGCCAATAGAGCTTGAGGGTCGAGGCCAACTATTTCTCGAAATACAGCGGATGCAGCGGCTGCCAGCCTGGCTCCGTGATAGGGACCGGTATCAGGTTGGAAAACCGGTCGCTGCGTATGCCGGGATCATACACAGCGCGCATGCCACCGGTCAGCATCAACATGATCGCCTACATCTCCCGAACCCAACTGATTATCAACATGGTCAACCGCCTCCGGTTTGCCCGTGTTAGCTCGCGCGTTCCAGCAAGGTCGCAATTCCCTGACCCACGCCGATGCACATGGTACAAAGCGCATACTTGGCGTCCCGCGCCCGCAGCTCATAGGCGGCGGTCGACGCCAGGCGCGCGCCACTGGCACCCAGCGGATGGCCCAGCGCGATTGCGCCACCATTGGGGTTCACATGCTCCGCGTCGTCGGCAACGCCGAGGTTGCGTGTCACCGCCAGCGCCTGGGCGGCGAAGGCCTCGTTCAGTTCGATCACGTCGATGTCGCTAATCTTAAGGCAAAGGCGATCCAGCAGCTTGCGGGTGGCCGGGGCCGGACCGAAGCCCATGATGCGCGGTGCCACGCCCGCCGTCGCGGTACCCACGATTCGCGCCAGGGGTGTTAGGCTATATTTCTCGATTGCCGTCTCCGACGCGATGACCATGGCGCAGGCGCCATCATTGACGCCCGAAGCATTGCCGGCAGTCACGCTGCCGTCCTCGCGAAAGGGCGTGGGTAATTTCGCTAGCGTATCTAGATCGGTGTCAGGACGTGGATGCTCGTCGGTGTCAACGATTACCGGGTCGCCGCGCCGCTGCCTGACCGAGACCGGGACGATCTCCTTGGCTAGGCGGCCACTCTCCTGCGCCGCCCTTGTGCGAGCCTGAGACCGGTACGCGAACGCGTCCTGATCCGCTCGCGAGATCTGGAATTCCTCGGCGACGTTTTCCGCCGTCTCGGGCATAGAATCGACGCCATATTCGGACTTCATCTTCGGATTGACAAAACGCCAGCCGATGGTCGTGTCCTCGACCTGGTTTGATCGCGAGAAGGCGCTGGTCGCCTTGGGCATGACGAAGGGAGCGCGCGACATACTCTCGACGCCACCGGCGACAACGAGATCCGCCTCACCCGTCCGGATCGCCCGCGCCGCAGCCGTTAGCGCCTCCAGCCCCGAGCCGCAAAGCCGGTTCACCGTGGCGCCCGGCACCTCGGGCGAATAACCGGCCAGCAACAGCGCCATCCGGGCGACGTTGCGGTTGTCCTCGCCCGCCTGGTTGACATTGCCGTAATAGACTTCGTCGACCTTGCCCCAGTCGACGCCGGGGTTGCGTTCCATCAGGGCGGTCATCGGAATGGCACCCAGATCATCGGTCCGTATGCTCGATAGCGAACCGCCATAGCGTCCGAAAGGGGTGCGCACGGCATCGCAGATAAAGGCTTCGGGCATTGTCTTTCTCCTGTCCCTCAGGTGATTTGCGTTCAGCCGGCCGGGCGGCGGCCGTGATAGGCATTGTCCAGCAGCTCACGAATGCTTTCGCGCGTGACCGGACGCGGATTGTAGTAGGGATTCTCGACGGCAATATCGGCGGCACGGTCGAGATCCGCTTCGGTCATGCCGAGGTCGCGCAGTGCCAGCTTGGCGCCGATAAACTCCGCGAGATCATATAGCGCACCGGCCGGGTTATCGGTCTCGAGCGCTCGCGATAGACGCTCCTTCGCATCCGGCGCCGCGCCGATGTTGTAGGCGGTCGCGTGAGGAATCATGATGGTATGTGTGTCCGCGTGGGGCAGGTTGAAGCTGCCGCCCAGCGTGTGACAGAGCTTGTGATGGAGCGCCATCCCGACCGTCCCCAGAGACGCCCCCGCCAGATAGGCGCCGTAGAGCGCGTCGGTGCGAGCACCGATATTCTCGGGCTCGCGCACCACGAGTGGTAACGCACGAGCCAATGCACGCACTCCCTCCTCAGCCATCATCGAGACAATCGGATTGGCGGTCTCGGAATACATCGCCTCGATGCAATGGGCGATCGCGTTCATGCCGCTGGGCGCGGCAATATGCGCCGGTAGAGTGCCGGTCAGAGCCGGGTCGTAGACCACGGTCGTCGGCAACACCTTTTTGTCGCGCCCGGTTTTCTTGATTCCAGCTTCGGTAAGGCCCCAGATCGGCGTCATCTCCGAGCCGGCATATGTCGTCGGAACCGCGATGATCGGTAGCCCGAATTCCAGCGCGATTGCCTTGCCAAGCCCGATGGTTGAGCCGCCCCCGACAGCAACGCATGCATCCGCGCCGAGCCGCTGCGCCTCTTCCCTAGCAGCCTGGGCCACCTCGACGGGGACATGCATCTCGGCCTTGTCGTAGATGCCGGCAGATCGGTCACCCAGCCGCCGGGCAACATCCTCCGCCTGTACGCGCTGCTGGGGCGTGGACAGGACTAGCGCCTTGTCGAGGCCGAGGCGAGCCACCTCGTCGGCCAACCGTTCGAGGCTACCGAGCCCGAACACCACGCGGCTCGGCAGGGCTTCGTAGACGAACTCGTGCATCAGATTTCCCCCCTACCGATATCGGCGAAACTATTGCACAGGTGATCGAATGCATACAGTCCGGCGCACGCTTGACCACCGCCTCGGGTTCGCGATACGAACCCCGCCGCATCGTATCGAGTAGATGCCAAGCCGGACCTCGCCTGCGCCGCACATCTAAGAGAGTGTGATTACGCCGGAGCCGATCCGGAACATATGTCGGAACCGTTACTAAGCTTTCCCGAGCAATTCATATTGCTTCCCTCGCCGGCGTGCTGGCCTTCGCGGTAGCAGACCCCGGCACGGTGCGGCGACAAGGTTCAAGTAGGCCCCTTTGGGCCCTCGGGACCCGCAATACGCCAGCGCATAGCTGTAGCGATCAGATCGTGACTCCCAGCAACGCCGGCTTTGTACTAGGTTTTTGCTAAACTGCACGCCGGTGCGGATGCATCAATCAACACGAGGACCGAGGGGACCCCATGAAGACTAAGAATTTTACGCACGAGGAGATGGAAGCGCGGGTCGCGCGCTTTAAGTCCCTCAAGCCCCAGAGCAACAGCTACGACGCCGAGGTCGGCATCCCGCAAGCGGTCTACGAAATGATGACCGCACGGACGCTCTATCTGCTGATGTCGCCGGAGAATCAGGGGGGCCCAATGGCACAGCATCCCGCCGTTACCACCGAGGACAAGATGAGCGTGATCATCGCCGAATGCCCGCCGGGCGACGGCCCCTTGCTGCACGCGCACCAGTTTACCCGCGAGACGTTCTTCTGTTTAAACGGCCGGTTCAAGATTCAGTGGGGCGACGAGGGCGAGAACGAGCTTTTGCTCGACCCGCTCGATATGATCGCCGTCCCCCCGGGGGTAGTGCGCCGGTTCGAGAATGTGAGCGACGAGACGGCGCGCCTGCTAGTTTGGATCAATGGCGACTCAGAGGAGGCCTTCAACGATATCGACCACCCGCAGATTGAGGCCGACCGCCTCGCCGAGACGTTCGGCGACGAGACACTGGAGAAGCTGCGCGGCATCGGCGTCAGCTTTGAGGCGGGCGTCGAGGACGGGCGCGACGCGGCGGAGTGATGATCGCCGGCTATTGAAACAAGAAAGAGCGCCCGCGATGAGCCCTTTCTGATTTTGAGGACTCCCCGCCGCTCAGCTTTCGACCCCGTCCCGGGCCACGACGGGCTCGTCGGGAACCCCGCTCGGATTTTCCTTCCAGAAGGCCTCGTTGCAGTCTAGCGTCGCAAACGGCATGACCATCGCCGGATTGAACGGCACAGGTTCCAGACCCGCGGCGATTTTCTGCGGCCATTCGGGGTCCGCCAGTGCGCCCTTGGCGATGGCGACGAAGTCACCCTCCTCCTCGGCGATCGCGCGGTCGGCAAGCTCCGGATCGTGCAGCTTGCCATTGGCGAACACGGGCAATCCGGTGTGGCGCCGCGCCAAGCCCGACAGGGAACGGTCCGTGCCAAACACATGGTCGAGACCTAGATGAGCGCTGCAGTCGAAGAAATCGATGCCCGTCGCCGCAATAGCCGGGAACACCACCTTCGCGTCATCATCGCCGTCGGGCCATACATAGGTCAGATCGTTAACCTTGGTCTGTGAGATGCGCACGCCGACCGGCACATTGGGTGCCGCGTCGCGCACCGACTGCATCACCTCGCAATGAAACTTCACCCGCTTCTCGATCGGCCCGCCATACTCGTCTTCACGCAGATTGGTGTGTACCGTCAGAAACTGGTCGAGCAGGTAACCGTTTGCACCATGAACCTCGACGCCGTCGAAGCCAATTTCTACCGCGCGGCGCGCGGCATGCCCGAAATCTTCAACCACCTGCGCCATCTCGTCTCGCGTGATCTCGCGCGGCGTCTGAAAGCCGGTGCCGGCGCCGCGGTAGCGCGGAATCTGTTCACCCCTCGGCGTCACGGCCGACGCCGAGATCGAACCCTCGACCCAGTTGTTGCCCTGGTTGATGGCGCCGCCATGGAAGATCTGCATAAAGATCGGCGCACCCTCGGCATGCACAGCATCGATCACCTTGCGCCAGCTTTCCGCCTGCTCGTTGGTAGCGATACCCGGCTGGAACGTGTAGCCCTGACTGTATTTGAGATCAATATAGGCGGCCTCGGTTATAACCATGCCCCAGCCACCGCGTGCGAAGCGCGCGTAATACTCGGCCATCTGTTCAGTGGCGAGGCCGTCCTCGGTCGCACTCGTGCGAGTCATGGGCGAGACGATGCAGCGGTTCGCCATTTTCACGCTCCGGAGTTCTCCCTGCGCAAAAATATGCGGGTATATCTCGACCCCCGGTCCAGTCAACGTCATCTCGGCACTCCCCTCGTTACGCTAGTCATTGGTGTAACTTCATCCGGAACGTGGCTCGACCAGACCTACTTCTCGATCGGCACACCGACCAAGCTACCCCATTCGGTCCACGATCCGTCATAGCTGCGCACGCACTCATAGCCGAGCAGCTCCGTCATGGTAAAATAGGCTAGGGTCGCCCGGTGGCTCAGCCGGCAGTACGAAATCACGTCCTTGTCGGGGGTGGCGCCGCGATATGCCAGCAACGCCCGCAATTCGTCCTCGTCCCGGAAGGTCATGTCGCCGTTCAGAAACTCGTCGAAGAATAGATGCTTCGCGCCCGGGATTCGACCCGCCCGTTCCGCCCCCACGTCGGGCGCGCCGATCATGTTGACGCGCTCGCCGTTATACTCCTCGGGAGAACGGTGATCGAGCAGCACCATTTTACCCTCTGCCGCGAAATCGTCGAGATGATCAATGATTTCGGTGAAGCGCACGCGCATATGATCGTTGCGCTCCGTACCGGCCATGTAGCTGGCAGGTATGGCCTTGGGCAATTCGGTCGTCGTCGGCCGGCCTTCCTTCTCCCAGAGCACCCGCGCGCCGTTCAGCAGGCGCACATCCGGATGGCCCAGATAAGTGAACACCCACCAGCCATAGGTTCCGAACTGCACGGGGTCGCCGTAGCAGACGACGGTCGTGTCGTTAGAAATGCCGAGCGCACTGCAGCGCTCAGCAAATAGTTCCGGCGAGGGGAAGTCTCGGATCGCATCATCCCACAGGAAATCCTTCCAGAAGAACCCGTGGGCGCCCGGAATGTGCCACGCATCATAGGATTCTGTGCCGTCCCAGTTGAACTCCAAGACCGCCACATTGGGATCGTCGAGATGTTCCTCGAGCCACGCGCCGTCCACCAGCCTGTCCGTTGCCATTTCTCGCTCTCCGCCCGTTTTTCGCAATGTTAGGATGCGCGATGTAACAGTGCCAGTCGGCGAAAATCAATCGTGCGGCGATAAGACGAACGGGAAAAGCGTCATGACGATCCAGCGTATTGGAATTGTAAGTACAGGCGACATGGGCCATCAGGTGGGGCGCACCCTTCGGGAAGCTGGGTTCCGAGTTGTGACATCACTCGACGGACGCAGCGAGCGCTCGCGACGCCTAGCCAAACAGGCCGGAATCGAGGATTCAGGCGAACTCGCTGCACTGATAAGGCAGGTCGATCTACTACTGTCCATCATGCCGCCCGCCGCCGCCGCCGGCTTCGCGTCGGATGTCGCCACGCTGATGAACGCAACGGGCGTCCATCCTTTGTTCGTCGACTGCAACGCGATCGCACCCGCGACAAGCCGCGAAATCGCCAACGTCATCACCGCCACAGGTGCCGAGTATCTCGATGCCGGGATCATCGGCATGCCGCCGGCTCGGAAAAACCCGCCGCGAGTCTATATCAGCGGCGATCGGCCGGAGCGCCTGCAAATCCTCGAACGGCCCGACATGATTGTGCGGACGCTCGCCGGCGGCATTGGCGCCGCATCCGCGATCAAGATGTGCTACGCGGCACTCAACAAGGGCGGAATGACCCTCGAGGCGCTGGTGTTGATCGGCGCCGCGCAGCTCGGCCTGTCAGCGGAGCTGCACCGGGAACTGGTAGATGCCCAGCCCCATTTGCTAGCCAGCATGGAAAGACGGGTCCCGTGGTTGGCGGCAGATGCGGGACGCTGGTCGGGAGAGATGCTGGAGATCGCCAGGACATTCGCCGATGTCGGGCTCACACCACGTATGCATGAGGGTGCAGCAAATGTGTTCGATCTGCTGGCGAACTGTTCCCTAGCGTCGGAAACGCGCGAGACCGCCGACCGGTCACGGAGTCTCGCAGCGGCGATAGAAATCTTCGCGGCTAGCCTTTCCGGGCACGGCCGCGACGCGGCGGGCTAGCCGCCTTCGGCCCGCCGGACCGACCCCCCCCCGAACGCCCGCCGCCGGTGCGCCCCTTACTCTGACGCTCGGCACCACCACCACGGCTCATCTTGCGAAGCTTCTTGAGAAGCGCATTCAATTCACGCCGCTCAAAGCGCAGCTCCTCTTCGGCTTTGGCCTCGCCACGCACCGCGCGAATTTCTTGGTCGAGCTGATTGATGACGTTCTCGATTGCACGCATCACCTCGTTCATCTGGCTGCGGTCGCGCACTCGCAAGACCACTTCCTGATTCATCATCAGATCCGAGAAGGCGACGGCGTCACTATCGCCCAGACGGGCGAGCGTGCGATCGATCTCGGTCCAGGCCCCGTGCCAGTCGCCATACACCGAGGGCGCTTTTTTGTTTCCGCGTGCCCGCGCGACGATCTCGAGCTGGACCATGATGCGAACGAACTGCCAGACGATGATCCGAAGTTCCTTGGAGGCGCCGGCCGTCTCCGCACTTGGTTTGTTCATTGGGGTACTTCCTCGCGCAGCCGGCCGCGTTCGGGACCGCAGTCGGCACAGCAGCAATCCTTGATATTGCGGCGCGGGCGCCGAACATAGTGATAGGCCTGCGCACAGCCAGTGCAGCGCCAGGTGATCTTGGCGTTGGCCTCGCGCGACAGATAGGAAATACGGTGCCGCACGTTCGGCACCTCGCCGAGTAGCAGCATCATATCGCGCCAGCACGCGTCGTGACGGCACGGTCGTTCGTGGAAAAGATCGGCAAGGACATGGGCGCATTCATGCAGAAAGGTCGCGTCACGGTCCTCCTCACGTCCGCTCTCCAGCAGCCTTTCATTCAGGACGATCCGGCGCTCCGTCGTATACGCCGCGCCCGCCAGCGTGCGCGCGCGCCGGCTGACGACCACGACGCAGTTGAGCATCTCGCGGAATGCCTGCCCCTTGTCCGCGGCACGCGACAGGCGCGCGGCGAGTCCCCAGCGCTCGGCGAGCTCGCGCACCGTACCGATCTGGCGGAGACCATTCATGCGCGCATTCACGCTCGCCTCAAGGGCGGCATTAGCACAAGCGTTAGCGGGCAATGGAGATGACCCTCCCGGCATGTTCGGGACGCGGCAGATTATCATGGCGCAACGCCAACGCGTCGAGACGGGCGACGATCGCGCCGGGCATGGCCACGGAACGCCGTGCGGTCATGTCTACATGCAGGCTGATCAGCTCGTTCGTTGATGCGAGATAGCCCTCCTCGGCGTGATACATGAAATGTATGTAGTGGAGCAGCTTGGCATCATAGGCGAGCAGCTGGGTCTCGAACCGCATTGGCGCGCCCGCCATCAACTCGCGATCGTAAGTGATGTGGCCTTCCAGTGTGAAGGTGGAGGCGTTATTCGCCTTCAGGTATGCCTCACCCAGCCCCACGAAATCGAAGAACGCGTCAGTCGCATGATCAAAGGCCAGCATATAGTAGGCTAGGTTCATGTGGCCGTTATAGTCGATCCACTCGGGCTGCACGCTCTCCTGATGCAACGCGAGCGGCGCCGGCATCCCGGCAATATCATCAAGGGTCGGATCGTTCATGCGCGGAGCATAATGGGTGTGACCTGCGTCGCAAAACCCCGGCCATAGGGAGTAAACTGGGAGCCCATCGCTTTAATCGATGCGGAAACAGTCGTCTGTGAAGGACGTGAAAAGCGGTGGTCAAAGACCGTGGACCCCGAAGCCTTGAATATCAGGACCTGCGCCACCGCCGATCACCCCATGCATAAATTCAATCGTCTCTGTCTCGTTCCGATCATTCTCCAGAACTATTGCAAAGGTTATTCAAGGAATCATAAAACGCATTTTTGTTGTTTTCGAGGCCTGCCGAAGCATTTCATATGTTGAGGTCGGCAGAAGATCCGGCTCGGCGCAACAGTCAGCAACCCGATAGATACGCCCCATTGGCCATTATCAGGAAATTCCCATGAACAGGATTGATCTCGGTGGCCGCAATGCTATCGTCACGGGCGCGGCGCAGGGAATCGGGCTTGCCATCGCCGAGCGTCTGAAAAAGGAGGGCGCGGAGGTCTGGCTCTGGGATATAGACCCGGACTCCCTTTCCGCGACGGTAGACCGGCTCGCAGGGATCCGGCTGTGCGTGGACGTGGCTGATCCAGATGCGGTTGAAGCCGCCGCCGCTGAGGTCATGGCCAAGAGCGGCAGGATCGACATTCTCGTCAACAATGCAGGCATTTCCGGAGCCAATGCCCCTGTCCACGAATATCCGGTCGACGAGTGGCGAAGGGTCGTCAACATCGACCTAAACGGCACCTTCTACTGCTGTCGTGCCGTGGTCCCGCACATGCTCGCCGCGGGCTCGGGGCGGATCGTCAATATCGCCTCGGTCGCCGGCAAAGAAGGCAACCCCAACGCCGCGGCCTATAGCGCCGCGAAGGCAGGCGTCATCGCTCTCACCAAGTCGCTCGGCAAGGAACTCGCGGGGCACGATATCGCCGTCAACGCGATCACGCCGGCCGCGGCACGCACGGCACTTTTCGACCAGATGACCGAGGAGCATGTGGACTACATGTTGTCGAAGATTCCACGCGGCCGCTTCGTCACCGTCGAAGAGATCGCCGGCATGACGGCGTGGCTCGCCTCGCCCGAGAACTCTTTCTCCACGGGAGCCGTATTCGATATGTCGGGTGGGCGCGCGACCTATTAGCGCGCGGCACTAACCGCCGTAGCGGCCGATATAGGCGGCGAACGACTGGAGATGCGCTGCCACGAACTTGCGCGAATCCTCGTCCACCAGTCGGCCCTCATCCGTGTCCATGCGCTGCCCGGCGAGGCCAACGAAGACCTCGGGCTTGCTCATGACCATCGCGTCGAGGAACACCAGAACCTGACGCAGGTGATACTGCACCCGCGCGCCGCCCAGTGGGCCTGGTGACGCAGTCTGGATCGCGACCGGCTTGCCCGCGAAGGGCTGATCCGGCAGCCGCGAGATCCAGTCGAGGGCATTCTTCAGAGCGCCCGGCACCGAGAAGTTGTACTCCGGCGTAACGATCATGACACCGTCGGCCGCGGCCACGGCATCGGCCAGCGCCGTGATCGACGTGGGAACGCCGTCTGCGGCCAGCAAATCGCCGTTGAACAAGGGAATGTCACCGATACTCGGAGATTCCGTAATCTCCATCCCCGATGGCGCAAGATCCTGCAGGCTGTTCATCAGCATGCGGTTGAGCGACCCGACGCGCAGGCTGCCGCAAATGGCGGTGATATTGAGTTCTTTGCTCACATTCGACTCCAGTCTTGAGGGGCGTTCGACACCCGGAATTCAGGCGCGCGATTGTGATGAACCGGGCACGTCCAGCGCAACCGCTAATTCCACCGGGCGTGCGCAGAATGAACACCGCGAAGCGGTTGCTATCCCGCCAGCATCTCCGCCGATATCTTTTCAGCCATCATGATGGTCGGCAGGTTGGTATTGCCGCGCGGCAAAGACGGCATGAGAGACGCGTCAACGACGCGCAGCCCGTCGATCCCGTGAACGCAGCCTTGCGCGTCGGTCACCGCCGCCGGATCGTCGGGCCGGCCCATCCGGCAGGTACCTGCCGGATGGAACACGCCCGCGATGCTTTTGCCGACCACTTGATTGAGGGCAGCGGGGTCGTTCGCCAGCGCGGCGATATCGACACCCGGCTCGGACAGGCTGGCCAGCACCGGCTTACCCAATGCGGGCAGCGTGTCGAACAGGCCAGCCAGCATGCGTGCCCGCATGCTGTTGAAGGCGGTGATGTCGTTCAGTGAGCGCATCTTGTTGGGCCGCGAGACCGGGTAGGCGCAGCGCCAGAGAGGGCGCACCTCGGGCGATAGCAGGATTTCAATCGCCCGTTGTACGCCGCTATTGAGCCGTGCCCGGTCTCGCGGATCGTCGAGATAGTTGAACTCGATCCGGGCTGCGAGATTCGCGCGGTCGCGCGCCAGTGTTACGTCACCGCTCGAAGCAGGCTTGAGTAACGTCGGCACCAGCGCCCCGACCCGCCGCCCTAGGACGTGCCAGCCGATCTTGCTCGAGATCGACAGGCTCATGTCCAGCGGACCGCAACCGTCCACGCCAGACGAGAATCGCTCGGTCGCCGTCGAATGGGACTTCATGGCAGCGGGCTGGGCGGCGTCCCGGCGCAGCTGGGCCACCAGATAGACCACCGCGTGATTCTGCAGGTTCGCGCCCACACCCGGCCGGTCGATCACCACCGGCACCTCCACCTCTTGCAACGCCGCTGCGGGCCCGATGCCGGCCCGCAGCAGGATCGCGGGCGACTGCAGCGCACCGGCACAGACGATGACTTCCTGAGCATGAAACTCCTGCACAGTCTCATCGATTCGCGCCGTTACCCCGGTCACCCGAGGCCCTTCGGTCACAAGGCCCTCCACATAGGCGTCGGTCACGACGGTCAAATTCTCCCGCGCGCGCACCCCGGCACTGAGATAACAGATTGCGGTCGAGGCCCGCTTGTCGGGAAACCGGCTTAGCGGCAAGGCGCCCACGCCCTCACGAAATTCGCCGTTAAGGTCGTGGATCGGCGCGACCTGACGGTTGCGGCTCCATGTGTCGACGCCTTTGACGAAGGGCGGCCATTCGTCGCGCGACACCCGGCGAATTGGCAGCGGACCGTCCTTGCCGTGCAGCGGATCGCCGACTTCGCTGTCGACATCGGTCTCGAGCCGCCGAAAATGTGGCAGCACGGCCTTCCAGCCCCAGCCCACGGCGCCAAGCGAAGCCCACTCGTCATAGTCGTCGGGCGTGCCGCGCAGTGCGACCATACCGTTGATCGACGATGTCCCACCCATTATTCGCCCTTGTCGGAACGGCCCAGCCGGGGAATTGTGGTGGCGCCGCGTATGGCCGCGCAGCGACCGCCAAGCGTAGGCAGGGTTGAAATAGGACATGGGGTAGGTGTCGAGCACGTCGGCGGGTTCGGCCCCCGGCGGCGTGTCCTGACCGGCCTCCAGCAGTAGAACCCGGTTCGATGATCGCTCTGACAGCCGTCCGGCCATGACACATCCCGCCGAACCACCACCAACAACGATGTAATCGAAACTAGTTCCCATTACGCAATCCCCTCCCGCAAACGCATATCCAACATGCTTCATAAAAGGAAGCGGGTCCGTTTGAACCCCGCTTCCGCGGGACTAGTATGGATCACGCGCGATGCAGCGAGAATGACAGTTTGGGGGACAGTCATGCAAAACAAGATCACCGGGTCATCGGCCTTCCTAGCGCTGCTGCGCGACGAGGGTGTGACGCACCTGTTCGGCAACCCTGGCACAACCGAGCTGCCAATCATGGACGCCATGCCAGACTACACCGACGAAATGACGTATGTGCTAGGACTCCAAGAATCGCTCGTCGTCGCCATGGCCGACGGCTACACGCGCGCGTCAGGACGGCTAGCTGCGTGTAACGTCCATGTGGCGCCCGGTCTCGGCAACGCCATGGGTGCGCTCTACAACGCGCGCTTCACCAACACGCCGATGATCATCACCGCGGGCCAGCAGGAGACCGGACACGGCCTAACCGAGCCCCTGCTCTACGACCCGCTGGTCCCGATCGCCACGCCGGTGGTGAAGTGGGCGACCGAGGTGACCCAGCTGGAAGACCTGCCCCGCATCATACGCCGCGCTGGCAAGGTCGCGATGACCGCGCCGACGGGACCGGTATTCATCTCGCTGCCCGGCGACGTGCTGAACGACCGCAAGGGCATCGACCTAGGGTCGCGCACCCGCGTGGACACCGCCATGCGCCCGACCGACGCCGCGCTGGAGGCGCTCGCAGACCGGCTTCTCGCGGCGAAGAATCCGGCAATACTCGCTGGCAACGAGGTGGTCACCTCCAACGCGCTCGCTGAGGTCGGGCGCTTCGCCGAGGTGCTAGGCGCACCCGCGTTCCAGCAGACGACAGCCTACGGCTCCTTCTTTCCCTCCGAACATCCGGCCTTCATGGGGGCGCTGTCACGCAACCAGAGGGAGGTGCGGGGTATCCTCGAAGACTACGACCTGCTGGTCGTCGTCGGTGCCGACGTCCTGCGTATGTCGGTTATGAGCGAGATCGAGCCCCTGCCCGACGGCATGCCCATCGTTCAGATAGGCCTGTTCGACTGGGAGATGGGCAAAAATTATCCCGCCGACACGGCCGTGCGCGGCGACGTGCGCGAGACCCTCCGGGTCCTGAACCCGGTGATCAAGGCGCGGACGCACCATGCGGAGACCGCGCGCGCACGGATCGCCGCGGTGGCCAAAAGCAACTGGTCGGCGAAGCGCGCGCGCCGCGCCATCGAGCTGGCGGCAGACGCCGACGAGACCCCGATCCGGTCGGACTGGCTGATGCTGACCATCGCCGACGCGCTACCGAACGACGCGATCACGGTCAACGAGGGCCTCACCACAACATGGAACCTGCTCCAGTTCCTGCCGATGCGCGAGCGTTACGACTTCCACTCGTTTGCAAGTGGCGGCATCGGCTGGGCCCTGCCGGCCGCCGTCGGCGCACAAATCGCCCAGCCCGACCGACCGGTCGTGGCGCTGGTTGGAGACGGCTCGGCGATGTACTCGATCCAAGCGCTGTGGACCGCGGCACACCTTAAGGTGCCGGTCACCTACGTGATTCTCAACAACCAGGGCTACCGGATCATCAAGCAGCGGTTAAAGGCATTCCATGGCAACGAGACCTATATCGGCATGGACTTTGAGGAACCGCTGATCGACTTCGTCGGGATGGCGCAGTCCATGGGCGTCGCCGCCAAGCGGGTGAGCGAACCCAACGCGGTGCGCGCGGCACTTGAGACCGCCATGGCCAATCCCGGGCCAAACCTGATCGATATCTCCGTGGAGCGCGGCGTCTAACCATGGACGGCGCGCCGGCGAAACCGGCATCCGTCCTCGCGCCCTTCGCCGTTCGGAGCTTCCGCTTCCAGTGGCCGGCGGACCTCGCAACCTCCTGGTCGTTCGAGATGGAGACGCTCATTCTCGGCTGGTACGTGCTGGTCGCGACGGACTCGGTGTTGCTGCTGACCCTGTTCGCCGCGCTCCAGTATGTCGGCACCCTCGTCGCGCCGATGTTCGGCGTTGCCGGCGACCGCAAGGGCGCACGCGCCGTCCTCAGTGCCATGCGCGCCTTCTACATGGTGCAGGCGGCGGTCCTTACCGGCTTTGTCTATTTCGATGCGCTGAGTCCGTTCCCGGTGTTCGTAATCGGCGCGATGATGGGAATCGTGCGGCCGTCGGACATCGCCATCCGATATTTACTCGTCGGCGAGACGATCCCGTCAAAGCAGCTCGTAGGGGCCATGGGCGTCTCGCGTACAACGACGGACTCGGCTAGGGTCGCGGGCGCTCTGGCCGGCGCCGGTATCGTTGCGACCCTCGGCATGACGCCCGCCTACACCGCCGTCACCCTGCTCTATGCGGTCTCCGCGCTGTTGACGCTCGGGACCGCACGGCGGCCTAGAAATAGTGATGCCGATGCGCTGGCGCACGGCATCTCACCCAAACATCCGTCTCCGCTGCGCGACATGTCGGATTCCTTTGCTTATGTCTGGCGCACGCCGCACCTGCTGGCCGCCATGACCCTTGCCCTGCTGGTCAACTTCTGCGCCTTCCCGCTGATGGGCGGCGTACTGCCCTATGTGGCGCGCGAGGTGTATGGCACCGGTCAGGCGGGCTTGGGCTACCTCGCCGCGAGCTTCGCCTTCGGCGCACTGCTAGGCTCGCTCGGACTGTCCGCTTGGCGCCGTAGCATCCGCCCAGGGCGGATGATGATCGTCTATACTTTTGGCTGGTACGCCCTGCTACTGATTTTTGCTTGGGTCGACGTGCTAGCGGTCGGCATCGTCGTGCTGATCCTCGCCGGCCTGTGCCAGACGCTCGCGCTGGTGCCACTGTCGATCATGCTGCTGCGCAGCTCCGACCCGCAGATGCGCTCGCGCATCCTCGGGCTACGCATGCTCGCGATCTACGGCCTGCCCATGGGCCTGCTCGCCTCAGGCCCGCTGATCGAAGCCTTCGGATACGCAATGACAGCAACCGGCTACGGCATCTTCGGCGTCATCGCGACCGCCCTCATCGCCTGGCGCTGGTACGCGGACGTCTGGCGCCCCGACGCGGCGGCGAACCGGGAGTGATTTATTTCTCAACTTTCAGGGGCTCAGCGTCGAAACGCCCATTCGCGGTCGAAACCCGCGGAAAATTTGGTATCCCGTAGGGGAGTCGAACCCCTGTTTCCGGCGTGAGAGGCCAGCGTCCTAGGCCACTAGACGAACGGGACACAGTGGCGTTTAAAAATCTGGACGGACGAGATAGCCGAACCGGCGCGCCATTTCAAGCCACGGTTGCGCGCGTCGATCCTCCGCGGCTCTCAGTCTACGTCCGCGAGATGCCCGCGAACCGCCGCGACGAAGCCGTCCACGTCAGCTTCCGTGACGCTCCAGGGCACGACGAGCCGGACCGAGCCCTCGTCGCCCGCCCGGTAGAATCCAAACCCATCAGCCTCGAGCGCATCGAGCACCGGGAGCGGTAGTTGCGCGAAGACGATGTTGGCCTCGGGCTCACGAACCAAGGCCACGCCGTCGGTTGCGGCAAGCCCCGCGGCCAGCCGCGCGGCGCCGGCGTTAGCGGCCCGGGCAGCTCGTAGCCAGGCGTCGCCCGACAGATACCCGTCGAGCTGAGCCGAGACGAAGCGCATCTTCGACAACAGGTGCCCGCCGCGCTTGCGCCGTTCCCCGAAGGCGGCCGCCAGCTCTTCGCGGAAGAAGACCACCGCCTCGGCCGCCATCGCGCCACCCTTCGTGGCTCCGAAAGACAGCACGTCCACCCCGCGCCGCCAGGTCGCGTCCGCGGCGCTCACATCGAGCGCCGCCAGTGCGTTACCGAACCGCGCACCATCCATGTGCAGTACCAGCCCGTTTTCCTTCGCGATCGCCGCGATCGCCTCCAAATGGTCGGCGGCATAGACCGTGCCGGCCTCACTTGCCTGCGTAACGGTCACCGCAGCGGGCGGCATGTTGTGCACACCGTGGGGCCGGGCCACCGCGATAGCCGCCGCGAGTGCCACCGGGTCGATGCGCCCGTCCGGCCCGTCGACGAGTGTCAGCTTCGCGCCGCCGGTATAGAATTCCGGTGCACCGCACTCGTCCGTGGTGGCGTGGCTCAGCGCGTGACAAAAGACCGTCCCGAAGGGCGGACAGACCGCTGACAGGGCGAGCGCATTGGCGGCCGTGCCGGTCGCGACGGGAAAGGCCCACAGGTCAGACTCGAAGAGACCGCGAAGCCGCGCGGTGACACGTTCGGTCCACGGGTCGTTGCCGTAGGGCATGGCGTCCGCCTGTGCCGCGTCCGTGACGGCCGCGATCACCTCGGGCAGGGCACCGGCCACATTGTCCGACGCGAAGTTCGCGGGCGGGCGCGCGTTCACGGGCGAATTTCGGCCTGCACCCGGCCGCTGGACAGCTGGATCACGAAGACCCGCCGGCAGTCGAGCAAGTTCGGCGGCCCGCCGGTGATGATGGTTAGCCGCCCCGCGTTGGTACTGGCGGCCTCGATTAGGCACTCCGGCGACACCAGACCCAGCGATAGCGGGTCGGGCGCCACTTGGGTATTCTCGCCCCCTGCGGTCGTGTCCGCACCGCGCGGACCGTCGAATGCCGTCCAGATGACGGCGCTGAGGACGACCAGAATAAGAACGCCTAGGACGATGACAATTGTGCGTAGAATCTTGATGGCCAATGGACCCTCCGAATTGCGAAGTGCAGTCTAGGGACGTGACACAAAAAGACAACGATACCCAGCGGCGGGTGACCGTCGATGCGGCCCGGGCCGGGGCGCGGCTCGACCAGGTGCTCGCCGAGGCTCTCGACGGCATGTCGCGCTCGCGCCTGAAGCAGCTGATCGAGGGCGGGCATGTGCGCCGGGCGGGCGAGGTGATCGGCTCGCCCGCGGCGAAGGTCGCCGCCGGCGAGGCCTATGAGGTGACGATCCCCGCACCGGTGGACGCTGCCCCGGTCGGCCAAGCGATACCGCTCGACATCCTGTACGAGGACGACGAGCTGATCGTCATCGACAAACCCGCGGGTCTGGTCGTCCATCCCGCACCCGGCAATTCCGACCGCACCCTAGTCAACGCCCTGATCGCACATTGCGGTGACAGCCTAGCCGGTATCGGAGGCGAGAAGCGGCCGGGCATCGTACACCGGCTCGACAAGGAGACAAGCGGGGTGATGGTCGCGGCCAAGACCGCCGCCACTCACGCCAACTTGGTCGCGCAATTCTCGGCGCGCAGCGTCGACCGGGCCTATCACGCGATCGTTTGGGGTATGCCCGAGCCCGGGGCCGGTGAGATCGAGGGAGCGATCGGGCGTCACCCGAAGAACCGCAAGAAAATGGCTGTCCGCGAGAACGGCGGGAAGTACGCCCTGACCCGCTACAAGACTTTGTCAGTGTATGGCGGCGGCCTCGCGTCGTTCATCGAATGCCGGCTCGCCACAGGGCGTACCCACCAGATCCGAGTACATCTGAGCCACCGGGGCCACCCGCTCCTCGGTGACCCAAAATATGGCCGCACCTCGGCGCGCCGAGAGGCCGTTTCCCGCCTCGATCCAGACACAAAAGCGCGGCTTGGCGCCTTTTCCCGTCAGGCCCTACATGCCCACCGGCTCGGATTCACCCACCCGAAAACTTGTCAACATATTGATTTTACAACGACATTACCCAGCAGCATGGGCGAGCTTAAGAAAATATTAGAAGCCCTCTAAGACATTGCGGATCGGCATGAAAACACCATATTTAAGTGGCAAGCTGACATAACTGGAGCGTTCAGCGCAGTCCGTCCGCGCCCGCGAATTGTGGGAGAAACATAAATGGCATCGCCACAGCTTCCGTCGCTTACGCCCGAGGGCAACCTTTCGCGATATCTGCAGGAAATCCGCAAGTTCCCCATGCTCGAGGCCGAACAGGAGTTTATGGCGGCCAAGCGCTGGGTCGAACATGACGATGTGGACGCCGCCCATCAGCTTGTGACCAGTCATCTGCGGCTCGTGGCCAAGATCGCCATGGGCTACCGCGGCTACGGGCTGCCGGTCGCCGAGCTGATTTCCGAGGGCAATGTGGGCCTGATGCAGGCGGTCAAGAAGTTCGATCCCGATCGGGGCTTCCGCCTGTCGACCTATGCGATGTGGTGGATCCGCGCCGCCATTCAGGAATACATCCTGCATTCTTGGAGCCTAGTCAAAATGGGTACGACAGCGGCCCAGAAGAAATTGTTCTTCAACCTGCGCCACATGAAGGGCCAGCTCAAGGCCCTCGACGAGGGCGACCTGCCGCCCGAACAGGTCGAGCATATCGCTAAGGAGCTTAGCGTCACCGAGAACGACGTGGTGATGATGAACCGCCGCCTCGCCGGTCCCGATGGCTCGCTCAACGCGCCGCTGCGCAAGGATGGCGACGGCGACGGCGAGTGGATGGACTGGCTCGTCGACGAATCCGAATCCCAAGAAGCGGAGCTGGTCGAACAGGACGAACTCGAAAAGCGCCGTAGCCTGCTGGAGGAAGCAATGGAAGGCCTGAACGAGCGTGAGCGCTACATCCTGACCGAGCGCCGGCTGCGCGAGAATCCCGTCACCCTTGAGGATCTGTCGCAGGAATACGACATTAGCCGCGAACGAGTGCGCCAGATCGAGATGCGCGCGTTCGAGAAACTTCAGAAGGCGATGAAGAACCTGACAATCGATCGGCAGGTCGCCGCGCCGCAGTAAGGCTGCTGCCGGACAATCGGATCAGGCGCCGCGGGGCGGCAGCGGGTTCACAGCCACCCAGAACCCCGGCTTCGTCAAGTGTCAACGTGGCGCCACTCATTCAATCCACGCATCACTTCGCGGGCGATCAAGATCACCGCGAATCCAGCACTTTAGATAGGATGAAGGCAAAAGAGGGCTAACACGCCTCAATCGGCGAAGGGATCACGAACGAGGATCGTGTCCTGACGTTCGGGGCTTGTCGACAGAAGTGCCACAGGCGCTTCGATAAGCTCCTCGATGCGCCGCACATACTTGATCGCCGTGGCTGGAAGATCCGCCCAGCTGCGCGCCCCCTGGGTGCTCGTCTGCCAGCCTTCCATGGTCTCGTAGACCGGGGTGACACTGGCCTGCGCGCGCACGCCGGCGGGAAAGCGCGACACTTCAATGCCATCGACTGTATAGCCGACACACACCTTGAGTTCCTCCATACCATCCAGAACGTCGAGCTTGGTCAGCGCGATGCCGTTGATACCGCCGACCCTAACCGCCTGGCGCACCGTCACCGAATCGAACCAGCCGCAGCGGCGTCGACGGCCGGTTACCGTCCCGAACTCGTGGCCGCGTTCACCCAGGAGGGCGCCGATCTCGTTCTCCTGTTCCGTGGGAAACGGACCGCTGCCGACTCGCGTCGTATAGGCCTTGGTGATCCCGAGTACATAGCCGATCGTGGCCGGCGAGACACCGGAACCGGCGGCCGCCTGGCCCGCCACGGTGTTCGAAGACGTCACGAATGGGTAGGTGCCATGATCGATATCGAGCATCGCACCCTGTGCACCCTCAAACAGGATTCGCTTGCCCGCCTTGCGTGCATCGTCGAGAAGATCCCAGACCGGCGCAGCGAACGACAGCAACCGGTCGGCGATCTCCTCAATCCGCCCCATCAACTCAGCCTTGTCCACCGTCTCGGCGCCCAGTCCCCGCAAAAGGGCATTGTGATGAAACAGCAGATGATCGACGCGCGCGTCGAGAGTTTCGCGGTGTGCCAGATCGCAGACCCGGATGGCGCGGCGTCCCACCTTGTCCTCGTAGGCAGGCCCGATGCCGCGTCCCGTCGTGCCGATCTTGTCTGCGCCGCGCGCCTGCTCAATCGCCTGATCGAGATGAGGATGCACGGGCAGGATCAGACTGGCATTGTCGGCTAACTTGAGCGTCTCCGGCGAGACGTCGACACCCATCTCGATGACATGGTCGATCTCGCCGAGCAGCGCCCACGGATCGACGACTACACCGTTCCCGATGATGCCGATCTTTCCCGGGCGCACCACGCCCGATGGCAACAGGCTGAGCTTATAGACCTTGCCATCGATAACCAGCGTGTGGCCGGCATTGTGGCCACCCTGGAAGCGCACCACCACATCGGCGCGCTCCGACAGCCAGTCGACGATCTTGCCTTTGCCCTCATCACCCCACTGGGATCCCACAACCGTTACATTCGCCATCGATCCATTCCATCAAGTGTCATCGCCAACTTCCGCAGGCGCGCCATCGATGAGGAGATGGCTACATTCCGCACGGCGCGCACACTCCGCCGAATCCTCATCCGCCGATATCGCCGCGACCGTGATCCAGCCCGCCTCGCGGAACGCTGCACCTTCGCGAAACGCCGTGCCGTATGGCAGATAGAGCCGATCTCCCCGATCCGGCGTCGGTAAAGCGCGGAGGATAGAATCCATGTAGAGAGTGACCCCCGTAGCGGCCTCTCCGGCGCCGGTTATATATCGTCCCCCGCGACCCAGTTCACCACGCACACCCTCGGCGAACAGGGTGAAACTCACACCCGTATGATACTCGAATCCGCGATACTCCACTGGGTCAAGGGTTAATGGCAGGTCGGGCACCGCCGCGCGCAGGCCAGCCACCACGGTGGACAGGCGCTCAACCTCGGCGCGAGCATCCGGTGGCAATTGGATCTCGTTCAGTTCTCTGATGACTTTGTCGGCCGGGCCGACGGCCTCGATCAACGCACACAAGGCCTTGGCGGCATCGGAGAATGCGACTCCCTGACAGCGCAGAATATCGCCTGTTGAGTCCCCATCCTTTCGGTCGAGCGCGGCCCTGAGATCCTGTGCCGTCGTCGCATCGAGATCGAGTTGCGCTAGGATATTGGTGACCAACGCCGGCGAATTCAGGTCTACGGTCGGCCGCGACACCCCTGCGGCTGCGAGCGCTTCGGCGGCCAGCGAGACCACCTCAACGTCCGCCACAACACCCGCCGCGCCGATCAGCTCGAGCCCGACTTGCGCAAACTGCCGCTCGGGACGCAGTTGGTTTCCGCGTACACGAAGGATTTCTCCCGCATAAGACAGGCGCAGCGGACGAACCTCATCCGCAAGGCGCGCCTCGGCGATGCGCGCGACCTGCAGGGTGATATCGGCACGCACAGCCATCATGCGCTGGCTGACCGGGTCCATGACCCGAAACATCTGGCCGGCGAGGCTGCCACCGCCATTGGTGCCGTTGCCGACAAGCGTGGATTCGAACTCCACCAACGGGGGTTTGACCTGCTCGTATCCGCTCGCCCGGAAAACATTCATGATTCCGGATATGACGGCCATCTCCTGTGCTGCGTGCGGCGGCAGGGTGTCGTGAAGTCCAGCGGGCAAAAGCGCCCCGTTATCAAATGAATCGCTCATATCGGCGCGGGGTTTAAACGGTTTGACAGGCGTCGGCAATGGTACGCCTAGCACACAGAGTCGGGAATCGGAGAACCCGGCCGATACGATCGTGCCGTCAGCAAGGCCGTGAAACGCGTAGACAAAACCGCCGGCATAGAGAATGGCGGGGTGCACCGCCGAGAAGATCTGCTGCTGATGAGAAACCGCGTCAAACTCGCACAGACGCAGCGTACCGCCAACATAAAGCCGTCCAAAACCGCATCAAAAGTTTAGGGCCTTTGCCTGAACCACGTTCGGCAGGGCAGCCACAGCAGCCAGAACGTCGGCAGGCACCTCATGATCGACCTCAACCAGCGCGATGGCGTCATCGCCCGACGCCGTACGGCCGAGCTGGAAGGTTGCAATGTTCAGTCCGGCATCTCCGAGAACCGTCCCCAGATGGCCGATTAGCCCCGGCTTGTCCTCGTTGTTGACGTACAGCATATGATGCCCGAGCTCTGCCTCCATCGGCACACCCTTTACGTCCACGACCCGCGGCCGGTCGCCGCCGAAGAGGGTACCGGCAACCGAACGTGTGTTATTCTCGGTGACCACCGTCAGGCGCACTAGAGTCTGGTAGTCACCCTCGCGCGCGGTCCTCACCTCCGACACGTCGATCCCTCGGTCCTGCGCCATGACCGGCGCGTTGACCATGTTTACACTGTCGAGCACCGGCGAGAGTAGACCCTTCAATGCCGCCGCGCTGAGCGGCTTGGTGTTCAATTCTGCCGCATGTCCCTCATATTCGATGGTCACACTTTTGACGCTGGATTCCACGAGCTGACCGGCGAAACTGCCAAGCAGTTCGGCGAGCTTCATGTAGGGGGTTAGGCGCGGCGCATCCTCGGCCGAGACCGACGGCATGTTCAGCGCATTCACGACCGCTCCGGTCAGCAGATAGTCCGACATCTGCTCGGCGATCTGGATCGCCACATTCACTTGTGCCTCGGTCGTGCTTGCACCCAGATGCGGCGTGCAGACTAGATTCTCAAGCCCGAACAGTGCGTTCTCCCTAGCCGGTTCTTCCTCAAATACGTCCAGCGCCGCGCCGGCGACATGGGCGGATTCGAGCGCGGCCTTTAAGTCCGACTCGACGACAAGCCCGCCACGTGCGCAATTCACAATGCGAACTCCCGGCTTCGTCTTCGCCAGTGCCACCGCGTCGATAATGCCGCGGGTCTGATCGGTGAGCGGCGTATGCAAAGTGATGAAGTCGGCGCGCCGCAACAGCGTGTCCAGATCCCCCTTTTCCACGCCCAGCTCCCGCGCACGCTCCTCGCTGAGAAACGGATCGAAGGCCACGACCTTCATCTTCAGCCCCAGGGCGCGTTCGGCAACTATCGATCCGATATTGCCGCAACCGATCAGGCCAAGGGTCTTTGCCGTGAGCTCCACGCCCATGAAGCGTGACTTCTCCCACTTGCCTTCTTGGGTCGAGATATTCGCCTCGGGAATCTGCCGGGCCAGCGCCATCATCATCGCGATCGCATGTTCGGCGGTAGTGATCGCGTTACCGAAGGGCGTGTTCATCACGACGATGCCGCGCGCGGTGGCCGCATCTCGGTCGATATTGTCAACCCCGATACCGGCGCGGCCAATCACCTTCATGTTGCTAGCTGCGTCAAGGACCTTCGCGTTAGCCTTGGTGGCCGAGCGGATCGCGAGACCGTCATAGTCGCCGATTATGGCGATCAGTTCGTCTTCGGACAGACCGGTCGTCACGTCGACCTCAATCCCGCGATCGGCGAAAATCTCGGCTGCGCGGTCACTCATCTTGTCGGAAATCAGTACTTTGGGCATGGGATCATCCTTCCGCGTTTCTGCGGGTCTCGGAAATATTTGGAATGGTCGCCACCGGTCACGCGACCGCGATGGCACGCGCGGCCTTAACGGTTTCATAGGCCCAGTCGAGCCAAGGCATGAGGGCCTCTAGGTCGGCCTGCTCGACGGTCGCGCCGGCCCAGATTCGCAGCCCCGGGGGTGCGTCGCGATAGGCGCCGATGTCGAACGCGATTCCCTCGTCGTCGAGCCGCGACGCCACTGCCTTGGCGATAGCGGCCTGTTCATCGGCGGGAAGCGCGGCGAACCAGGAATCCGTCACCTTCAGGCATACACTCGTAGTAGATCGTAGCTTAGGGTCATCAGCGAGAAATGCCGCCCAGTCCGATCCCGCCACCCAAGCCTCGATCACGCCGAAGTTGGCATTCGACCGTGCGATCAGTGCATCGATGCCGCCGATCTCGCGCGACCATTCAAGCGCGTCGAGATGATCCTCCACGCAAAGCATCGATGGTGTGTTGATCGTGCTACCCTTGAAGATGTCTTCGTTGAGCTTGCCCCCCTTAGTCAGGCGGAAGATCTTGGGCATCGGCCAGGGCGGTGCATAACTCTCGAGGCGTTCGACTGCCCGCGGACTGAGCACTAGCATACCGTGCTGCGCCTCACCGCCCAGCACTTTCTGCCAGGACCAAGTGACGATATCGAGCTTGTCCCAAGGCAGATCCATGGCGAAGGCGGCGGATGTTGCATCACACAGGGTGAGGCCTGCGCGGTTGTCGGGAATCCAGTCGCCGTTTGGGACGCGCACGCCCGAGGTCGTCCCGTTCCACGTAAAGATCACATCCCGCGTGAAATCGACCGCTGCCAAGTCCGGCAATGCGCCGTAATCAGCTTCGAGCACACGAACATTGTCGAGTTTCAGCTGCTGGACCACATCCGTCGCCCAGCCTTGGCCGAAGCTCTCCCAAGCGAGAATATCGATGGTACGCGCACCGAGAACCGACCACATGGCCATCTCGAACGCACCCGTATCGGAGGCCGGCACGATTCCGATACGGTAGTCGGCCGGTATACCGAGGATCGCGCGGCTGTCCTCGATGACACGCTGGAGCTTGGTCTTGGGACCCTTGGCGCGATGCGATCGGCCAATGCTGGCGTCGCCGAGGGCTTCTAGCGACCAACCGGGTCGCTTAGCGCAGGGGCCGGATGAAAAGAGGGGTGAAGCCGGACGGATGCCCGGCTTAGTCGTTGCTTGCGTCATGTACGCGCTCCTTACAGAACGCCGCACCTCGTTGGGGAGGTGTGGCCCGCGGGAGAAATTAGGGGTATTTGGCGTGGGGTCAAGCGCCTCATTGTCGCAGCTCCCTCGATCTTCAAATAAGGCTGCAATACCAAGGTGCAAAGAGACTAAAGACCAGCCATAAGATGATTAGCAACGGGGTACCACGCGCACGAATTCGACGAATCGATAATTGCCGGACGCATCAAGAGCAGATTCGTCTAATTACTAACCGGCGAGGCGGACGAACAGTTCGCGGCTAAGATCAGCCACATGCCCAGCTGGCTGAGGTCCAATCTTGCGATACTGCTGATCATCTTGTTACACGCGGCCGCGCGTCAGAAGCGCCACCAGTTGAGCATGCCGGCAGCTAGTCCGCATTCCCGCCAGCGCGGCTGCGCACGAATATAGTAGCCTCGAATGTCAGCACCAGACCGGATTCGGTCTCGACCGAAAATCCGAGCGTAACGACCCCGCGCCCGGGATCGGAGCGCGTGAGCCGCGCCTCCAGAATTTCGACGCGGGTCGAAAGCGTCTCGCCTGGGCGCACGGGCGCCGTCCAGCGAATCTTGTCCATGCCCGGCCCACCCAGGCCAGTGCCATCCACCGCACCGGTGCTGATGAACTGACCCGTCGCGATCGCCACGGTCTGGAAACCGCTGGCGACATGCTCGCCGAACGCGGATTCCTTCGCGGCCTCAGGATCGGTATGGAACAGCTGCGGATCATGCAGTTCCGCGAACCAAATGATCTCGTCGGCGTTGAGAGTGACGGGCACCGTCTCGAACACTCTGCCGGCCGTGTAGTCCTCGAGATAAAGCCCGCTCATGCCGCGTCCTCCGGCGGCCGGCGGCGCAGGAATGTCGTCGTGACATAGCGCGAGACCTCCTGTTCGCCGACGCGGGTCGCGAGACAGACGCGAATGATACCCCGGTCCGGTCGTGATTTCGACGCGCGCAGTTCGACCACCTCGGCGGTGGTGTGGAGCGTGTCACCCGGTCGCACCGGGGCCGACCAGCTGACTTCGTCCATACCCGGACCGCCGAGCCCGTTTTCCTTGAACAGGCCGAGCCGTACGAACTGAGCAAACGCCAACCCGATCGTCTGGTGTCCACTCGCGATCAGGCCGCCGTAGAAGCTGTCCTTCGCAGCGACGGGATCGGTGTGAAAGATCTGCGGGTCGTACTTCTCGGCAAACTCAATGATGGATTCTTCCGAGACCGTGACCGGCTCGGTCTCGAACACCTCGCCGAGGGTGTAATCATCCCAGTAGCGCGCTGTCATGGGGTCCTTCCCGAAAATTCAGGCGAGGACCCTACCGCGACGGATCGGTGGAATAAAGTGGGTCAGCGCCCGCCATTAGCTAAGGGCGCGTCTGTGCGTGCCGCCGCCCGGGCGAGGATCAGACGCTTCTGGTCGGGATGCTAGCGATTGCCGCGAATGGTAACGCAGTTGCGGATCATCCGGTGGCAGGGGATCAGCCAAGACACAGTGTTGCTGGCGAAGGCGCCAATCATGGCCATCTTCCACATACCTCTCATACATCCGCCCGGCGGCCCGTGCGATCAGCATCACACACGGGGTAGCTCGGTGCGAACGGACCTTGGCCCCACCTGATTCTTGCGGAAAACGGATTCAGGCTCAGACACGCTCGCGCTGGACCAGCACCACTCCAGCTAAGATGACCGCTGTGGCAGCAATCAAAGCAGGGGTCAGCGGCTCGCCGAGAATCACCGGGGCCAATCCTATGCCGATAACCGGCTGCAGCAGCTGTAACGCGCCGATCCGGGCCACGCCGCCATCCGCCAGAGCCTGGTTCCATAACAGATAGGCGAGAATTGTCGTACCCCATGCCAGCGAACAGATCGCGAGCCAGCCCTCCGCGTCAATCGCCGCCAGGCTCCGCATGCCCGAATGCAGGGTGACTAGGGGGAGCAGAAAGGCGGCCGCCACTAGCACAGACCACATGGTCACCGTCAGTGCGCCCAGTTCGGCGGTCAGCCGCGCACCCGCGACATAGCCCACGACGCCGAGGCCCATTCCGACGAAAACGAGTGCGTCGCCCTGCCAGGAGACGCCGGCGACCGCAAGGCCGAGGGCCTCCCAAATCAGCAGGAGCACACCGAGCGACCCGACCAGTACACCGATCCACCACGGCCAGCCCGGCAACCGGCGGTTCAGAACCGCCATGATTGCGCCCGCCATCACGGCACCCGCCGCGGTGCCGGCGGCCGCGTGCCCCGCGGTGGTAAACTGGACACCCCAGCTGAAAAAGACCGGGAACAGCACTAGGCCGCCCGTGCCGGACACGAACACCAGAATCAGCGCGTCCTTACGCAGCGGAATCCGGCATCCGGCTATCACGATAACGAAAGCCGCGATCGGTGCGGCGACAACGGCCCGCAGGGCACCCACGGTGATCCCGTCTGCTGTCAGGGTCGCGACTTTGGTGAAAACCGGGGTCACGCCGTAGATGAACACCGCGAGCAACGCAAAGGTGTAGAGCCGTGTATAGTTGATTTCGGACATCGGCCCTCGCCACGCTTTCAGCGGCGCTGCACGAGCCCAACACCGAAGAGTATGATTACCGTGGCCGTGACGAGCAGCGGCGTCAATGCTTCATCCAAGAAGATCGCCGCACCTGCAACGCCCACTACCGGCAGAGCGAACTGCCAGACGCTCATGCGACCGATGCCGCCGCGGGATAGGGCATAAATCCATGTGATGTACGCCACGATCGTTGACCCAGCCGAGAGATAGATGATGGCCGTCCAACCGAGCGGCTCGACCGCAGCCCAGGCCGCTGCATCCATGCGCCTAAGGACGAACGGCAACTGGATCAACGAGGCAATAACCACGCTCCACATAGTCACGCCGATCGCCCCGTAGCGCGGTGTCAGCCGGGCACCGATGACAAAGCTCGTGGCCGCCGAGAATCCACCCGCCGCAGCAAGTAGGTCGCCCTGCCAAGTCGCACCCGCGGAATCCAGCCCCACTGATTCGGTGATCAGGATCACGGCACCAACGAAGGCCACCGAAACGCCTATCCACCAGCGCGGCGGCGGTAGCTTACGGTTGACCAAGGCCTCAAGAAAGCCAACGAAGACGGGCGTCGCCGCCGTTACAACGGCAGCATGACCCGCCGATGTCAGTCCTACCCCTAGGGTGAACAGGACCGGGAACCCGATCACGCCACTCACCCCGAAGGCGAGCACGAGCCACTTGTCCTTGCCGCGCCAGGGCAGCGGACAACGCAGCGCGGCCAAGATCAGAACCGCCAGGGGTAGCGCTGCGACCGTGCGCAGCAGTGCCAGCGACAGTACATCGACGGATTCGACCCCGAACTTGGTGATTATCGGGGTCCCGCCCCAAGTGAAGACCGTGACAAGCGCCCCGGCGGTCGCGAGCGAGAAGAACCCGACGACGACGTGCGATGGATTCGAGGACTGTGCCATCGTTTCAGAGTGTGAGACGATCAGGGTCGAACGTTACCCCATGATCGAGCGGACCATGCCCGTGGCCGTAACCCGGCGCCGCTGCAATCGCCTGGCGAACATACGCCCGCGCGCGCGCCACGGCATCGACAAGCGTCATACCCTGCGCGATTCCCGCGGCGATCGACGACGCAAGCGTGCAGCCGGTCCCATGAGTGTGGCGCGTATCTATGCGTGTGTCAGCAAACCGGATCGTATCGTGCGGCGTGAAAAGTAGGTCGACCACGTCTGGGCCATCGATATGCCCGCCCTTCACCAGAACGGCACGCGCACCCATTTCGAGCAGCCGCTCGCCCGCACGGCGCTGTCCAGCTTCGTCGTCGACGGTGAGGCCAGTCAGCACGGCCGCCTCGGGCGCATTGGGTGTCAGAACCTCGGCGCGCGGTACAATCAAGCCGACCAATGCCGCGCTCGCGCCTTCGTCGAGCAGGAGTGCGCCACCCTTCGCGACCATGACAGGATCCGAGACCAAGGGCACGTCCGACGCCTTCACCGCCAGCGTCTCGGCCACCGTTTCAATGACCCCGACACTGTGAAGCATCCCGGTTTTCAGGCAGTCGACGCCTAGGTCGTCAAGCACCACGCGCATCTGCTGCCCGATGAATCCGGTATCGACGCCGAAGATGCCGTGTACGCCTTGGCTGTTCTGGGCCGTGAGCGCGGTCACCGCGGTCATTGCAAATCCACCGAGCGCGGTCACCGCCTTGATATCGGCTTGGATTCCAGCGCCGCCACCGGAATCGGAGCCCGCGACAATAAGTACCCGTCCATCCATGACGATGTCCGTCCCAGCGCTAGGCGGCCGACGCGTCGGCAATCGCAATAGCAATATCGTCGACCACCGAGGTTACGACCTGCTGGTCGAGGCCCTCGGCCATAACCCGGATTACCGGCTCGGTCCCCGACTGACGGATCAGCACCCGGCCATCAACGCCGAGCTTCTTCTCCGCCGCGGCCACCGCGGTCTTGACGCCCGCATGGTCCATGGCCGATGCGCCGTTCGCGGGCACGTTGCGCAGAAACTGCGGATAGGATTGGAATACATTCGCGAGCACGCTCATCGAGTCGCCGGCCTCTACCAGCGCCGCGAGGACCTGGAGCGCGGCGATCAATCCGTCGCCGGTGGTCGAATAATCGCTCAAGATGATGTGACCGGACTGCTCGCCGCCGAGATTGTATCCCCCCGCGCGCATCTGCTCGAGCACGTAGCGGTCACCGACCTTCGCACGCTCCATATCCAGCCCGATGCCCTGCAAATAGCGTTGGAAACCGAGGTTCGACATTACGGTCGCGACCACCCTATCGCCCTGCAACCGGCCCGCGGCCCGCCAAGACCGGGCAATCACTGCCATCACTTGGTCGCCATCGATGATCGTGCCATTCTCGTCACACAGGATCACCCTGTCCGCATCCCCATCGAGCGCGATCCCCAGATGCGCGCCATGAGCGACCACCTGCTCCTGTAGCATCTGGGTCTCCGTAGCGCCGCAATCGCGGTTGATGTTGGTGCCGTCGGGATTGATCGCCATCGGGATGACGTTGGCGCCCAGCTCATGAAAAACGCTCGGTGCCACTTTGTAAGCCGCCCCATTGGCGCAATCGACGACAACCTCCAGACCGTCGAGGCGCAGGCCCCGGGGAAAGGTGTGCTTGACGAATTCTATGTAGCGGCCGGGGGCGTCCTCGAGTCGCCGCGCGCGACCAAGATTCCCGGCATCCGCAAGATGGTCGAGCAGGCCGCTCTCGATCAACGCCTCGATCTCCTCCTCGACCGTATCGGACAGCTTGTAGCCGTCCGGGCCAAAAAGCTTGATACCATTGTCCTTGTAGGGATTGTGCGAAGCCGACAGCATCACGCCGAGGTCAGCGCGCAGTGTACGGGTCAGCATTGCCACGGCCGGAGTCGGCATCGGACCAACCAGCACTACGTCCATCCCCATAGCGGTGAACCCCGCCTGCATTGCAGGTTCCAGCATGTAGTTACTGAGCCGCGTATCCTTGCCGATGATGACCAGATGCCTGTGATCGCCCCGGGTGAACCGGTGCCCAGCGGCCATGGCGACGCGCAGCGCTGTCTCGGCGGTCATCGGCTCTTGATTGGCCTTTCCTCGGATGCCATCGGTGCCGAACAGCTTTCGTACCATCTTAAGTTCCCAGACGTGGTCACGTTCCAGACTTATAGCACCCTGCCCGCGACCGTTCGCAATGATCTCATGCGTTGCTCAAAGGGCGGCCCGCCAGATACCCAAGGCCTGCCGGGTCTCCGCGACGTCATGGACGCGAACGATCTGTGCCCCCCGCGAGACCGCCAGCAGGGCCGCTGCGATCGAGCCCGGCATCCGCGCCGCGGGATCATCCTCGCCCGTCATCGCACCGATGAAGCTCTTGCGCGATAATCCTACAGCAACCGAACAGCCGAGACCGTGAAACTGCGCCAAGCCCGCAAGCAGCGCAAGGTTGTGGTCTAAGGTCTTGCCGAAACCAAACCCGGGATCGACCGCAATCCGATCCGGGGCGATACCCGCCGTGCGGCAAGCATCAATCCGCGCCGCCAATGCATCATGAACCTCGCCCAGCACATCGTCGTAGCGCGGCCCGTCCTGCATGTCGGCGGGTTGCCCGCGCATATGCACCAGGATAACAGCAGCATCCGACGCGGCAACGACACGCATCGCATCCGGATCGTCGGCGAGCGCACTCACATCGTTGACGAGCGATACCCCGGCGTCTATCGCCGCACGCATAACCTCGGCACGCCGTGTGTCGATCGACACCGGGACGCCCTCAGCTACGAGCCCGGTGACAACCGGCATCACGCGGGCAAGCTCACGAGCGGGGTCCACTGGCGCCGCACCAGGGCGCGTCGACTCTCCGCCTACATCGATGATGTCGGCGCCAGCTGCAATCATCCGGCGCGCAAACACAATCGCATTTTCCGGCAGGGCATGCGCACCGCCATCGGAGAAGCTATCTGGCGTTACATTGCACACGCCCATGATCCGCGGGCGCGCGCCCGCCCCGCTGACCGGAAGTGCGGCGAAATTCGGGCGCGGCGCGGACACTCTGGCGATTAGCGCCGCGGGTCCGTCTTCGTCTTCCGATGCCGAGGCGGCCGCCCAGCACCGCAACGCCGCGGCGGGAAGGAGCGCACCCCCAGCCGCCTCCGACGGCGCGCCCGGACCCGACACCCGCGCATGCGTAAATGCCAACGGCCCCCCGGCCAGCGCCAGGGCGTTGCCGGCCTCACACAGTTCCACGGCCGCGGTGCCCGACACGAGCCCTACGGGGATAAGGCGGAGACGGCTCAGTACCATCGGAGAATCCAATAGGGGCTCTCACGTCGCCGCGAAAGCCTCCGGGTCTCGTGTCTCGATCGGCCCGCGTGTGAAATTGGCTTGGCCTTCGCGCGCGCCTAGCCCTGGGGCTGGGGCTCCGGCTCCATACCGCCGGTCGGCCGGTCCTTTTTGTTTGCCGTGCCGCTTGTCGGCACCGAGGAGCGAGAACTACCGGTCGAGTCTTCCTGGTCGTCCGGACGGTCGATGGGTTCGCCGCGCAGCAAGCTGTCGACCTCCTCCGCTGAGAGGGTTTCGTATTCGAGCAGGCCGTTCGAAATCGTATGCAGATCATCGATCCGCTGGGTTAGGATGCGGATCGCATCGGATTCCGCAGCGTCAATCAACGCCCGAATCTCGTCGTCAATCACCTTAGCTGTCGCGTCCGACACGTTCTTGTGCTGCGACACGGAATGGCCAAGGAAGACTTCTTCTTGATTATCCTCATAGCGCAATGGGCCGAGCTTCTCGCTGAAGCCATATTCGGTGATCATGCGGCGCGCCAAGCTGGTCGCCTCCTTAATGTCATTGCCTGCCCCGGTAGTGACACGTTCCTTACCAAAGATGATCTCCTCGGCCGCACGTCCACCGAACATCATAGCCAGCTTGGCCTTCAACTCGTAGATCGAATAGGTGTAGCGGTCGCGCTCGGGCAGCGACATGGTCACGCCGAGTGCGCGGCCACGTGGAATGATCGTAACCTTGTGGAGCGGATCGCAACCGTCCATCTCGAGCCCAACCAAGGCATGCCCGGCCTCGTGATAGGCGGTCAGCCGCTTCTCGTCCTCGGTCATCACCATAGAACGCCGCTCGGCACCCATCAGCACCTTGTCCTTGGCGTCCTCGAACTCGTCCATGGTCACCATGCGCCGGCTCTTGCGTGCAGCGATCAGCGCCGCCTCGTTGACTAAGTTCGCCAAATCGGCGCCGGAGAAGCCCGGCGTGCCGCGGGCGATGGTCTTGGCCTCCACGTCCGGCGCCAGCGGCACCTTACGCATGTGCACCTTTAGGATCTTCTCGCGACCGATGATGTCCGGGTTAGGCACGACGACTTGGCGGTCGAACCGACCCGGACGCAGCAGCGCCGGGTCGAGCACGTCCGGGCGATTGGTGGCCGCCACCAGGATCACGCCCTCGTTGGTCTCAAAACCGTCCATCTCGACCAAAAGCTGGTTCAGTGTCTGCTCTCGTTCATCATTGCCGCCACCTAGGCCGGCCCCGCGATGGCGGCCGACCGCGTCGAGTTCGTCAATGAAGATAATGCATGGGGCGTTCTTCTTGCCCTGCTCGAACATGTCGCGGACACGGCTCGCTCCGACGCCAACAAACATCTCGACGAAGTCGGACCCGGAAATCGTGAAGAAGGGAACATTCGCCTCGCCCGCAATCGCGCGCGCGAGCAGCGTCTTGCCCGTGCCCGGCGGTCCGACTAAGAGCACGCCCTTGGGAATCTGACCGCCGAGTCGCTGGAACTTTTGCGGGTCGCGCAGGAACTCGACTACCTCCTCGACCTCCTGCTTGGCCTCTTCCACGCCCGCAACGTCCTCGAAGGTAATACGGCCGGTCTTCTCGGTCAGCATCTTCGCCCTAGACTTGCCGAAGCCCATAGCACGACCAGTGCCACCCTGCATCTGGCGCATGAAGAACACCCAAATGCCGACGATGACAATGAACGGCAGCCAGCTCAGCAGCGTTCGGACAAGGAAATTCGCCTCTTCCTTCGGCGCGGCCGTGATGCGGACACCATACTCGGATAGGGTCGGGACGAGGTTCGGATCGTCAGGCGCATAGGTTTTGAACGACGTGCCGTTGCGCAGCGTGCCCTTGATGTCGTTACCCTGAATCGTGACGTCCGCAACCTGGTCTTCCTCGACCTGCGCGATGAAATCAGAGAAGGCAAGATTCTGTTCCACACCCTGCCGTCCGGACGTCTGAAAAAGGTTGAACAGCGCCACGACCAGCAATGCAATGATTACCCACAACGCTATGTTTCTGCCAAAATTGTTCACAGACCTTCTCCGATCAAACGGTCATCCAGATCAGCGCCACCGACTTCGCCCGGCCTCTGAGCGCGATGACGAACTCATTGGAAACCTCAACGCCCTTAAGATGGTGCCCCGGGCGGCCAAGGGCAATGCGAAAATCCAACCGAAAACACGAGTATGATGATTATCAAGACGTTGCGAAAATCGCTCCTGCGAGTGGAAAAACCGGCGAGAATCGGGCCTGCGGCGTCATTTCATCACCCTCCAGCACCGGCGCCGGCGCACAAACCCGGTATCGCCCGTCCGAACACAGCGCCGGCAGAGCCATCCAAACATCGTCCGGTACACCCGTATACCCACGAAAATCCAGATGTTCTGGCAATCCCATAGCACGGAAGTGTCCGGCGGCCCCCAGCTGTGTGCCGGCGGGTACGCCGAGGATGCGAAAACGCCCGTCCCACGGGGTAACGGATTCAAGCGGCTGGCCCGCGGACAGCTCGCGTGGGGCGGTGATCCCCGCCAGCTCGCGCGCGACCCTGACACGCCCGTCCGGATCCCGCCGCACGGTGCAACCGCCCAGGGTGACACCACCGCGAATATCACCCGTCATCACCAACCTGACGAGCCGGTCTAGCCGTGCACCGCGTGGTGGATAGACGGAACCGCCAATGCAGGTTAGCAGATTGGCGAAGATGCGGCGGACCACTTCGAAGTCATTTATCGGGCGGAGTATATCTGCCTCGACCCGAGCGTACCCGGCCGGGTGCAGCGCCACCGCGCGCGCACCGAGTCGCGCTACTTCGCGTTCCACAGCCTGGCGTTCGGCACCCGCAGCCGAATCCACCCGCGGTGGATCTTTCACCGCACGGATGCGTGCCCGGGCGAAGCGCATATCATAGTTGCTCGGATCGTCGATCCAAGGTTGGTCATATGCCTCCAGCGTCGCGGTAATTTGTTTCCGAGGAAATGCGAGGAAGGGGCGCAGAACCCGGACATGCGCCAGCTCGCGCACCGCTGGCATGCCCGCGCGGCCAATAACCCCGCTTGCGCGCGTGCGTCGGATGGCCTGAGTCTCGGCCTGATCGGCGCGGTGATGGCCGATAAGCAAGTGCAGAATGCCGCGCGTCCGGCAGAAATCTTCGAGTAATTTGTAGCGGGCATCCCGGGCCGCGGCCTCACTCCCGGCCATAACAGGTCCCTGCGGACCGGGTCTGTCGGCCCATGTCAGTGTGTGATGCGCGATTCCGTACCCAGCGAGCCAACCCGATACTTGGGCCGCTTCGTCAGCGGATTCGGGCCGCAGGCGATGATCCACGGTGACTCCCACTGCCACGCCGCCGCGCAACGCGGCCCAATGCGCGGCCAGTAAAACCAGCGCTACGCTGTCCCGACCGCCCGAAACGGCGACGGCGAGAGTTGGGTTGTCTTCGAACGGCGCAAACCGCGCCATCGCAGCGGCAAATGCGTCCCGCCCGATGGGGTTTGCGTCCGTGTGTGGCTTGGGTCGCGCGGACGCTGCCCGCGCTTGCACGGCTAGGGGCACTGCAAACGGCCGATCTCACGATCGGCGCGCTGGATGATACTAGTTGGAGCATCAGGATATTCGACGCGCAACTTTTTCAGCGTAATACAAGCGTCCGCTCTCTGCTCCAGCTGCGCCAGCGACATGCCAAGCTTCAAGAGATTGTCAGGCGCCTTGGCGCTGTCAGGGTAGCGCTGAAACCCCTCGGCGAAGGCGCGGGCGGCCGTCGGATAATTGCCACGCACGTAGAAGGTCTCTCCGAGCCAGTATTGGGCATTGCCGGCCAGGGCGTCTTCCGGGTTAGCAGCCACGAATGCGCTGAGCGCCGTCTCAGCGCTTTCAAAATCGCGCTGCAGCAGGAAACGGTATGCGAAGTCGTACTGGTCGGGCGGGCTTCCCGCCGGCAGGATCGCGGAGGATGTGCTCGCGATCTGCGTGGCTGAATCCGAATTAGCCGTTTGGCCGCTCACCGAGGTCGTGGTGATGCCGGCGTTACGCAGCTGGGTTCCGGAGAGGCTCCCGATTACCTGCGGCGCACCCGCATCGGGGGTCGGCGCGACCGTCACCGCGCCTGGCGCAAGCGGCACGGCTGGTGGCAACGGTTGCGTCGCCATCGCCGCAGTGCGCTGTTCGAGCGCCTGCAGCCGGAAATCGACATCGGCGACGAGGCGATCCATACGATGATTCATCTGTCGCACCTGAAAATCGAGCTGCTCCACCTGCCCCGTCAACCGACGCAGCTGCTCTTCCAGCCCGTCGGTCGTGGCCTGGATATTCGACAATGCCGAACCGCTCGACGCCGGTGATGTGCCGGAGGATGCATCCGGAGACGAGACCGGGGCAGGGAGAGTCGTGCCACGATACACGGTCCGCTCTAGGGTCTGGAGCTGGCGTTCGAGACGCGAAACCGTATCCGCCAACCCCCGCATATCGTTGAACTGGGCCATCGCTGCACTGGCATACAACGTGATCAGAAGCGACAGGCCCGCTGCCGTGAAAATCCGAGTAGGGTGCAACATGTCGGCGTCGTCCGCAGAAGTTTTTGGTTGATCGAGTTTGGTTTGAAGCCGGCGCCATGTGTCCGCCGGCCCGTTGGGTTGCGAAATTAAAATTTCGCCTTGCTTTTCGGCGAAACTATGGCACGCGTCGCGATATCGCGATAACTCCCCGCCAAACGAAAACGCCCCGGATCACCCGGGGCGCATCGCCTTTTGATTTTCTGACCGCCGTTAGTTGTCGCTGATCACGATCACCGCGCGGCGATTCTGCGCCCATGCACGTTCGTTCGAACCCACGACTGCCGGACGCTCCTTGCCGAAGCTCACGATCTTGACGCGGTTCGGATTGATGCCGAGCGACACCAGATAGTCACGGGCGGAGTCCGCACGACGCTCGCCAAGCGCCAGATTGTATTCGCGCGTGCCGCGCTCGTCGGCATGTCCCTCTACCACGACCCGGTTAGCCGGATAGGTCTTGAGCCAGGCCGCCCATCGCTCTACGGCGGTGCGGGAATCTGCCGAAAGATTCGACTTGTCGAAGTCGAAGAACACGCGATCGCCGACATTGACTTGGAGATCTTCCTGCGTTCCGGGCTTGGGACCCGTCGGCGCGGCGGCAGTCTGGCCGCTGGAGCTGGACGCAACGCTGGACGCGCCAGTGTTTCCGGAGCTGGCGCTATCGTCGCCGGTTGAGGAACAGGCGGCGAGTACGAAGGTAGCTACCACCAGGCCGGGAATGTTAAGTCGCATTGGTGACTCCTTAAGCCGAATAGAGACGGTTCCAAGCCTCCCATGCCTAACTTCGCATTCTGGGATGACCTGTTATCACGCCTCACACCGAACGGTGCCAGTTATTGTTCACATCCGTCAACAGGCCCGATTAAAGCCTGCTGATACACCATAACTATACGTTGGGGACCGTACAGAATCAAGCGTCTGCGCAGCTATATTTCCGCAAATTGGTAAGTATTTTCAGTTACTTTCGTGGTTCTGAGACTATCGTCGGACAGGCCCGGGAGACCAGGCCGGATCAGATCCACCCACCGGCGTAACTAATTCGCGTTCGTTGAAACCGGTCAGATCGATCGAAAACAGGCGCGGGTCACCGCCGCGGCCACGCGCGTCGCTCTTATCTTGGCGAAAGAACATGAGCACACGCCCGTTCGGCGCCCACGTTGGCCCCTCGACCAGAAATCCGCGGGTCAGCAGCCGCTCGCCGCTGCCGTCGGGGCGCATTACGCCGATGTGGAATGTACCGCGAAAGATCTTGGTGAAGGCAATCAGATCACCGCGTGGCGACCAAACCGGCGTGCCGTAACGGCCGTTGCCGAAGCTGATCCGCCTCTGGCCACTGCCGTTGTCATTCATGACATAGAGCTGCTGGCTGCCGCCGCGATCGGATTCGAAGACAATCCTGTCGCCGTCCGGTGCATAGGACGGGCTGGTGTCGATCGAAGGATGGTCGGTCAGGCGCCGAACCCGGCGCGTTCGCAGATCCATTACATGGACGTCAGAATTGCCGTCCTTGGCAAAGCTCATGACGACATTGTTACCGTCCGGCGAGAATCGCGGCGCGAATGTCATCCCCGGGAAGTCGCCCAGCAACTCCTGCTCACCGGTATCGATATTAAACAGATAAACCCGGGGTTGGTTGTTGAAATAGGCGAGATATGTGACCTCCTGCTCTGTCGGCGAGAAGCGCGGGGTAAGCACGAGCGTCCGACCATCGGTCAGGAATCGATGATTTGCTCCATCTTGGTCCATGATAGACAGCTGCTTGACCCGCCGACCCGACGGGCCGCTCTCGGCGATATAGACGATGCGCGTGTCGAAGTAGCCGGCCTCGCCCGTAATCCGCTCATAGATCGTATCGGAGATGATATGCGCCACCCGGCGCCAATTTGCCTGTGTCGTCGTCAAGCTTAACCCCGTCATCTGACCTTCCGCGAACACATCCCAGAGCCGAAACGAGGCACGCAGCGCGCCATTGGGCTCGATGTTCACCTCGCCGACAACCAGCGCCTGAGCGTTCAGCGGTTTCCAGTTGGCAAAGCGCGGATTGACGCCGAGGCTCTGGGGCTGGGCGATGAACGCACGCTTGTCGATCGGACGAAACAGGCCCGAGCGCTCCAGATTGGCGGAAATGACCCCGGCGATGTCGACGCCGAAACGCCGGGTGACATCATCGGCGGCGATGAAGTCCGGCACCGCGATCGGTAGGGGCTCTATATTGCCTTGAGTTATGTCGACGGTCAGTTCCGCGCGCACTGGCACCGCCAAGAAAAGCGTGAAAAGCAATGCGGCCAGTCCGGCGGAAAGGGTTCGAGACATAGGGGTGATCTTCATCATTTAGCTCAGCATTTTACTGGGGTCGAAGTTGAACCGGATTTCCTTCCAGATCTCATACTTGTCCGCCGGCAGCTGCAGCGGCTGACAGTTAACATTCAGGACCGCCCGGCGCGCAGCTTCCGCGGCCGCCTGAAAATAGCGGTCGAGCCCCATCATGGGAGCATCGACGACCGTTGCCTCGCGCACAAGGCCCTGCGGGTCGACTCGGATGAGCACAGTCACGATCAGATCCTCGGCGTCGCGTGCACCCACGGGCGGATTCCAGCACTGGCCGATCTGTTGCCGGATCATCTGCCGCAAGAGGTCGAGCTCGGCGATGCTCGCGCGTTCGGCGATCCGCAACTGCTGCGGCGCCTCCTTGCCCTTGTCAGCCAAGGTTTCGGGCTTGCGCGCGCGCTCCGGCGTCTCGACTGGCTTCTGATCGGCCGCCAGATCCTTGAGAATGTTGTCGAAGCTGCGCGTCGGGGCAGGGGGTTTGGGCTTGCTCTTCGGCTGCACCTTAGCGATCTGCGGCACGGGTTCGGGCCGGGGCTCCTGCATCTTCTCCTTGGGCGGCGCAGGTTTGATCGTCGGCGGTCTGGGTTCCGCTCGGGCGACCGGTTTTTTCGGCGGCACCTTCTTGGGCGGCTCGGGCACCAGTTGAGGGGGTGCGGGCGGCGGCTGGGGCGATGCCGTGCGGGTCGGCTCTGGATCAGGCTCCGGGGTCGCCGAGGCCGGCGGCCGCGTCACATCGTCGATATGCACCACCTCGACCGGAATGACGGTGGCCGTCACCTCGGGCGAGGTAAACAGGAACGGCAATCCGAACTGTGCGACCACGACGAGCGACACGTGACCGATCGCCGACATCGCGCCGCCCGTTCCGAATTGTGCCCTTGTCGTCCGCATGATCGCTTACCAAGCCGTGCCGCTATTGGCCTTTGGTCTCCGGGATCGGCACCTCGGCGATCAGCGCAACCTTTGCGAATCCGGCCTCCGAGACCAAGCCCATGACCTCCATCACGCGCCCGTAGTTGATCGCCCGGTCACCACGCACGAAGACGCGCAGATCGGGATTGGCCTCGGACACGGCGACGAGCCGGGGAATGAGCGCGTTCTCCTCGATCTCCGCCTCCTGGAGATAAACGCGTCCCTCGGCATCGACTGTGATAATGAGCGGTTCCTTTTCATCGTTCAGGGGGTCGACCGCCGCCTTCGGCAGATCGACGGGAACGCCGACCGTCAGAAGTGGGGCCGCAATCATGAAGATCACGACCAGCACCAGCATCACGTCGACGAAGGGCGCGACATTGATCTCGGTAATTGGGCGGGCACGCAGGCGCCGGCGCAGCCGGATGCTTTCTGAGCTGAGGGCCATTGCTACTTGGACTCCTCGAGCTGACGCGAAAGGATCGCGCTGAACTCGGCGGCGAACCCTTCAAGCCGCTGAGAGTAGCGTGTCATGTCGGCGCTGAACTTATTGTAAGCCGCGACCGAGGGAATCGCGACGATCAACCCCATGGCCGTCGTGAAAAGCGCCTCGGCGAGGCCCGGCGCGACGACCGCGAGGTTCGTGTCCTTGGCCACGGCGATCGCCTGGAAGCTGTTCATGATGCCCCAGACCGTGCCGAACAAGCCGATGAAGGGCGCTGTGGCGCCCGCAGACGCAAGGAAAACCATGTATCGCTCGATGCGCTCCATTTCGCGCGTCACGGACACCTCCATCACCCTCTCAATCCGCTCGCGCAGGTTGGCCCGCAACGCATCCGTCGCCGCCAGCCCACGCGACGAACTTCGTCGCCATTCCGACATAGCGGCCGAAAACACCGCGGCCATGGGGTCAGAAGGTTTGTTCCCGAGCCGCTCATCAAGCTCTTCGAGAGAGCCTCCGGACCAGAAATTATCCTCGAACTTGCCAGCATCAGTCGCGAGGCGACGCATCTTCAGCCATTTGTCGATGATGATGGTCCATGACCAGAAAGAGGCAACGAACAAGATGATCATGACGATCTTGATCACCACGTCGGAGCGCAGGAACAGCCCCCAGACGGAAAAATCGGCAATCCCGGTACCCCCTGTCACCGCGATCGTTTCGACGATATTGGATTCCATGGAACGAAATGCCTCTCGTTATTGTTCGATCATTCGAGACCACGGCCAGGCCGGCGCAGCGCTCAGTGATCCTTAATCAGTTCTTGCAGCGCGGCCCGCACCGGCTTCGGCAAACGCGCCGGCTGCAATGCCGCATCAATACAGGCCAGACGAATTGAAATCTGGACCAGCGCGACCCGCGTCCCTTTCTCCGGGTCAATGCTCATTACCGTTTGCGCAAGACGCATGCTGGCGCCCCCGACTTCCTCCACCGAGGTCTCGACCATGAGCGGATCATCAAGGCGCGCCGGGTGATGAAATTCCGTGTTGGCGCTCCGCACAGCGAAGGCCAAACCGTCGGACTGCATCATTCTACGATGTTCGGCTCCTAGGCATCTCATCATTTCGGTCCGCGCCCGTTCCCCAAACCGGAGATAATTCGCGTGATAGACGATGCCGGCCGCGTCGGTATCCTCGTAATAAACCCTCACCGGATAGACATGCCGACCACCATCGAACCATCCGCAAACACTCGCATTCTCGGTCGCCTTCGCATTCATGACTTCACGACCCATTGGTCCCGTCATCGTCTCGATGATCATTGTGCGAAACATTTGTGGCAACCATATGGCCAGATATGAGGTCTTCCTTTGTGCCCGCGGGCACGTCTAGACCCAAATGACCGTAGGCGCGCGGCGTAAGCATCCGGCCGCGCGGCGTACGCTGGATGAAGCCCTGCTGAATCAGATATGGCTCGACCACATCCTCGAGCGTGTCTCGTTCTTCCGACAGCGCCGCCCCAAGCGTGTCGACGCCCACCGGCCCCCCTAGATGCACCTCGGCAATGTGGCGCAGATAGCGTCGATCCATCGTGTCGAGGCCACGGTCATCCACGTCAAGCCGCGACAGCGCATGGTCGGCGACCTTGCGGTCGACTGGTAGGCTCTCCTCGACCAAGGCGAAGTCCCGCACCCGGCGCAACAGACGTCCGGCGATGCGCGGCGTACCGCGCGCGCGACGCGCGACCTCCCGGGCGCCATCCTCGCTCATCTCCAGTTCCAGCAGGGCAGCTCCGCGCCGGACGATCGTCGTCAGGTCTTCCGGAGAATAGAATTCGAGCCGCAGACTAATGCCGAAGCGTTCGCGCAGGGGCGTCGTCAGCAGACCTAGTCGCGTCGTCGCGCCAACAAGGGTGAAGGGCGGGAGCTCGATGCGAACAGAGCGCGCGGCCGGCCCCTCGCCGATGATCAGATCCAGCTCGCCATCCTCCATCGCCGGATACAGCACCTCCTCAACGGCCGAATTGAGACGGTGAATCTCATCCACGAACAGGACGTCGCGCGGCTGCAGGTTGGTCAGGACGGCCGCTAGGTCGCCTGCCTTGGTGATCACCGGACCGGATGTCGCCCGGAACCCAACCCCCAGCTCCTGAGACACGATTCGGGCGAGCGTCGTCTTGCCAAGGCCGGGCGGTCCGTGAAACAGGACGTGGTCGATCGCCTCACCGCGTTGCCGCGCGGCGGCGATGAACACTGAGAGATTCTCGCGAACGGCAGCCTGGCCGATGAAGCTGTCGAGTTCCTCGGGACGGAGCGCCACATCCACCCGGTCGTCGCCCTGCGCCGCAGGGTCCATAAGCCTTTTATCCGGAGACATGGCCGCACCGTCGCTCACTGGCTCAGCTCCTTGAGCGCGGCTGGGATCAACCGGTCGAGATCGGGGCCATCACCCGCCGACTGCATCACGCGATTGACTGCGCTGAATGCCTCGGCCTGGCCGTAGCCTAGATTGACTAGCGCTGAGACTGCATCCGCGGCGACGCCGTCCACGTCACCGTCCGCGGCCCCGGTGGCACTTGCCTGTGCCGCCGACGGTGCGCCGGGCATGAATGTGCCGTTCAGCGAAAGAATCTTGTCCTTGAGCTCAGTCATCAAGCGCGCCGCCAGGCGCGGCCCCACTCCGTCGGCACGAGTCAGGAGCCCCTTGTCATCGGCCAAGATGGCAGTCGTCAGTTCGTCAACCGACAGCGTGCCGAGGATGCCGAGTCCGACCTTGGCACCGACCCCCTGAACCGTCGTCAGCATCCGGAAGCATTCGCGCTCATGGGCGCTGGCGAAGCCGAACAGGTGAATATGGTCCTCGCGCACATGGGTCTCGATGTGCAGCGACAGCGGATCGCCGATGACCGGCAACGCGGAGATGACACGGGTCGGACAGAACACCTGATAGCCGACCCCGCCGACGTCGATGACGATCCAGTCGAGGCCGACCTCGTCTAGGATGCCCTTGAGGCGGGCGATCATTGCGCGGCCTCGTAGATCGCCTTGGCGCCCACATGGTGGGCATGACATATGGCGATCGCGAGCGCATCGGCAGCGTCGGGCGATTCCACCCGCGCCCCAGGCAGGAGGATACCGATCATGTGTCCGATCTGATCCTTGTCGGCATGGCCGTAGCCGACCACCGATTTCTTCACGGCGTTTGCGGCATATTCGGAAACCGGGATTCCCGCGAGCGCTGGCACCAGCAGGGTGATACCGCGCGCCTGCCCGAGCTTCAGGGTCGACTGTCCGTCCCGGTTGACGAAGGTCTCCTCGACCGCGGCGCTATCGGGTTGATAGGAGACGACGACCTCCTCGAGCCCTTTGTGCAAGCGCACCAGGCGCTGGGCAAGTTCCCCGGTCCCGGATTTCACGACCCCGTTTGCGACATGGCGCAGCTGGTTGCCGTCTATCTCGATCACACCCCAGCCGGTGAACCGCAAACCCGGATCGACGCCCAGCAGCCGCATGTCAGCCTGTAAGTTCCGCCATGATGTCGTCGCTGACTTCAAAATTTACAGAAACCCGCTGCACATCGTCGCTGTCATCGAGCGTATCAATAAGCTTCAGAAGTGTCCGCGCAGCATCGGCATCGACATCCACGGAGGTCTGTGGTTTCCAAGTCAGGCTGGCCGATTCGGGCGCACCGAAACGCCCGTCCAGCGCCTCGACCACCTGGCCGAAATCATCGGTCGCGCAGACGATCTCGTGGCCACCCTCGCCGCTCGCGACATCTTCCGCACCGGCCTCGAGCGCCGCCTCGAACATGTCCTCGGCGCTGGCCACTTCGATCGGATAGGCGATCTGCCCGACCTGATCGAACATGAACGAGACGCTGTTGGTCTCGCCGAGGTTGCCGCCATGCTTGGAGAAGGCGGACCTGATTTCCGACGCGGTCCGGTTGCGGTTGTCCGTCAGTGCCTCAACGATGACCGCAACACCGCCCGGGCCGTAACCCTCGTAGCGAATTTCCTCGTAGTTATCTCCCTCGGCGCCGCCCGCCGCCTTCTCGATGGCGCGCTTTATGCGGTCATTAGGCATGTTGGCGCCGCGCGCCGCGGCGATCGCCGTGCGCAGGCGCGGATTCTGGTCGGGATGCGGCCCGCTGCGCGCCGCGACCTCGATCTCGCGTGCCAGTTTCGCGAACGCCTTGGCCCGCTTAGCATCCTGCGCACCCTTCCGGTGCATGATGTTCTTGAATTGGGAATGGCCTGCCATGCCCGAGCACTCCGAATGTCTTCAAATCCAAATGGTCGAACCGGCGCATGGCGCCCGCATGGATGCGGATGCGCCCAGGACGGTTTCTACCCAGAGTCCCGGTTTAGCGGATTGTCGCCCGCGTCGAGAAGCCCTGTTTTCCGGCCTCCCAACACCGATCGCTTGCCGTCGGGGCCGATAGTCAGGCCGCCGCCGGGCCCCGGGGAGGCAGGAAGATGGGCCAAGCGGGCTGCAATCGGCCGCCCAGCACGACCGGCGCCACGCGTGCGGCGAGTCCGCTGGCGTCGTCGGTCTCGACATAGACCGCGCACAGGCTCCCCGGGCCGCGCGCCGGTGCCAGCCGCTCGGTGACGACCTTGGTCCGGAACTTGGCGATCGCGGTTTCCTTCCGCATGCCGATAACGGAATCGTAATCACCACACATGCCGGCATCCGACTGATAGGCGGTTCCACCCGGCAGCACCTGCGCATCGGCGGTGGGGATATGGGTGTGGGTGCCGACAACGAGGCTCGCGCGACCGTCGCACACATGCCCCAGTGCCACCTTCTCCGACGTGGCCTCGCCATGCACATCTATAAGCACAGCGTCGACCGATTTGCCGAGCACATGGCTATTCAGCACCTCGTCCACCGCCGCAAAGGGGTCGTCCAGGAGTTCCATGAACAGCCGGCACATCACGTTGACCACCAGCACCGACCGTCCATCGCGCGCCTTGATCACAGATGCGCCGCGACCGGGCGTGCCGCGCACGTAGTTTATGGGGCGCAGGACCCGAGGATCGCCATCGATGAAGGGTATGATCTCGCGCTGGTCCCAGACATGGTTTCCGGTGGTGATGGCGTCGGCGCCCGCCTCGAACAGCTCTTCGCATATCTCCCGGGTTAGCCCGAAACCATGAGCTGCGTTCTCGGCATTCACGACCACGAAATCGAGTGCCATCTCCGTCCGCAAAGCGGGCAGGTTTTCCAGCACCACGTCACGGCCGCTCCGGCCAACCAAGTCACCACAAAAGAGTATCTTCATCTTCTTTTCCTAGGGCACGGGTACGAGCAACGGGAGCGCGGCGGATTCCGTCACGATCCAGTCCAGCCGCATGTCATGCTGCGCAGCCGGTAAGTCCTCGCGGACCTGGCCCGAAAAGGCAAGCCCAACAGCCAGCACGCCGTCCCCGCCGCGCAAGGCACGGAGCCGGGCGATTGTTCGGTCATAGTAGCCGCCACCATATCCCAGCCGATGTCCCGCGTGATCGAAGGCGAGCAGGGGGACGAGCAGTATGTCCGGCACCAGCTCGTCGGCCTGCTGCGCCGGGACTGATATGCCGTATCGGCCGATGTCCAGCGGATCGTCGGGCAACCAGCGGCGAAACACGAGTGATGTGTCCTCGGCCAATACGTCGGGCAAGCAGAGCGTGACGTCCGCGGCCGACAGGCGTGTCATCAGCAGGCGTGGATCAATCTCGCTGCGCATTGGCATGTATCCCGCCACGACAGCGCCCGCGGCGCGGTTCGCCAGAGGCGACGCCATAAAACGGGCCGCGAGCCCGGTGGCCGCGGCGGCCCCCAGTCCGGAGGCCAGCGCGTCACGCGTTTCGCGTGCGCGGGTGCGCAAGTCGGTTTTGCGCGCGTCGATATCACTCGTCGGATCGCCGATCGGATTCACCCGTTGATGACGGTTTGAAAGTGGACGGCGCCAGGTGAGGGTCGACGAACTGGAAGTCCACCGAGACCTGCTAAAAGCAGGTGGGTGCCGTAGTGCCGAGACCTCGATCCCGACAGGGACAGCTCCCTAGTGGATTAGTAAGGTCTCCGGGACTAATGCCGCCTGACGCGACACC
>PBPM01000110.1 GCA_002724635.1 Rhodospirillaceae bacterium
GCCGGTGGACTTGGCCGTTCTAAATCCAGACGGCCCGCACATGGAGCTCCGGGAAACCAGCCGGCCTAACAGCCCGTTTCTTATCAATCTGGATCAAATCGGCTTTCAGATTAACATTCCGCTCTCTGCCGTCGGGCGCGCCTATATCGCATTCTGCGGCGAGGAAGAACGGCTCGAGTTGCTGGAGCGCATCCGGAAAAGCGAAGATCCGCAAAATAAAAGTGCCCGGGATAAATCTGCATTTGAAGACATTCTGCAGAGCATCCATAAACAGGGATATGCCGTGCGGGACCCGTCCTTTGGCGGCGGCCAGCGGGCTTTGCGCTCCCTCTATGATGACGGCCTCCAGGCCATCGCCGTTCCCATCCGAGATGGAGAAACCGTCTATGGCACCATTGCACTGCAATGGATCAGGAAAGCCGCTCCGGTGGAGCAGATGGTCAGTGACTATCTATCCGATATACAGGACGCCGCAGAGGAGATTACCGGCGGGTACGAGCGCTCAGCCTGACTGTTCCGCCAGGACCTCTTTCAACGCAGACAAAAACGCATCCGTATCTTCCGGCAGGCCCGTGGAGGCGCGGATGTAAGTTCCCGTCGCGTCATAGCCCGGTGTCGACACGCGCACGCCCCGGTCTCGCATCGCTCTCACCACCGGCCCGTTTTCGACACCTACATCAATCGAGATGAAGTTGGTAACCGAGTTCATGTAGGTCAGCCCCATCTCCCAGCACCCTTCCTTGATGCGGTTCATCTCTCGGGTGTTCTCGTCCAGGATAAACTGCGTGTAGTCCGTGTCCGCGAGCGCGGCAAGGGCAGCGGCTTCGGCCACACCGCTCAGGTTAAAAGTGCTGGTGGCAAGCCGGAGGGCATTGGTGATTTCTTCCGAACTGCAGAGCGCGTAACCAAGACGGAGGCCCGCCAGCGCATAGGCTTTCGAGAACGTCCGGGTTACCACCCAAGGGCCCTTGCGATCTTTGACGATTTCGATGGCGTCGGGCCCGCCGGCGTGGATGGCAAACTCGTGGTAGGCCTCATCTATGAACAGCAGCACATTCTCCGGCGTCCCTTCGCAGATATGGCGAAGCTCCTGCTCTGTCAGCATGAGCCCCGTCGGGTTGTTCGGCGTGAGCACTATGGAGAGCCGTGTGTTGTTGCCGATGCCGGAGACCATGCCCGCCGCATCAATCGAAGCATCATCGTGGTTCGGGACACGGGTCACCTCCGCATCCACCACTTGAAAGACGCCCTGGAACCTCCGCCAGACGATATCCGGGGCGATCAGGTTTTCTCCAGGCCCGACGGAAATCTCTGCGATGGCGGTGAGGAGTTGCGTGCTGCCGCCGCCATAACAAATATTGCTGCCTGGCACGCCGGTACGTTCGGTGATTATTTCGGAAAGCTGCGGACAGGTGCCATCTGGATACAGGTTCAAGCCGGTGGCCGCTTCCTGGATCGCGTCGAGCACTTTTGGGGAGGGTGGGTACGGGCACTCATTCAGGTCCATCCGCGAGATGCGTTTCCCCCGCTCATGCGGCAGGATATGAGTCGGGTTCCAAAACCCAACCCCCCGAAAATTGTTGCGAAGATAACCTGACGGGCCGTTACCGTCTCCCATGCCTGTTCTCCCAGGTAGAAGTTCTTGAACGCTACCGACAGCATAAGGCACGGCCATTTGCAAGAGATAACTAGCTCCGGCTGATGGCTTCCTCGATCAACTCGTCGGGGATGTCATCGAAGGAGGCATAGTTCATTCTATACAGCCGGTGGTAGAGGCCTTCCTTCTCGATAAGGGACTGGTGGTCTCCGGATTCGACGATGCGGCCATCCTGCAGCACGAAGATCACATCCGCCTCTCGGACGGTGGCGAGGCGGTGGGCGATGACGATGCCGGTGCGGCCTTCCAAGGTCACCCGAAGGGCCCGCTGGATCTCCCGCTCCGTGAAGCTGTCGATGCTGGCGGTTGCTTCGTCGAGCACCAATATCCGCGCGTTCGCCACGATGGCGCGGGCGAAGCTGAGGAGTTGCCGCTGGCCGATGGAGATGTTGCTGCCTCGCTGGCCCAGTTCCGTTTCATATCCTTGCGGCAGGCGTTGGATAAAGTCATGGGCGCCGACAGCCTTCGCCGCCTCAACGATTGTTTCTTCGGAGGCGTCCGCGGTGCGGTAGCGGATGTTCTCCATCACCGTGCCGGTGAACAGGAAAGGCTCCTGAAGCACCATGGCCACCTGTTGGCCCAACGACTCTTGCGTGATGTCGCGTACGTCCTGGCCGTCGATCATTACCTGACCCTCCCACACATCATAGAAGCGGTGGAGCAGCGCCATGGTGGAGGTTTTGCCGGACCCGGTCGGACCGACAAAGGCCGCGGTCGTGCCGGGCGCGATCTTAAAGTTCACGTCTTTGAGGATGGGCTGGTCAGGCAGATAGCCGAAAGTCACGTCCTTGAACTCTACCTCGCCCGTCTTGCCGGAGAGCGGCAACGCGTCCTGCTTATCCTTCACATTTACAGGCACATCCAGAACCTCAAAGATGCGCTGCCCCGAGGCAATGGCCCGCTGCATTATGCTGTACTGCATAGTGATGGAGCGGATGGGGTCAAAGAAGCGCTGCACATAAAACAGGAACGCCACCATAACCCCAAGGTCCAGGGTATCCCGCAGCACCATGTTGCCGCCGACGATAATGACAATGGCCATTGCGCCACCTGTAAGCGTGTCCACCGTCGGGATCATGATTTGGGCGAGCTTGGACGCCTTCAAATGCGCCCGGTAGTTCTCATCCACCTTTTCTTCAAAGGCCCCATAATTGAACCCCTGGCGGATCATTTCCTGGACCGTGCGCACGCCGTTGATGTTTTCCGCCAGCGCGCCGTTCACGATAGACGCGGTCTCTCGCGCGCGGAGGAATGTCTTCTTGGCGATGGGCAGCCAGACGATCCGGATTAGGAAAAGGATGGGGACGACCGAAAGGGTGAGCAGTCCCAATTGCCAGTCGAGCAAGAGCAGCACTGTGACGATGCCGAGCAGGAGCACAATATCGCCGATGGCAAAGATGGAGGTTTCCAAGAATTCCTGAATGGAATTTACGTCGCCCTGCAGCCGGGACATGAGACGTCCCACCTCCGTCTTATCCATGAAGGAGAGAGAAACATCCTGCAGATGCACATACATGGCGCGCCGAAGGTCGGTCAGGATCTGTTCCGCCAGTTTGGCGACGACGGTGAGCTGGATGTGGTTGGACACATAATTGATGGTGATGACCGAGAAAAAGGCCATGGCGGCAATTTGCAGAAGCCGCGGGCCGGCGTTCTCTCCCAGGATAGCTGTGTCGATGGCCTCCCGGATCACCAGAGGAATGGCAATCTGGGTCAGGGTGAAGACGAAGACCGTCAGGATGGCCATGGAGAGGATCATCCGGTAGGGCCGGACAAAACCGAAAAAGCGCCTCAGAACACGGGGGTCGAAGACCGTGGTGAATATCTCTTCGCCACGGTCCCGGTGGTCGCGGGCGGTTTTCGTGGATTTGAATGCGGTTCCGCCGGCCATCACCTACTCCCGCCTTTCACCCAGCTGCACGTCATAAAGCGCCCTATAGCGCCCGCCCAGGCCTAAGAGCTCATCATGGGTCCCCCGCTCCACGATGCGGCCGTCTTCCAGGAAGAGAATTTCCGTCGCGTGCATGAGGGAGCTCAGGCGGTGGGAAATCATCACTGTCGCCCGGTCCTGGGTCACTTTTTTGAGGGACGCCCGGATGCGCTGCTCCGTCGCCGCGTCGATGGCGGCCGTTGAATCGTCAAACACCATCACCTTAGGCGACAGCATGACACTTCTGGCAATCGAAAGCCTTTGACGCTGACCGCCGGAGAGGGACACACCTCGTTCTCCCACGAGCGTGTCATAGGTGTCCGGCAGAGATGCAACATAATCATGCAACTGCGAGGACTCGGTCGCACCCACGACCCGCTCCATAGAGGCATCCGGCTCTCCATAGGCCACATTGTTCTGAATTTCTGTCGTGAACAGGAAGGTGTCCTGTTGGACGACGCCCACGGTGGCCCTCAATGAATCCAATGTGACGTCCCGGATGTCCTGACCGTCGATGGTCACCCGCCCGTCCGTCACATCGTAAAAGCGGGGGATCAGGTGGGCGACCGTGGACTTTCCGCTCCCCGGCGGGCCGACGATGCCGATGGTCTCGCCGGGACCGACGGAGAAGGAAATGCCGGAGACCGTGGCCTTGCCCGGAAAACCTTGATAGGTGAAGGCAACGTCCTCGAAGGCCAGCCGGCCCTCAGAGATGTCCAAGAGTTTGGCGTCCGGTTTGTCGCGGACGGCCGGCTCCAGGTCCAGAATGTCAAAAAGGCGGGAGCCGGAGACAGACGCCCGCGCAATGCCGTTAATGATCATGCCCGTCTGGCGGATCGGCATTTGCAGGATGGTCATGAAGGCTAGGAACTGGGTGAGTTCACCGACGGAAACCTTGCCCTCCAGCACCATGCCGCCGCCGACCCAGAGCACCAGTCCCATGGCAATGAAATAGGAAAACGTCATGAGGGATGTGTTGGTGTAGCGCACCGTGACCCGCTCTTTCGCAAGGGCGAGGGCTTTGAGGGACGAGTCGTCAAATTTGTCGATCTCGAACTTCTTTGCGGTAAAGGCGCGGACCACTCGGATGCCGCCCAGGTTTTCCTCCATGATGCGCGTGAGGACCGACAAACGTTCCTGCAAGAGCCGCCAAAGGTGCCGCACTTTGAGCCGGAACACATAGGCCCGCCAAAAGGCAAAGGGCACAAAGCTGAGACTCAGGAGGCCGAGCAGCGGATTGGTACCCATATAGAGGATTGCACCGCCGCCAATGAGCACGATCATCAGGATTACCCGCAGGATGCCCGTCTCGATAAACCGTCGGACCCCCTCAATGTCGAGCATTCCCCGGGTCATCAAATCGCCGGAATGGATGTGGTCGTGGTAGCTGAAGCTCAGCCGTTGCAGTTTCTCGAAGTAGGCGAGCCGGAGTTCATAAGCGATGGTTTGGCCGATAGCTTCTCCTTGGTAGTTGTGCATCATAGTGAAAAGACCGCGTGCAATGGCGGTTGCCAGGAGCAATCCAGCCGCCGTCAACAAAGCTGCCTCGGCCTCCGTCACGGGTACCTGAGATCCCTGGCCCAGAAGGCCTGTGGCGTGGTCCACGGATTGGCCGAGGATACGCGGGATCAACAGTTGCAGGATGCCGGCGATGATCACGGACGCAATCGCCAGGGGGAAGCGCACTTTATATTTCATCGAGATGGTGGCCACCCGGCGCAGCGTGTTCACGCCTTTCCGGTAGTCGCCGTCCAGGGACGGGACTTTGTACTCAAACCCTTCTTTCGGGTCGGCAGCCGATGTCTCTCTGGCCCCTGCCGGGGTCGCCGCGCCGTCCAATTCTTATACTCCCCCGTATTCTTGACCGCAAAAATACTTTACGGTTTTCACCTTAACAACATACCGTTAACGGGATTGCACTAGAGTGCCGTCGTCAAAACCCAAGCGAAAGAGCGTTTCGTGCCCCAAGCCTACTCCCTTTTATGTCCCACTCGCGGACGTCCAGCCCAGGCGAGGGATGCTGTTCTGAGCGCCTTTGAGACCGCGCGGGACCCTAGCAGGCTCGAGAGCCTCCTCTATGTGGACAATGACGATCCTGAACTACCGTCTTATGAGGAGATGGTAAAAACGCTCGCTAAAGAACTTCCGGGTGGCAGGGTACGTTTGATCTCCGAGCCGCGCATGGGGGTTGGCCGGGCGTTTAATCACCTCACCTCGGTGGCGACCGGGGACGTGTTTGTGACCGCCACGGACGACCAGTTTTTCCTCAGCGAGGGCTGGGATGTCCGGCTGGATACGGAAACGGCCAGATTTCCTGACGGCATTTATTGTTTCTGGTTCAACGACAATTGGGAATCCCAGAACTTTTGTACGGCGCCGATCCTCAGTCGGATCTGGGTGGAAACCCTTGGCTACATGTTCTCACCGCTGTTCGAGCATTTCTTCTCGGACGCCTGGATTTGGATGCTCGCGAAAACCCTCGACCGTGCGGTTTATATAGATGACATGACCGTGGAGCACCGGCACTGGAAGACAGGCAAGGTCGAAAAAGACGAGACCTACAAAGCCAACGAATCAAAGCCTGGCGATTCCCGCTACGCCCGGGACCGGGAAGTGATTGACCAATTCGAGCGATACTTCCACACGGACACCGAACTGCTCCGAAGTCTCATGATCTAGGCTATCTTTGGCTTGGCGGAGCGGACTTAATTCTTCATCCTTAGCGAAACATTGAAGGAACCCAGGATGACGAAGCCAATTGTCCACATCTATCAGCCCGTCGATACGACGGGTGACTCCCACAAGCGCCTGGAAGCTGCCGGCGCGCAGCTGGTGATGCCGGAAGGCACTTGGGATCTTTGGGCCAATGTTCGGGTGAGCGAAGATGCAGTCTTAGATCCCGGCACCTCCGTCGCCGCGGGCGTGGCCAACCGGTCGGTGCAGGTCACTGCCGCCACCATGGACGGCGCCCCGGATTTGCGCCTCGTCGTAAAATATACCGTGGGCTATGACAATGTGGACGTAGATGCCGCGACGGAACGGGGCGTCCTGGTGGTCCATAGTCCAACGGAAGGCAACTGGGGCGGGGTTGCCGAAGGCACCATGGCCTACATGCTGAGCCTCCTGAAGAAAATCAGGGAAAAAGATCGGCATGTCAAAAACGGCGGCTGGCGCGATCCGTCTCTCTTCGGCACCTATGTTGGGGCACGGATGAGTGACGGCTATGAGGGACTGACCATCGGGATTGTTGGTTTGGGAAGGATTGGCTCCCGACTCGCGGACCTCCTGGCACCCTGGCGGGCGAACCTGATCGCCCATGACCCATATGCAGATGAGTCCAAATTCGTGCATCACAACGCCCGGCCCGTAGACTTAGAGACGCTCTTGAAAGAGTCAGACGTGGTCACCCTTCATTGCGATCTCAACAAGGAAACCACCAACCTCATTTCCGAAGAGAAGCTCTCCCTCATGAAGCCCTCCGCCATTCTCATCAACGCAGCGCGGGGGCCTATCGTAGATGTGGATGCGCTGTTTGATGCGCTGGACGGGGATAAGATCGCGGGCGCGGCGCTAGATGTGCTGCCGGAAGAGCCGCCGGACCCTCAAATGGCTCTGATTGGCTTGGGCGATAAGGTACTGCTGTCGCCGCACATGATCACCGCCAATGGTGGGACGGGGCTATCCCTCGCCGTGCCCTGGGTCGAAGCCGCCATTCTTGCGGCGCTCCGGGGGGTAGTGCCAAAATATGTGGTCAACGAAGACGCGCTGCCCAAATGGCAGGAACGCTTCGGCGGCCAAGCATTGATATAAATCTCTGATCTGGGAGCGCACCATGGCCTACGAGAGCATCACAGTTCACAACATGTCTCCCGCTTGCGGCGGCATCATTGAAGGCGTGAATCTTTCTGGCGAACTCTCCAACCGGCAGTTCGACGAGATCCACCAGGCGCTTTTGGACCGGACGGTGATTATTTTCCGGGATCAGGAACTCACCGAAGACCAGCAGGTCGCCTTCTCCCGCCGGTTCGGTGAGCCTCAGCCGTCGGAAATTTCAGGCTTTGAAAAAGATGACGCACATCCGGAGATCGATATTCTGGAATATGATGTCGATA
>PBPM01000111.1 GCA_002724635.1 Rhodospirillaceae bacterium
AGCCTCTCAGGCCCGTACCCACCGGGCGCTGGCTCGACTTCGGTCATCTCGACCGTTACTACCAAGCCCGTGCCGAGGTCACGACGGAACGGGCCTTCAATTCCATGGACATCTCCCGGCGCACTGTCCGAAAATCGAGTTCCGATCAAACCAAGATGGCGGCAGAAAGCCATTGGTTCCAGAACCTGCCGGACCCCCTCAGGGTTTTTGCCCCGCAGTTTCTGGATTCCTTTTCAGAGGGAGATGAAACGGGTTACGAGATGGAATATCTGTATCTCTCGCCGCTCAGCGATCTTCACATATTTGGGCGTCTGCCCACCTTCGTCTGGCAACGCATCTTTCAATCCTGTGATGACTTCCTGGTCGCATGCGGGGCTTATCCGCCTGACGGCGGCACCGATACGTTGGAAACCCTCTATCTGGAGAAGACACTCTCCCGTTTGGACACCTTCGCCTCTGAAACCGGCACCAGCTTGGAGCATCCGTGGACGGTCAACGGGTCACCTGCCCCCGGACTTTTGGAGATTACAAAATCAGCGGCCGGCATGATTCCACCCGCGACCGAAGAACATGCCCGGGTCATGCATGGAGATTTTTGTTTCAGCAATATTGTTTACGATTTCCGTGCAAATTCCATTCGCGTGGTCGACCCACGAGGTTATGTGCACGACGGCACGCCGGCAATTTTCGGCGATGTTCGCTACGACATAGCCAAGCTACACCATTCAGTGGTCGGTGGATATGACACGATTATTTCCGGGCGGCACCGGCTGGAGGATGACGGAGCTTCGAACCTGTCGCTTACCCTGCCGGAAACCCCCGAACTGGCGGAACGCCAGAGCGTCTTCCGGGAACGGACCTTTGCCGGCCTGAGTATGGCTGAGGCCGCCGCCGCGCCCATCGCGGTGCTTCTGTTTCTCTCCATGCTGCCGCTGCACGGGGACCGTCCAGACCGGCAACGTGCGTTCCTCGCCAACGCGCTGCGGCTATTCCAGGACTTGGATGCCTAAACCCCATGGTCATTGTGATTCCCATGGCAGGTGAAAGCCGCCGGTTTTCGGAAGCGGGTTACATCAGCCCCAAGTATGAACTGCCCCTGGCTGGTAAGTCGGTCTTCCGGCATGCCGTAGGCAGCTTTGAACATTATTTTGAAGACAGCCGGTTTTTGTTTGCACACCGTCCGGGGGCGGAGGACTTCATCCGCTCAGAATGCAAAGCTTTGGGACTAAGATCACCTGAACTGGTCGAAATATCTGCCCCGACCCGCGGCCAGGCGAAAACCGTGGACATCGCCCTAGACCGTGCAGCTATCCCTGCAACTGAGGAGATTGCCATCTTCAACATCGATACCTTTCGGCCCGGCTTCCGGTTTCCGCCCGCCAGATTTATGGACGAGGTTGACGGTTATTCGGAAGTGTTTGAAGGTAGCGGTCCGAATTGGTCCTACGTGAAGCCTGATCCGGCGCATCCGGGAAGAGCCCTTGAAACGGCGGAGAAAAACGAAATCTCCAACCTGTGTTGTACGGGCCTCTATCATTTCAAAAAAGTGGGTGCTTTTCGGCAGGCCTTTGCCTCGGAAAAAAAGGCCGTTGACGGTGAGCTTTACGTGGCGCCGCTTTATAACCGACTTATTAATGATGGCGCGGCCATCGGCTATCACGTAATCCCAAATGAAGAAGTAGTTTTTTGTGGCGTGCCGGCAGAGTATGAGTCTCTAAATCAAAAGTGGAAAACCGGGGATGCCTAATCCCAAAAACGTCTCCGTCATTGTCACCGGCTTGGTCCGGGATCCGGACCTGTTCACGCGGACGCTTGAGAGCCTAACCAGCATGGCAGAGGTCCAGCAGATCATCCTCTCCACCTGGGACACGGAGGCGTCCGAAAATGTCACACTCCTGGCTGAGTTTCAGCACCGGTATGGCCTGAAGGTGGTTGCCGTACCTGAGCCCGACAAGTGGAGCGGCAATCTTCTGAGCCAAATGAAATCCCTTTATGTAGGTCTCAACCAGGTGGATACGGACTCCTATGTTCTGAAAACACGGACGGATGTTTTCATCGAGCCGGACGCCCTGCGCCACCAATTCGACAATGACTTATCACTGTCTCCGCCGGCGAACTTCGGTTCCGTTTGCCATCCTTTTGGCGAGAAAGTCTGCATCTGGGGGGTGGAGGCAACCTCCCCGTTTTACATCCACGATCTTTTCTTCTTCGGCCGCCGTGCCGATGTTTCGAAGCTGGTCAACATGGATATCCGCTACGACGTGCTCTACCAGATGTCAAAAGAGAAGATCCACATCCGGCGCTTTTTGCATTCGTTTCTCCACGAGTTTCCCCTCTTCGAAAAGTTCCTCCACATCGAACACGTCATGGGCAATACCGACAAGTTTCCGGTTGAGTACAGATATGCCGTCCTTGAAAAACTCCTGGAGGACGAAACCTACATATTATTGATGGCCCTCTATTACCGGGTTGCAGGCACGTATTTCACCAACGACTGGGGCGTGGAGGATGTCTTTTCCTGGCGAGATGTACCGGACCAGATCGAATTTAAACCGGGCATGACCCTTACAGAGCTTTTGCTGAGCCATCGAAACTACCTCGCGCTGATGCTGCGGGGTGACGGCTTGTTTGACGCCATGAATAATCTTTCATTCGGCATCTGCCCCGTAGGAGAACGATTCGTTGACGCACTCCGAAAACTGGACGAATTGGACGACATTCGGGCCGCCGATCATCTGGTCGACTTCGGCTCATTCATCGACCGGGCGCTGTCATATGGTGACCAGGCGCTCGCAGTGGTTAGAAGCACTTATGCCCAGCAAGACACCCTGGCAGATTGAGCGTTGACTTACCCCTAAAGCCTGTTTAACCACTTCATTGATGGTTCCCGTGAGGGAGTAATGGGGAATGTGGTGAAAAGCCACGACTGCCCCCGCAACTGTATGCATCTCACCCAGATGTGAGTCAGACACCCGCCATCAGCCCCGCAGTTGGAAATAAATGCGTCGTGGGGCGCGCGATACACACGGAGGGTGATCCATGTCGAGCAATACAAGCCAAACCAGGGCCATTGCGCCTGCAGCTTCTCTTCAACACCGTGTCGTTGCGGCGACTATCGGCGGACTGCTGGGAGCCTTTATGCTCATCGGCGTTGGGTTTGTCGGTACAGACAATTTCGTCCACAACGCAGCCCACGATTCCCGTCACGCCCATAGCTTCCCTTGCCACTAAGGGGATAACATGCTCTACAGATTGCTAGTATCGGGGCTGGTCTCCGGCGCGTTTGCTGGTGTGGTAGTAACCGTCTTTCACTTCCTGCTGGTCGAACCTCTCATATTTGCCGCCGAACAGTACGAGGGCGCTGGTCCCGCCATTCAAGCTGTGGCGCCAATTACATCCCATAGCGATCCAAACGGCCTGACCCACACCCATGCGGGCGGCACAGCGGCGCATCAGCATAATGCGGAAGGCGGCGCGGTCCACGTCCACAGCGACGGATCCGCCCACGTCCACGAAGCCTGGGAGCCCGCGGACGGCTTCCAGCGAAGAGGCCTCACCCTCGTCGCCAATATTTTGATCGGCATTGCCTTCGGCATGCTCCTCGCAACGGCGCTGACGCTGTATGGCCGGGACATCAGTCTCCAGAAAGTTGCCATGTGGGGCATCGCAGGCTATTTGGCCTTTACGTTCTTGCCGGCCCTAGGCTTGCCGCCGGAAACGCCCGGCGCGGCAGCAGGTGATCTGATTGACCGCCAGGTGTGGTGGCTGGCGACAGCCGCCGCAAGCGCGGTGGGACTGGCCTTATTGGCCTTTGGCAGGATCACTCTGTGGAAACCGGTCGGCTTGGTCCTGCTGGTCGTACCACACGTGATCGGCGCACCTCGTCCGCCGGAAGGCGCCGTCGGCCTGGTGCCGCCTGAGCTGGCCGCGCATTACGTGGTCAATACGCTGTTCTCCAGCGCGGTTCTTTGGGTCGTGCTCGGCATGACGATGGCCTATGTGCTTCAGCGTTTAGACGCTAATCAGGAATCTACGGAACCAGTCAGCTAGTCTTTGTCGCTGACACCGGCCTCGCCAAAAGTTGCCATTCCGGCATGACAGGCGGCGGCGGCTTTTAGAATATTGATCGCCAGCGCCGCCCCGGATCCTTCGCCCAGGCGCATGCCAAGATTGAGAAGCGGTTCTTTGCCAAGTTTCTCCAGCAAACGAATGTGACCAGGCTCGGCGGAAACATGCCCCACTTGGCAATGATAGAGAGAGGCGGGATCAAGAGCATGCAGAACCGCCGCCGCGCCGCCTGTGACAAAGCCATCCAGCAGAACAGGGATCTGTTTAAGCCGCGCGCCCACAACGGCGCCGGCAATAGCCGCGATTTCACGGCCGCCCAGATGACGGAGGATCTCAGCCCCATCGGTCATTGCGGCTTCGTGAGCGACAACACCCTCGCGGACCACTTTGATTTTGTTAGAGAGTGCATCGCCCTCCACGCCGGTGCCGGGCCCGGTCCAGTCATCTGCCGCGCCGCCAAAGACCGCATGGCAGAGCGCTGCGGCCGAGGTCGTGTTTCCGATCCCCATCTCACCGACGCAAAGAAGGTCGAGCCCCTCACTAACCGCTGCTAGTCCGGTGTTTAGTGCCGCCACGCACTCGCCCTCCGTCATGGCCGGAGACTCCGTGAAATCCGCTGTTGGACGCTCGAGGTCCAGCGTGATGACCTCGAGGTCCGCGCCTTGTAGTTTGCTGAGTTGATTGATTGCCGCTCCGCCCGCTTCAAAGTTCGCGACCATTTGCGCGGTTACTTCGGAGGGAAACGCGGACACGCCTTTTGACGTCACACCATGGTTACCGGCGAGGACGACCGTCTTCACTTTTTCGACCACCGCCGGATGCCGGCCCTGCCAGGCCGCAAGCCACTCAGCTACCTCCTCGAGCTTCCCGAGGCTGCCCCCGGGTTTGGTCAGTTGCGGTTCCCTGTCCTGCGCCGCCTGGGCGGAAGCAGAATCGCCCACCGGTAAAGAGGACACAATACCCCGGAATTCGGAGAGACTGGAAATTGCCGTCATAACTGAAATTACCGTTTTCTTGTTGGGGTGAGAGGGTCGGATGTAATATAGAAAGGAACCCCTTCTGCAAAGCCTAAAGGATGCGGCAGAGCTATGGCTGATGAGACGCTGGATAAGGACCAGGAAGATTCGCCCTCAAGGGCTGAAAACGCTGAGGCACATGCGACTCCGCTTTCTCCCGGCCCAAAACAGGATTGGGTGGATGACCTCCAGATCTGCCTGATGTTCCTGACCCGCTTTCCGGTGCCGGGCGGGCTCGCGATTTCCACGCCGTCTCTCGCCCAGGCGTCACGATTTTTTCCGATAATCGGCGTGTTGGTGGGCGTCATTGGCGCCATCATTCTAGCCATCGCCGATCAGTTGGGAGTGCCGCAAGGCGCCTCCATCATCCTTGCCATCACCGCCATTGTCATCTCCACGGGAGGGTTGCATGAAGACGGTCTCGCGGACACGGCGGACGGTCTCGGTGGCGGGTCAGACAAGGAACACCGCCTCGAGATCATGAAGGACAGCCGGATCGGTGCCTTTGGTGTACTCGCGCTCTCTCTGACGATCGGCCTGAAATGGACGGGCCTGGCCGCCCTCTCTATCGGCGGCGCAGCGCTCGCTATATTCATGGGCGCGGTCATTTCCAGAGGCGTGTTACCCTTGTTCATGCGATACCTGCCGCTTGCAAAAGATGATGGATTGTCCGCCGATGCCGGCCAGCCGGAGTTTGACCGGGCGACGATCTCCGTCGTCCTGACGGTGCTGGTTGCGTTCATTGGTTTAGGTTTCTGGCTCACCGTTGGCCTCGCTATTGTTCTGGCAATTGTCACAGCCGCAATGGCCGTCTGGGTTAAATGGAAGATTGGCGGCCAAACGGGCGATGTTCTGGGCGCCTTCCAGCAGGTCACTGAAATCAGCACTATCCTCACGATCGCCGCGGTAGGTCTCTCATGAGCGAGCCGGCACGCTGGTGGTGGATCCGGCATGCGCCGAGCGAGGGGGACCAGGGTATCATCCACGGCCAGGACGACGTGGCCGCCAACCTGAGCGATAAGGCTGCGCTGGCGGCGGTTCGGGACCGGCTGCCGGAAGGCGCGCATCTCTTCTCCAGCAATATCCGCCGCTGCATTGAGACCGCCGAAGCGCTGACGGGTCGAGCCCCAGAACAAATTCCCGACTTCGCGGAGCAAAGCTTTGGCGACTGGAACGGGGGTAAGTGGCAGGAGCTGCCACGGGAGGAAATGAATGCCTTCTGGACCAACTATGCGGAACAGAAAGCGCCGGGCGGTGAAAGCTTTCGGGAGCTCACTGAGCGGGTACATCCAAAAATCCTGGAAATGAGTGCCGCCTACCGGGATCAGGAACTGGTCGTCGTCGCTCACGCTGGCACCATCCGCGCCGCCCTCGCCCTTGCCTTGGAGTCCCCCTTAAACGCGGCCCTCAACATGAGCCTCTCCAACCTGTCCCTCACCCGCATCGACGCCTTCCCCGACGAAAGCCCCTACGCCTGGCGCGTCGGGTTTGCGAACCTCCCGGCAACCTGATAGCGTCCAGGGTACTGGCGGAACAGGGAAACCGGTGTGAGTCCGGTGCTGCCCCCGCAACTGTGAAAGGCCCACAATTGGTCCTAGCGACGACCACTGGCGCAAATGGGAGCGTTGGGAAGGTCTGGACAAACGGCCTTAGCCAGGAGACCTCTCCGGCCAGTATTTGGAACCGCATTTAATCCCTCGGGTGGAGGACACACGCGTTCATGACATCGTCTTTTGACCTTTCGGGCACAATCCTTGTCCTGGGTGGCACACGCTCCGGGAAGAGTGCGTTTACGGAAAGCCTGTTCGAAGGCTGTGCGCAAGCGGCCTACCTCGCCACCGCCGAGGCGCTGGATGACGAGATGAAAGACCGTATTGCCGTACACCAGTCC
>PBPM01000028.1 GCA_002724635.1 Rhodospirillaceae bacterium
AGACGGCTCGGTTTCGAGGCGAACCATGGCCAAGCTCCAGCCCGTGCGCGGCACCCATGACCTGATAGGCGATGAGGCGCGCGCGCATCTCGCGCTGATCGATGCCGCGCGGACCGTCGCGGTGCGTTACGGCTACGGCCCGATGGCGACCCCCATTTTCGAGTTCACGGATGTCTTCCAGCGCACCCTCGGCGACACCTCCGATATCGTCACCAAGGAGATGTATACCTTCGAGGACAAGGGCGGCGACAGTCTGACCCTACGGCCCGAAGGGACCGCCGGGGTGGCGCGCGCCGTCATCTCCGGGGGGCTGCGCAACGAGCTGCCGCTGAAATGTTTTTACAACGGCCCCATGTTTCGCCACGAGCGACCCCAGAAGGGCCGGCTGCGCCAGTTCCACCAGATCGGCGCCGAGCTGGTCGGAGTGGCGGAACCGACCGGTGATGTCGAGATCATCGCACTAGGCGTGGATATTCTGGACGCGCTGGGTGTCCTGTCGGAGACGACCCTAGAGTTGAACACGCTGGGCGACGGCCCGAGCCGGGCCGCCTATCGTGACGCGCTCGTCGACTATTTCACCGGTCATGCCTACAGTTTGTCCGACGACAGCCGGGAAAGGCTGACGCGCAACCCGCTGCGAATTCTCGATTCCAAGGATGCGCGCGATCGTGCCGTGATCGCAGATGCGCCGGTGTTCGAGGACTATCTTAGTGAGGACGCGCGCGCCTTCTTCGATGCCGTCCGCACCGGGCTCGATACGCTCGAGATCGCTTATACGCTCAACCCGCGGCTGGTGCGTGGCTTAGACTATTACAGCCACACCGCCTTCGAGTTTACGACCGAGGCGCTGGGTGCCCAGGGGACTGTGCTAGCCGGCGGGCGGTATGACGGACTGATCGAGACCATGGGCGGCCCGGCGACTCCCGGCGTCGGCTGGGCGGCCGGCGTCGAACGGCTGGCGATGGTGATCGGCGACCCCACGCCTGCGCCGCGTCCTGTCGCGCTAGTCGGCATGGGCGAAGCAGGGGAGCGCGAGACCGTGCGCCTCGCTCGTGAACTGCGTCGCGCCGGGCTGACGGTTGAGCTGTTGTACAAGGGTGGACTGACGCGCGGCCTGCGCCGCGCCGACCGTGTCAACGCGGCTGCGGCAGTGCTGATTGGTGACGATGAGCTGGGCCGCGGTGCCGTTACCGTGCGTGACCTCGACAGCGGTGAACAGGCCGACGTGGCGATTGCTGATCTGACCGACCACCTCGCCGCCTACCGTTAGCGAGCGATACGAATGGGCCACCGTCCGGAATCCGGGGCGGCGCCGGCCGACTATGTCGTCGTGGGCGCCAACCACAAGACTAGCAGTGTCACGTTGCGGGATCGACTTTTTGTCGAGGGCGCCGACGTGCCGGCGCTCCTTGCGAGGTTGCGCACCGGCGGGTTCAACGAGGCGATTATCGTATCCACCTGTGACCGGGTGGAGGTTCACGGCGCCGCGGTCGACCCGGTGTGCGCGGCGGCAGCCGGCCGCGATCTGCTCGCGTCACGCGCGGGCGGGTACGAGGGCCTGCCGGGCGGCGCGATTTTCGATCTGACCGGGGATGCAGCGGTGCGACATGTGTTTGCCGTCGCCGCGAGCCTGGAGAGTGTGGTGGTCGGCGAGGCGGAGGTGCTGGGCCAGATAAAGGCGGCCCACGCGAAGGCGGCCGAGGGCGGGGGTGCCGGTACGGCGCTTGAGTCCCTGATGCAGCAAGCCTATGCCGCAGCCAAGAAGGTGCGTGCGGAAACGGCGATCGCGGAGGGGCCCGTCTCGATGGCGGCAGCGGCGGTGAAGGCCGCGGGGAGCCTGTTCGGCAGACTCGAGAATGTTTCGGCGTTACTCGTCGGTCCGTCGGAGATGGGAATCCTGATGGTCGATCACTTTCGGGGTGGCGGATTGCGCCGGGTCACGGTGGCGGCCCGCAACGCGTCCCGCGCCGCCGCCCTGGCGCAAATCGTCGACGGACACAGCGTGACCTATGACGATATTCCGGATGCGCTCGTCGATGCCGATCTTGTGATCGGTGCGGCCGGTCTCGGACGCCACATGATTACGGCGGAGATGCTGCGTGCGGCTCTTCGCGCACGCCGTCGCAAGCCGGTTTTCGTTCTCGATGTCGCGATCCCGGGTGATGCGGATCCCCGAATCGCGGATCTCGACGACGTCTTCTTATATGACCTCGACAATCTCGAGGCGATCGCGCGGTCGAACCGCGACATGCGCGATGCCGCTATGCAGGCGGCTTGGGCCATCGTCGACGATCATGTCGACGCGTTCCGGGTCCGGCAGGCCGAACGTGAGGCGGTACCGGTGGTCGCCGAGCTACGGACCCGGTTCGGGGCTGTGCGCGACACGCTGCTGACCGAGTATCCGCGCGCGGATGCGGAGGAGGCCACCCGGCGCCTGATCAACCGCCTCCTGCATGAGCCGTCGGCCGCCCTGCGCGAGGCGGCGCGCACGACAGGCGCGGAGAACCCGGTGGCAGAGACGGCAAGGCGCTTGTTCGCGCTGGCGGATAACCAGAGTGATGATGATACCGAAAGGCGGGAGGGGCGGAAAGCGGACCCCTCCGGAAGCGAGGACTGATGAGCCTGGATGAAAAACTCGACCGTGTGGTGGAGCGTCACGCCCAATTGGCCGACATGCTGGCGCAGACCGACGGCAGCGATCCGCAGGAATATGTCCGCCTGTCGAAGGAATATTCCGACCTGAGTCAAGTCGTCGAGACCGTACTCGCACTTCGCGCCGCGCGCGAGGAGATCGTCGGGCTCGAGGAGATTCTTTCGGACGAGGGCGGCGACACTGAGATGAAGGAGCTCGCCGAGGCTGAGATCGAGGAACTGCGCGGGCGCGTGCCCCAGCTCGAGCAGGTGCTTAAGATCATGCTACTGCCGAAGGACGAGGCGGATGCGAAGAATGCAATCCTCGAAATCCGTGCCGGGACGGGTGGCGACGAGGCAGCGCTGTTTGCGGCGAACCTGTTCCGAATGTACCAGCGCTATGCCGAGCACAAGGGCTGGAGGGTCGAGGTGATGGATTCCAGCGACACTGGAATCGGAGGTTTCAAGGAGATCGTATCATCGATCAGCGGCCAGGACGTGTTCTCGCGCCTGAAATACGAATCCGGTGTCCACCGTGTGCAACGGGTACCTGAAACCGAGAGTAGCGGGCGGATTCATACCTCTGCGGCCACTGTCGCCGTGCTGCCGGAAGCCGAAGAAGTTGACATCGACATTGCCGAGAGCGACCTGCGCATCGACACCTACCGCGCGTCGGGGCCGGGCGGGCAATCGGTGAACACTACCGACAGCGCGGTCCGCATCACGCATGAGCCGACTGGGATCGTGGTCACCCAACAAGACGAGAAATCCCAGCACAAGAACCGGGCCAAGGCCATGCGCGTCCTGCGCGCGCGTCTCTATGAGCATGAGCGCCAGCAGATTGACGCCGAGCGCGCAGCGTCCCGGCGCAGCCAAGTGGGCTCTGGCGACAGGTCCGAGCGCATCCGAACGTACAACTATCCTCAGGGGCGGGTAACCGACCACCGAATCAACCTGACTCTTCATAAGCTCGACCGCATCCTCGACGGGGAGGGGCTTGATGAACTCGTCGATTCGCTCACAACAGAGGAACAGGCGGCCCAACTCGCCGAGGACGATGGCACCGATGAATGATATACAGGCCAACACGGTCGCGGTGGCTTTGGTCCAAGCCGCTGATCGCCTGAAGGCGGCTGGTGCCCAAACACCGGAGCTCGACGCGCGTGTCCTACTGTGCCATGCGACGGGTCGCGATTATGCGTGGGTAATAGCAAACGGCGAGGTAGAGATCGGGCCGGCCGCGCGGGATGGTTTTGCTGAAATGCTGGCGCGCCGGGAACGCCGTGAACCCGTCTCGCAGATCGTCGCGGCGCGCGAATTCTGGTCCCGGGATTTCCGGGTCACACCGGACGTGCTGACGCCGCGCCCGGACACAGAGACGCTCGTCGAGACAGTACTGTCGCGAATCGAGGACTGGGATGCTCCCTTACACATGCTCGACCTAGGCACCGGCAGCGGCTGCCTGCTCCTGACGTTGCTGGCCGAATGTCCCAATGCGACGGGCCTCGGCATTGATGCTTCCCCCGAGGCACTCGAGGTGGCCGCATCGAACGCCGTGGCGCTGGGGCTGGATATGCGCGTCGCGTGGCTCGAGGGCGACTGGTGCGACGGTCTAGATGGCAATTTCGACGTAATTGTCTCAAATCCGCCCTATATAGCGCGCCACGAGCTGCGCCATCTCGAGCCCGAAGTGCGGGACTATGAGCCCCGGCTCGCCCTAGACGGCGGCGCGGACGGGTTCGCGGCATACCGGCGGATCGTCCCGGCGTTGCGTCGCCTCGGCACGGGGGCATCAGTCATTGCATTGGAACTCGGGCAGGGTCAGGCGCACGGGGTCGCGGCGCTGGGACGGGTCGCCGGATTGCGGATCGCCGACGTCGATCAGGATATCAACCGGCGGGCGCGGGTAATTACGTTCGAGCCCGCATCAAACGGTTAACTGTCTCCGAGCCCGCGATCAAAAAAGTTCTTGGAAAACAAAAGCGAGCCGCCTAGGGTGTTGTTGTCAGATACACCGCATGTTGCTTTTTGTGATCTCAATCCCTTAGGCCTTGGCGTGTAGTCTGAACTCCCGGATCCGAACTCGAAGAGACCACTCGCGGTCGAGCGGTTCTTCCTGAAAAGCGCGTTATACATACGAATTGTGCCGATCAACCGAGAGTTGGACCGTAATCAGAAACACTGATCGACGGAAGCAATGCGACCAAACGCAAACAACAGGCGGCAGCGGGGCCGCGGCGGACGCAAGTCTGGCAACCCCCGTAATCAGACCTATGACAGCAACGGCCCCGGCGCACGCGTGCGCGGTAATCCGTCGCAGATCTATGAGAAGTATCAGCAGCTGGCCCGCGATGCGGCGTCTGCGGGTGATCGCGTCGGGGCGGAGAACTTTCTCCAGCACGCTGAGCATTACTACCGGCTGATGAGTGCGGCTGCGGCGAAGAACGAGCAGCGAAACAACGCGGATGAGAATTCGCGCGACGAGAACGCGCGCGATGAGCAGGCGCGCAGCCCCGGTAACGGCCACGGCGCATTCGTCGAGGATCTGCAGGCCGAAGACAACGCGGCTGACGATAGCGTGCAGGCTAACGACGATGCCGACGCGAAGCCCAATGGGCGTAAGCGTCGCACACGGCGTTCGAACGGACGTGACGACGGCGGCAAGGATGCTGCCGACGAGAGGACGGCCGGCGATGACGTAAGCGAAGCTGCCAGCGACGACGAAGGCGTTTCAACCTGACATCGCACCCGTTGTGAAGCCAAGTAATCAATGCGGGAGATGTTGTTGCGCGGATGGGGCTGGCCCGGGGTCAACACGCGCGAAGATGCCAAGGTCCCGGTGCCCCGTTCGTTTTGCAGTGCCTTCGGCAAGGTCATTTCCCGCGATGCCGTCTCAAGGGAGACGTTCGCCGCGGCGTAGCGCCGTTTGTGCTTTATGACTTCGACTACTGCCCCGCTGGTGCGGACCTCGCGGTCGACCCATGCGAACTCGCTCTAAGCGGCCGTAGCGGCGAAAAAGATGTTGCTGCGGAACTGGCGTGCATTCGAAGGGCCTATAAATGCGCCGAGATAGGCGACGCTGTTTACGTTAATCCGGGAAACGACCTTGGTGTCGAGATCGGAGAAGCTGTGATCGCCGGCCTCGAGCAGGGCGGCGTTCTTGGGATTTTATCCACCGGAAAATCGGCACGGAATGCCTCGACGGATGCCCGTCCTGGGTTGGTCGTCAGCGCCGATCCGAGAACTATTTGGTGCTTGTGGCGCAGAGCCGGGATGCCGGTTTCGGCTTAGTGTAAGGCATTGAGCTCCGCCAACCTCTTGTCCCGCAAGAGGGCCAGAAAGTTCATCTTGCGCATCCACACCGAATTGGCCGTGTCGAACGCGAAATCGGGCTGACCGAGTGCCAAACGGCGGTCCCCCTTAATGGTTTAGCCTTTTTCGAGCCGGGCATTGGGCAGCACGGCTCTAGAAAGCTCCTTACCGAGTAGCTATGAATTTCTCAGACAGTGTCCGTTCATCGGTTGCTGCATCGTTCGTATTTGCGCGATGAAATCGTCTTCGTGTGGCGCGTTGTCATGGTGGTTGCTGGGTCTTGTGTTGCGCGTTGGCAACACCATATCTCAAGGCAGCAGAAAGGTTCGTGCATTGTATGGCGAGCCGACCGTGTGCCCTTGTGGCGAATGCCGGGATCGGGTTCGTCTTCCAAGCCTGCCTCATGTGAGGAGGTCGTTCGAGGAGAAAAGCATGAACTTCGAGAAATATACCGAACGCGCGCGAGGATTCGTTCAGGTTGCGCAAGACCTAGCGCAGCGCAGCGCACATCAGCAGTTGGTGCCCGAGCATCTGCTCAAAGCCCTGCTGGATGATGAGGAGGGACTGTGCGCCAACCTCATCCGCTCCGCGGGTGGCGATCCGGTGGCCGCCGGGCGGTCGGTCGAGCAGGCGCTCGCTAAGCTTCCTAAGGTCGAGGGCGATGGCGCCGGCCAGGTCTATCTGGCCAAGGACATAGGACGCATTCTGACTGCGGCCCAGGACGTCGCGGACAAGGCTGGAGACAGTTTCGTTACGGTCGAGCGTCTGCTGCTGGCGATCGCGCTCGCAGCCGGCACTTCCGCCGCGAAGATTCTGGCGGGTGCTAATATTACTCCGCAGGCACTGAACGAAGCGATCAACGCGTTGCGCAAAGGCCGCACGGCCGACAACGCCGCGGCCGAGGGCGCCTATGACGCGCTCGCGAAATATACCCGCGACCTGACCGCCGCGGCCCGGGATGGCAAGCTTGACCCGGTTATCGGACGCGACGAGGAGATTCGTCGCACGATCCAGGTGCTTTCACGCCGCACCAAGAACAATCCGGTCCTGATCGGCGAGCCGGGTGTCGGCAAGACCGCCATCGTGGAAGGACTCTCGCTGCGGATCATCAACGGGGATGTGCCAGAGAGCCTCCGTGAGAAACGCTTGCTCTCGCTCGACATGGGCGCGCTAATCGCCGGTGCGAAGTTCCGTGGCGAGTTCGAGGAGCGGCTCAAGGCGGTGCTCGAAGAGGTTACTGTGGCCGCGGGCGAGATCGTGCTATTCATCGACGAGATGCACACCATCGTCGGCGCCGGCGCGGCCGAGGGATCGATGGACGCCTCGAACATGCTGAAGCCCGCGCTCGCGCGCGGCAACCTGCATTGCGTTGGCGCAACGACCCTAGACGAATATCGCAAGCATGTGGAAAAGGACGCGGCGCTGGCGCGGCGGTTCCAGCCGGTGTTCGTATCCGAGCCGACCGTCGCCGACACCATCTCCATCCTCCGCGGCCTCAAGGAAAAGTACGAGCTACATCACGGCGTGCGGATCATAGATGCCGCGCTTGTGTCGGCTGCGACCCTGTCCAACCGTTACATCGCAGACCGGTTCCTGCCGGACAAGGCGATTGACCTCGTCGACGAGGCCGCGTCGCGGCTGCGCATGGAGGTGGATTCCAAGCCGGAGGAGATAGACGAACTCGATCGTCGGATCATCCAGCTCAAGATTGAGCGCGAGGCACTGAAGAAGGAAAGCGACAATGCGTCGGCGGACCGGCTGGAGGCGCTAGAGAGGGAACTCGGCGAGCTGGAGGCCAGGTCTGCGGACCTGACCTTCGTCTGGCAGACCGAGAAGGAGAAGCTCGTAGGAACCCAGAAGCTCAAGGAGCAGCTAGACGCCGCGCGCCTCGAGCTGGAGCAGGCCCAGCGGGCGGGCAACCTCGAGCGTGCGGGTGAACTGGCCTACGGCCTGATTCCGGATCTCGAGAAAGCAGTGGCAGAAGCCAACGACGCGCCGGATGGCAACATGCTCGATGAGGAAGTCACCGATTCACACGTCGCGGGTGTCGTGTCGCGCTGGACCGGGGTGCCGGTCGAGAAGATGCTCGAGGGTGAACGCGAGAAGCTGCTAGCGATGGAATCGGTTCTGGGCTCCCGGGTCATCGGGCAGGGCGAGGCGATTGGTGCCATATCCAACGCTGTGCGCCGTGCCCGAGCAGGCTTGCAGGATCCCAACCGCCCGATTGGTTCGTTCCTGTTCCTCGGACCTACAGGCGTGGGCAAGACCGAGCTCACCAAGGCGCTGGCCGATTTCATGTTTGATGACGAGCAGGCGATGGCCCGTATCGACATGTCCGAGTATATGGAGAAGCACACGGTTGCCCGTCTGATCGGCGCGCCGCCGGGATATGTTGGATACGAGGAGGGCGGCGCGCTGACCGAGTCAGTCCGACGGCGCCCCTACCAAGTGATCCTGTTCGACGAGGTTGAGAAGGCGCATCCGGATGTGTTCAATGTGCTGCTGCAGGTGCTTGACGATGGGCGCCTGACCGATGGCCAGGGGCGAACGGTCGACTTCAAGAACACACTGATCATCCTGACCTCAAACTTGGGTAGCGAGCATCTTGCTAACCAGACGGATGGTGAGGATCCGGACGCGGTTCGCGATGCTGTGAAGGAATTGGTCCGGGCAGCGTTCCGGCCCGAGTTCTTAAACCGGCTGGACGAGGTTCTGCTGTTCCGCCGTCTGACGCGCGAGCAGATGTTCAGGATCGTCGAGATTCAGCTTAGCCATCTGCGGCGCCTGCTTGAGGACCGGAAGATCGACCTCAACTTGAATGACGCGGCAACCGCATGGTTGGCAAATGCCGGCTACGACCCCATCTATGGCGCTCGCCCACTTAAGCGCGTGATCCAGCGTCACCTGCAGAATCCGCTCGCCGCGATGCTGATCGAAGGCGTGATCGCGGATGGCGACACGGTGAATGTGTCGGCCGGCGCGGATGGATTGTTGGTCAATGGCGAAGTCGTGCGGGCCGAGGCCGCCTGATCGCCGCGGTTGTCCTGAGGTGTTTCTTCACCGTCGGTGCGCAGCAGCGTCATGATTTTATCCGCACGCCGCCGGATCTTTCGGGCCTCGCGGGCGATTAAGGCCCCCCGTTGTTGCCCGCATCGGTGTCCGGGTAGGTTACTCAATTCTTGTATGAGCCCGAGCCAAGCGAACGGCTGTGCCTTTATGCGGAGCAGAACCGTTATGGCAGCGAGACTGTCTCCCGTCTCTCCGGTCATGATGAAGTTTTGGTCTTCTCGTGGAAGGACAGCACTCTCGCCTGTCTGCTGATCGGTCAGGGCGAATGCGACCCGCAGCCGGGCTTGGCGCGCGCCATCTGACGGGAACTCAATCCGCGAGCGTCTTGCCACCCTCCGCAGTAAGAGGGGCGGGTGCCAGCTCAGCGAAGTGTGCATAGACGCTCTCGCGCAGGGCCTGGAATGCAGTCAGACGCTCGCCGCCGAGCTTTTCGCCGCTGGGCAGCTTCAGCCCCAGCGGGTTGATTTGTTTGCCGTGACGGTGAATCTCATAGTGTAGATGCGGTCCGGTGGATCGCCCGGTAGAGCCGACATAGCCGATCACTTGGCCCTGTCGCACCCGCTTGCCCTGCCGAACACCGCGTGCATAGCCGTTCAGATGCGCATATGCGGTGGAGTAGGTGCCGTTGTGCCGAATGCGGATGTACTTGCCGTAGCCGCCATTCGTATGCGCTACCTCGACGGTGCCGTCGCCGGCGGCATAGATTGGCGTGCCAGTGGGGGCCGCGAAGTCAACACCGGCATGAAGGCGCGTGTAGCCTAGGATCGGATGCTTGCGCTTGCCGAAGCGTGACGACAGGCGGGCGCCGTCGAGCGGGGTCTTCATCAGCGCTTTGCGGACGCTTTCACCCTTCTCGTTGAAATAGTCGATCGTGCCCTTCGAGGTCTCGAACCGGTAGAGCGGCAACTGGGAGCCACGCATGGTGAGCTTGGCATAGTGGATGTCGCCATTGTTGACGACCACATCGTCCTCGTTGCGCTGGCGCTCGAACATGATCTCGAAGGCATCGCCGTTCCAGATGTCGCGCTGGAAGTCGACATCGAAACTGTAGATGCGGATAAGTTCGGTCAGCACCGAGATTGGAATACCGGCGTCGCGTCCGTTCACGAACAGGCTTGAATCGATCGATCCGGTCGCTCGTACGAATTCCGTTATCAGTGGCAGTTCGACCTCTCGCGCGGTGAAGGCGGCGTCCGGTGTACGTGTAACTTCGACCTCGCGGTCATAGGTTTTTGGCAACTGCAGTGAAGAGAGCTGGTAGTCGACCGGTTCCGAGCCGGTGATGGGGGTGGTCGTATCGACCGGCCCGAGAGTGATTTGTAGCTTATCGCCGACGCGCAGATCGCGGCGCGGGTCGTAAACGCCTTCCAACGACTGGATGGCCTTATGTGCATCGGCGCGTTCGGCGCCCGCCTTGATCAGGACTTCCATCAGCTTGTCGCCGTTCTCGATCTCGACCGTTCGCACCTGCGGGGTTGGATACTCAGGCTCGCGAACTCGCGTGGGGATGGCTTGCGGCTTGGCTGCCGTGGCGGACGCTGCAACTTGGGGTTGGGTGTCCGTGCCTACCAGCAATCCGGCCATGAAGGCGACCACTGGAAGCGCGACCACCACCGCGGCGATCGCGAACAGGGCCGGTTTCTTGCGCACATCGAACCGCAACCGCCTAATCCTCCACCCGAATCAAATGCCGGCGGTTCAAAGGACCGAAACGCCGACACGTTTGCAAGATGGCCAACCGCCGCGCTTTGTGTCAATAATCTATTGGCTCGATTAGATAAATTTTTCCTAGTAAAATCATAGCGTTGTTCCTATTTCGCCATCATTCGCTCCACCCGCGGGTAAAACACCGCGAGGGTTACCGCGCGAAAAAGCATGAACAGCATCACCGACGCCCAGAGGCCGTGATTGCCTAGGAAAGACGGCAAGGTAAAGATCGCGACGGTGTAGAGCGCGACCGACACTACCATTGCGTTGCGCATCTCTGCTGAGCGCGTGGCCCCAATGAAAATGCCGTCCAGCTGATAAGACCAGACCGATACGAGCGGCGACAGCGCCATCCAGGGCAGGAATTCCCCTGCGAAGTTGAGCAACGTGGGGATGTCAGTAAGGAGGCCCAGAAGTGAAGGACCGAACAGGCTATAGACTAGCGAGTAGCCTACCGCCACGCAGCTGGCCATGAGCGTGGCGGCAGCGACCACGCTGCGCAGCAGACGCCGGTTGCGTGCGCCCACGGCCTCGCCGACCAGCGCCGATGTGGCATGTGCGAAGCCGTCAAGGCCGTGGGATAGGAAGGACTGGAAATTCATCAATAGCGCGTTCGCGGCAAGGACGTTGGTGCCGAGGCGGGCGCCGGACCAGGTCAGGAGTGACCAGGCGAAGATCATTGTCAGGGTGCGTATGAAGATGTCGCGGCTGACCCGTAACAGGCTGCCGAGGGCCGCGAGGTCGAAGATGCTGGCGCACTGCCAAGCACCCTCGATCCGGCGCAGCCGCATTGCGATCAGCAGCAGGCCGAGCGCGACACCTGTGTATTGCGCCAAAGCCGTCGCCAGTGCGACACCCTCGATACCCCAGCCGAGCTCGACGACAAACCAGATGTCAAGCGCCGCGTTCAGGCCGTTGATGACGATCTGGATCAGAAGGGCTGCGCGGGCGAACTGCATGCCCAGCATCCAGCCCAGGATCGCATAGTTGGCGAGCGTAGCGGGGGCTCCCCAGATGCGCGTGTCGAAGTAAATCTCGGCGAGGCGTTCGACATCGGCGGCCCCTTCGACAATTGCGAGCGCCCCCGCGCGCAGCGGATGCTGCGCGACGACCAGCACCAGCGCGGCGGCCAATCCGATGAGCAATGCGCGGGCCAGCACGGCGCGAATCTCGATGCCGTCGTCGCGGCCATGGGCCTGGGCGACGAAGCCGGTGGTGCCCATGCGCAGGAAGCCGAAGCCCCAGTAGAGGAACGCAAAGATCATCGAGCCAACGGCAACGCCTCCGACATAGGTAGGGTCGGGCAGATGGCCCATCACCGCTGTATCGACGGCGCCAAGCATAGGAACAGTCAGATTTGACAGGATGGTTGGCCAGGAGAGCTGCCAGATACGCCCGTAGGGCGCATCGCGTAGAGGCCCAGAGGCGTTCATAGTGACGACCTAGCGGCCGACGGCATAGGCTTCTTGGAAGCGGGGATGCGCCGCGCTTTTCAGGAACCAGCCTTGCGCGCCCTGTGCGCGGCCCACCGCCGTCATGCGGCCCAACGCCCAGTCACCGACCACGGTCATACGGTGGCCGCGTTCGCGCATGGCCGCGATGACGTCTTTGGCATAGCGCCCCTCCGCCTTGACTTCACCTGGCTGGAAGGTGCGCGGATAGAAGCTCGAGGGGAGATGGTCCGTGTGGAAGTTGGGCGCGTCGATTGCGGCCTGCAGGTCGTAACCGTGGTGGATGTGGCGCAGGAACATGGACAGCGCCCACTGGTCCTGAGCGTCGCCGCCGGGCGTACCGAAGGCGAGCGCCGGCTGGCCGTCGTGCAGGGCCATTGTCGGGCTGAGGGTTGTGCGCGGGCGGATGCCGGGCTTTAGGGTGGTAGGGAAACCCTCCTGCAGCCAAAACATCTGCGCCCGGGTGCCGAGACAGAATCCGAGCGACGGAATGGTCGGCGAGGACTGCAACCAACCGCCAGATGGCATGCAGGCGACCATGTTTCCCTCGGCATCAGCGGTGTCACAATGGACGGTGTCGCCATTCGCGCTACTGGGTTTGGCATCGGGTTCGCCGACCTCGGCGCGTGCCGCGTTGGGCTCGCCTGCACCCGGTGCGGTGTCGGCGGCGTGGAGATCGAAGATCGTAAATTCCGCGAGCGACGGGATGCGGTCGTCCGGGGCGCCGGGTTGGAACTCGAGTGAGGCTTCGTCGCCTACCATTGCGCGACGCGCATCGTTATAGGCGTCGGACAGAAGCGTTTCGAGTGGTACGTCGTTGACTGTTGGATCGCCATACCAAGCCTCGCGGTCGGCCAGCGCCAGCTTCGCACACTCGACCTGGGTGTGCATGAAGTCCGGACCCAGCGGGTCCATCGACTCGATTTCGAAGCCCTTGAGTAGGGCCAGCTGCTGCAGAAACACGGGCCCCTGGCTCCACGCGCCGGGCTTGCAGATGGTGTAGCCGGCATAGTCGTAGTTTGCCGGCTCTTCGATCGTCGCCCGCCAGTTTGCCATGTCCTCGCCGGTCAGGAGGCCGCCATGAACTTCACCGGACGAATCTAGCCATTCGGTGGTGCGGCAGAAATTATCAATTTCTTCGGCAATGAAGCCCTCGTAAAAGACGCGCCGCGCTGCCTCTATCGTGTTTTCCCGGTTTCCGCCGATCGCCTCTGCCTCATCGAGCAGCCGCTTATAGGTCGCGCCGATCACAGGGGTGCGGTGCATAGTGCCGATCGCGGGGGCCGCGCCGTCGACCAGCCAGGTCTCGGCCGACGTGGGCCAGGCCTTTTGGAAGAGCTCTTCCACCCCGCCGATGATCGTGTTCATCATCGGCACCACCGTATAACCGTCGCGGGCATAGGCAATGGCCGGTTCGATCACGTCGCGCAGGGACAGGCGACTATAGTCGCGCAGCATCAGCATCCAGGCGCCGAATGCACCGGGTACGCAGGGCGCGAGGAGACCGGTACCGGGCACTAGTTTGAGGCCGAGCCTGCGATAGGCCTCGATCGTCGCCGCAGCCGGCGAAACACCCTGACCGCAAATCACCTCAACCTTGCCGGTGCGCGCGTCGTGCAGGACGATCGGCAGATCGCCCCCGGGGCCGTTCTGATAGGGATGCACGATTTGCAGCGCGAGCCCGGTGGCGACGGCGGCGTCGAAGGCGTTGCCACCAATTTCGAACATGCGCCAGCCAGCCATCGTCGCTAGATAATGGGTCGAGGCGACCATGCCGTGGGTGCCACGGATTTCCGGTCGTGTGGTAAACATGGGCAGGGCGTCTCCGCGCGGGTTGAGTGCGGACCATAACGTCCTGTCAGCGGGCACAGCAACCGTGCCTGAATTTGAGCTCTGGCAGCCCACGGGGAGGCGGAAATTGCAGATTGAACACCCTTATCTGATGTTCTTGGGCGACGCGGCGGATCAGCTTGCCGCGAAGACAGCCCAAGGAATCGTCCACTGGCGCCGCGACTGGTGCGTCGGCCAGTTGCGGCTGGACGATTGCAATGCGAACCTCGGCCTGCCCGAGATGACTATCGCCGAGGCCGCTGCCGCGGGTGTGCGGACGCTCGTCATCGGCGTCGCAAATCGTGGTGGCGTTATCTCCGAGAGCTGGATCGAGACCATTCTCGCCGCGATAGGGGCGGGGATGGACGTGGCCTCGGGCCTGCATGCGCGTATCACGGACATTCCGGGGGTCGCTGACGCCGCAGCGGCGAATGGTGGACAGCTTTTCGATGTGCGCCATCCGACCGAGACTTTTGAGGTGGGCTCGGGTGTACGGCGGCCGGGCAAGCGTCTGCTTGCCGTGGGCACGGACTGCTCGGTAGGCAAAATGTACACGGCTCTAGCTATCGACGCGGAATTGACGGGGCGGGGCGTCGACTGCGACTTCCGTGCAACGGGGCAGACCGGCATCTTCATCGCAGGGTCCGGTGTGTCCGTGGATGCTGTTGTTTCGGATTTCATCTCCGGTGCGACCGAATGGCTGGCTCCGGCCAATGCGCCCGATCACTGGGACTTGGTCGAGGGGCAGGGCTCGCTGTTCCATCCTTCCTATGCCGGGGTAACCATGGGGTTGGTCCACGGTGCCCAGCCCGACGCGCTGGTGCTGTGCCACGAACCCACCCGAACCCATATGCGTGGCCTGCCACATCAGGCCTTGCCTGAGGTCAGCGCCTGCATCGAGGGACATCTGGCCGCGGCGCGGCTGACCAACCCGGACGCGCGATGCGTGGGTATCGCTGTGAACACGTCGGGTATGGACGGCGACGATACGCGCGTCGCCCTACTTGGTGAACTCTCGGATCGCTTCGCGATGCCGGCGCTCGACCCGGTTCGTGAAGGTGTCGGAGCGATCGCGGACGCTCTGGAGCGTATCTAGCCCATGGCTGAACTCGGCGTGCAGATCGAGACCTTCCCGCTCAGGCATCACTTCACCATCTCACGTGGCAGGAAGACCGAAACGGTCGTTGTGTTGGCGACGCTGCGAGACGGCGAGATCGTTGGTCGCGGGGAATGCTGCCCGAATACGCGCTATGACGAGACGCCCGAAGATGTGGCGGCGGATATTCGCGCCATGGCGCCTGCACTGCGCGATGGTCTAACGCGCGATGCGTTACAGGACGTGATGCCGCCGGGTGCCGCGCGGAACGCGCTCGACTGCGCGCTTTGGGATTTTGAGGCGCATGCGTTCGGAGTCCCGGCCTGGGCCCTAGCCGGTTTGAATGAACCATTTCTGGTTGAGACTGCCTTCACCCTGAGCGCCGATGACCCGGCCGAGATGGCGGCTGCGGCTGCGGCAAACGCGACGCGCCCCTTGTTGAAACTGAAGCTCACGGGCACGAATGATCTTGACCGGGTGAGCGCTGTTCGCGCGATAGCGCCCGAAACCCGCTTGATCGTCGATGCCAACGAGGCATGGTCGGCCACGGCCTATGAGGCCATGGTGCCGACATTCGTAAAGCTGGGCGTGGAACTAATCGAACAGCCGTTTCCGGCCGGTGACGACGACGCGCTCGGCGATCTGGCGCGCCCCATTCCGGTTTGCGCGGACGAGGCGTTTCGTGATTGCGACAGCCTCGCCGGACTGGCGGGAAAATATGATCTCGTGAATATCAAGCTCGACAAGACGGGCGGGCTGACGGCTGCCCTGCAGGCGGCTCGGGGCGCACGTGCGGCCGGTTTCGGCGTCATGGTTGGCTGTATGGTGGGGACTAGTTTGGCCATGGCACCCGCCCTTCTGGTGGCGCAGGCGGCGGCGTTTGTCGACCTCGATGGGCCGTTGTTGCTGGCGCGCGATCGCACGCCCGGGCTCGTCGTTGACGGGAGCCGTTTGTCTCTCCCATGTTCAGGGCTATGGGGCTGACCGCCGAGGTCGCTCTGGTCTGGAGCGTCTAGGCGGTCCTATGCCAGATGTATAAACATTTCGATGCGGCGGAGGCACTAGACTCGGGTTTCGAGGAGCATTGGCGGTAAATATTGATCGGCAAGGCCCGCATATCATCGCAATGGTCGAACCAATCGATGTAAAATGGTGCAATGCGATAAAATTCGTGAAATTATCTTTCAATCGCCTACTTCTAGAGAAAAATATTCTATTAATTACTGCTGGGTATGCTGAAGCGACTTGTTATTGCATGTGCGAAAAGGTAACTCTGCTTGGCGCTGTAGAGCGTTTCCTCCCTATGACTTCGGGCCGTGGTTTCCACGGCCCTTTTTTTGTTAGTTTTAAAGCGCGGTGAACGCCGAGTTTTAATCGTCCGGCATGGTCTCGGCTCCCTAGCTCAGGGCGCGTTGCATGAGTACGCTGTCGATCTGACGGCCGATCTGAAACCGACCGCCAGCAGCGTCCTGACCATTTAGAAGCCCAGATGCGCGTGCAGGCTGTACGCTTCAATTACTTTCATTCGCCGGGCCATTTTCGGCGCGTCGGAAGGTGCTTCCTCAAACGAGGCGAGACCGGTGAGCACGCGGGCGGCATAGATGTCTTGGATCGCCATTGCGTCGTTGGCTGATGCATCGCGTAGGGTGAATGCACAGGTTGAGACGAGGGTCATCGCTCGGATGCACGTCAGGCGGCGAGCGCCGCGGGTTTGAGCGCGGCGAGACGCGCGGCGAGCAGGTTCATATTCTCTGCGACCACAGCGAGTTCGTCGGTGCGCTCGATGGCGGCTTCGTCCATGTAGAGGGCGCGGTTTATCTCGATCTGTAGCGCATGGACGCCCCTTTCCGGTTGTCCGTAGTTTCGGGTGATAAAGCCACCGGAATAGGGCGCGTTCCGTACGACGGTGTATCCCATTTCGTGCAGCGTCTCTTCGACGAGGCCGGTCAGGGAACGAGTGCAGGCGCGGCCGTGAGCATCACCGAGGATGAAGTCGACCTGCCGTCGCCGCCCAGCATCATTCTCCATCGGGCCGCCGATCGACGGCATAGAATGACAGTCGATCAGGATGCAAACTCCGAACTTCTCATGAGTCTGAGAGATGAGATCTTCCAGCGCCGCGTGATATGGCTGGTAGAAACGCTCGATTCGCTCACGGGCCTCGGCGAAGGAGAGCTTGCATGAATATATTTCCGCGCCGCTGGCGACCACCCGGGCGATCGTGCCCAGGCCCGCCGCCACCCGCGGTGATCGCTTTTTCACGAAGGCCGGCAATTTTTCTATGAACATCGCCGGGTCGAGTTCGTATGGCTCGCGATTCGGGTCGACGAACGCGCGCGGGAACAATGCCTTTAGCAGCGGGGCACCGTGATGCGGCACTTGGGCGAATAATTCGTCGACGAAGCAGTCTTCCGACCGACGGATGGCCTGAGCGTCGAGCCTAGATGCCGCCAGAAATGTCTCCGGATAGGCGCGTCCGCTGTGGGGCGACGAAAAGACCAAGGGCACACGCTGCTCCGCGGGTGCGAGTATCTCGATCGCGGCGTCGGAATCGTTAACGGTTTTGCGGTCCATAGCATGCCTGATGTAACGAAAAGCGGCGGTACTGTCACCCTTGACAGGTTTGCCTGTCTCGACGTGAGTGTGCTTATGCCAAGGTGCTTTATTGCCCGATATTCCTCACCCTTTTGAAACCGGTTGCGCTTAGCATTAGGGCACCGAAGCAATGTGCGTCGGACGTCGCGAAGTACTCAGGGATACAGGTTGGATGGTGCGGATACTGCTTGGCCAAGACAATCAATTGATGCGTGTATCCCTGACCCGCGCGTTGGAGCGCAGCGGGCACGAGGTCACGGCTCTACCCTAAGGGCTTTCTTTGGTCGATGCGGTGTCGGCACGCGCCTATGATCTGCTGATCGCGGACATGGTCATGCTGGGCATCGTAGGCATTAAGGTGTCGCGGTAGACAAGCAAGGTCAATACCGACCCGAAGGTTCTGCCTATCGCCGGCTTTGCAGCGGTCGCGATGAACGCGCGCGAGGAGATGGGCGACTTCGAGGTCCTATCGAAGCCCTTCCATCTGCGTGACTTGGTCGATCATGTGGATGCGGAACTCCAGCAGTAGGTCGCCTGACGGCCGTTATTCTTTGCTATAATCTTTCGGCCTATTGCTAAGAATGCCAAGGGAGGAGTCATGCCCAACACCGCCGAAATCAACTATACGCCCGATGCTGACGACCGTACGGCAGAGCTGAGCGAGATTGTCCATGAGGATAACCGCTCGCGCGTCGTGAAGTACACTATCAGGCCCGGTGAGCAGACCGGCTGGCATACTCATGAACTCGACTATGTGGTGATTTACCTGACCGCTGGGGAACTGACCTCGCATTTCGCCGATGGTACCACCAAGGTGTTCACATATGAACCTGGGAAGGCCGGCTCCTACACGGCGCCGGTCGAGCATAATGCGGTCAACACTGGCGATACGGACGTGGTTGGCTACGAGATTGAGTATAAGCGGTAACGCCTGCGAAATTGGCTGGTGGCACCTCTTGCCATTGACTGGGGTGCGGTGTATCACCCGGCCTTGTCGTCGATAACGGCAAGACCCGTATCAGGTGGGGCGCGTAGCTCAGCGGGAGAGCACTGTGTTGACATCGCAGGGGTCGCTGGTTCAATCCCAGCCGTGCCCACCATTTTATCATAATGATAAATGCTGATGCGTGATCAGGCGCGAGCCTTCGCCGGAATGCGGTGCCCGCAAATACAATGGCGGCAGCCGGTTTGATCTCTCTCGTCGCGATTGGGTCCTCCGCTTGGATGGCGAGTGTGCTGGTCGTTTTGGCGCTGCTGGTTGCCTTGGTGTCCGGCCCCGCAGATGTCTGCGCGCGCCGCCCGGCACGTCCCGTGTTACTAGCCGTTGCGGCGATCGCATCGGCGCTGCTGCCGCTGTTTGGCTATTGGTTGGCCGGGCGATCTCATCCCAATGCGATCGGGGGGCTCCTGCCTTGGAACGATGCGGCAGGATACTATGGTTGCGCGCTTGCTGTTCTCGATGGGGAAGGGCTTGATGCCTTTTGTCAGCGCCGGCCGGCCTATTCGCTTTATCTTGCGGGGCTCCTGCGCGCCGCGGGCTCCGAGTTGCAGCTCGCTCTGCTATTGCAGGCGTTCCTGAACGCCGCCGCGATATTTGTGGCAGCATACGCCGCGCTGCAGCGCTGGGGCGCCGCTGCGGGGCTAGTCGTGATCGCTGTTCTGGCGCCGTTTGCCGCCGTGACCTCGGTCGCCACGCTCACAGAGAATCTTGGGTTCGTGCTTGGCGCCGCCGGACTTGTGTTTGTCCTAGCGGGTGCTGAGCGGCGCTCGAACGGACTGCTCGTGACGGGTGTGTTCATGTTTAGCGTCGCGCTTAATGCCCGGGCCGGTGCATTTCTGGTGCTGCCGCTACTCATATTGTGGCCATTCCTCGTTGCCAATATGCCGCGCGGCCGCCGTTGGCGTCTGGCCGGAATGCTCGTCCTCGCCGCGGTGGCCGGCTTCGTGCCCGGCCCGGTCCTAGTCGCGTTGCTCGGTGGACCGGTCGACCAAATTCACTCGAATTTCTCGTACACGCTATACGGCCTTGCGGCCGGAGGGGATCGCTGGACCGTTACCTTGACTAGATTGCCAGACGCGACGAGCGACGAAATCTACGCCGCCGCGTTTGCGCTGATCCGCTCGCAGCCGCATCTCCTCTTGTTCGGCCTATTGCAAGGTTTTCTCGAGTATCTGCAAAGGCTGCTGATTTACATCCCGTGGGGGGGCGCGCGGGTGATTCTGGCGATGTTTTGGCTTTGGGGAATCGCGTTTGTGCTGCAGTGGCGCAGTCGCGACGGTGACCGGATATTGGCACTGATCATTGTGGGTGTCGCTTTGTCTTCGCCGGTTCTGTCGATCGACGGCGACACGCGGGTTTACGCCGCGACTGTTACCATCGATGGGTTGCTGGCGGCACGAGGTTTCGCAGGCCTTGTTGCAGGCATCGCCACAGCGACGCAACGCGACCGCTCGATAGTCTGGGCCGGCGCAGTACTTGGGATTGTCGGTTTGCCGCAGATCTTCGTTGCCCACGACCCGCGTGTCTGGGGCGGGACAGTGGTGCTTGGCGGCCTCGTTGCTCTCCTTGCACGATGGATCCGGGCCGACCGTGCCGTCGACCCTCCGGCACATGTTACGGCCGCATTGCCTGCCGCGGCGATCACCGCCGGCGCGATCATAGTCGCATTCGCTCTCCCCTTCGGGACGCCGGTGCCGCGTGCTCCGAAGGCACACGATGTCAAGGTGGCCTGCCGAGCTGGTGAGGCAGTTATCGCGCGGCTCGGACGCGACAGCCCGGTGATCACTATCGGTAGCCCGGCGGGGCCGCGTAAGCATTGGCCGGTGATGACATCGCGCGACAGGTTTAGAACGGAACTGGACCGTCGTACCCATCTTTATGACGAACTTGCAGCGCTTCCCGCGGAGACGTCTGTCGTGTTCCTTTATGATCGCAAGCCTTTGCCAAAACCGGCAACTCGGATCTCTTTTCTCACGGGGCCCGCGCATCTAGTTCCGACCGATGGGGGGGTGTATCAGCTGTGTGTTTCGGGTGACGTGGCATCCGGACTTACGGATGCGCGCCGTATCTTGTCGGTGGACCGCATTAAGGACGCGCCCGCCGTCCCTTGATTATTGGAGCCACTAGATTGAAGAGTCACGTTCCATGCATCTGATGGTGATCGTCGAGGATCGGATATCGGAGTGGGTATCCAAGGGAGAAATCCTAGATGGATACTTCAACCCGTCGGCGGCGTTCGAAACGGTTACCGTGTTTGGCCTGGTGGGGGATCGCCCCGACGATACGGTGCTGGCGCGCCTGTGTGCCCCGGCGCAACACCGATATATCGGCGCTGGCATCGATCGGCGACGCCTGATGATTGCCACCGGGGGACTGCAACCGGGCCTGTTGATGCGCGCATTGCGAAGGCTGATGCTTCTGATTCCGCCCGATCAGCCTGCGGTGGTGCGTGCATATGGTGATGGGCTCGCGGCGGCAGCCGCCGCGGCCATTGGCCGGGACACGGCCATCCCGTTTGCGGTGAGCGTCCACACCACGGCAGATCAGGATATCGAGGCACGCTATCTGGGCCTGCGTGATCGTCTCTGGCGCCGCCTTCTGCGTCCGAGCGTGCACCAGGCTATGATTGAGGCCAATGTGATCCTAGCAGCGTATACGCCGATCTTGGATCATTTGCCTGACGAAGTGTTCGACAAGGCTCTGGTGGTGCCCAACGTCGTCGGCGTGGCGTCGCGCCCGGTTATTCGGGCACGGCCCAATGGCCCGATGCGCGCGCTTTGGCTCGGACGACAGATGCCGGGACGAGATCCTCGGCCGATTATCTCGGCGCTTGAGATCACGCCCAATGTGACTTTGACCCTGATTGGCGACGGGCCGCTCCATGAGCTTGCACGCCGTGCCGCGAGCGGGTTGGGCGAGCGAGTTCGCTTTGTTCGTGCGATGGCAAACGACAGTCTGTGCGCCTCGCTCATAGATTATGATGTGTTGGTTGTTAATAGTGGTTTTCGTGAAGTGCCCAAGACCGTTATGGAAGCGGCTTTGTCAGGCCTTCCGGTAATCATTAATCGCTTGCCCGCTGCGGATTCGGCGGAATATTCAGAGCTCCCTGTCGTGTTCGCTGATGCGACTACCAGAGGATTCGCGGGGGCGTTGCGGGACCTTGAGAGCAACGCTTCTAAACACAAGGTGCTGGCCCACGAAACGCAGGATGTCGCTTGGCGGTTGTGGGATCCTGCAACGGTAGCCGCCCGGGCGGCGGAAGTGCTGCGCGAGGTTGCCGGTGACCCAGGTAGGAACTTCGATTATTGAGGATTTGGCATGTCGGGGCTGGTGATTTTTGGAACGCGGCCAGAGGCCATCAAGCTTGCACCTGTGGTCGCGCAGCTTCGCGATAATCCGAGCGTAACTGGGCTGGAGATTGTCTGCACGGGCCAGCATGCCGAGATCATGACCCAGACACTCGAAGCGCTCGACCTCGCGGTAGATTCCAACCTCGACCTGATGCGACGCGATCAGACGCCGATGGAGGTGGTCGAGCGAATCATCGCCAATCTCACCAAACGATACGCTCATGCGCGTCCGGACTGGGTGCTCGTACAGGGTGACACGGCGACCGCCTTTGCTGGCGCCGTGTTCGGATATCTAGGAGAGAGCGCCGTAGTGCATCTGGAGGCCGGCCTGCGGACCAATGATATTCGTGAGCCCTGGCCCGAAGAGGGATTTCGCCAAGAGATTGCACGCCTTGCGGATCTCCATCTGGCGCCCTATCCCTGCGCGCGCGAGAATCTCTTGAACGAGGGGATCGATGCCGACCGTGTTCACGTGATCGGTAATACCGGGTTGGACAGCCAGAACGACATGCTGTCTCGGGCGAAGGGAGGGACTTTCGACTGGATGCCTGCGGGGCCGTTTGTCCTAGTTACGCTGCATCGTCGAGAGAATGTTGGTGCACGGCTGGAAGCGGCCTGCGAACGGCTGACGACGATGCTGGACACGCAACCCGATCTGAAAATTTTGTGGCCGATCCACCCAAATCCAAAGGTTCACGCCACCGTCTTCCAGTATTTCGGCGACCGCGGAGATCGCGTGTGGTTAATCGAACCGCTGGACTATCCGAAGTTCCTGCTGGCCCAGCAGGCGGCACAGTTCGTCGTCTCGGATTCCGGAGGCGTACAGGAGGAGGCGGCCTCGATGGGTGTGCGTGTCGCAATCGTTCGCGAGAAAACGGAGCGTCCTGACGCTGTAACTCTGGGGCTAACACGCATCGTTGGGGCGGATGCAATTGGCCTCATCGAGGCTGTGGACGATTTCATGACTACACCGGTCGATCTGGATTCGGTCGCGAAGTGGCGGTTTCTTCAAGGCGATGGGCATGCGGGTACGAAGGCTGCGGCTGCGATCGTCGAACGAGTCGCGGGTGATCAGGTGGTCCTTCGCCGGGCCTGAAACCGCGACGCCAGCAGGCTCATCAGGAGATATGCGCCCAAGAATGATGCGGCTAGTTGCCAGGTCGCAGCCCCGGTAGGCGATGCGGTCAGCCGGATGGCGATCGCGACACCGATCCCGGTTGCGAGTGCAGCTGCTACACGCGCGGTAACCTGTGGTGGTAGTAGTCCGGGTCCGAGCCCCTGCCGGCCGGTCGCGTAGATTAAAGAAAGGGCGAAGCCGATACGCGTGCCGGCAACTGAGGCGGCTGTGCCCAAAAGGCCGAACTCCGGGAGCAAAACGACGATCCCGATAATGGCTACCACCCCCCAAGCCAAGGATACCCACATCAGGAACATCGCTTTTCCCATGATGTAGAGAAAATATTCCCACGGCGTGGCGGCTTGATTCACGAACGCGGCGAGGACGAGCAGGCCGATTGTCGTCGATGAAACCTGAAATGCCTCGCCCACTGCGAGAGTAAGAATCTGAGAGCCCAGCAGAGCGAGTATGACTGCCAGCGGGGTGCCCCATATGATAAAGTTGCCGAAAAGACGGTGGGTGACCGCCATTGCACCACGTGAGGAACCCCGGGCTATCGCCCGCGCCATGCGGGGGTAGAGCAGCCACCAGTAAGGCGCTCCCCAAGATGCGAGCAGTGCTACTAGGGTCTGGGCTGCGACGTAGCGACCGGCCATATCCGCGCCCGCGAGGCTGCCCACTAGGACGCGGTCTATCAGGCCCATCGACGCCTCGCCGAGGCTGGCGAACATGAATGGAATGCCCAGCGCCAGTGCAGCGCGGAGGCCGCTCGCGGGCAGGAACCGAAAACCATCGGCCCAGACGTCCTGTGACCGGGCGAAGTCGGTGGCGGCGAGCAGGACGACAAGGAGCTTGAGCGCCGCGATCGCCGTCAGTGCGGTGACGGGATCGAGGCGATCTGCCAAGAACAGGAGGATCATGGCGAGGAGCGACAGTGCAGCCTCGCCGATCTGCAGCGTCGTCGCTGATCGCACGCGATGACGTGCCCGCAGCGCCTCGAATAGGAGGGATTGCCATGCGGCTGCCGGCAGCAGGACGGCGCCCATTCGAACGAGCATCGTCGCCGACGGGTGATCCGAGAAATGAACAGCAATCCCGTCGGCCAACAGCCACATGACGATTGCGGCCGGTATAGTGAGCCCGGATGTGATCGTGAAGGCCGTGAAGACCGGCGCGGATATCTCCGAGGCGCCGGACGCGCCCGCGATTTGCCTAATCAGGGCGAATCCCAGTCCCAGCAGGACGACCGGCACAAGGATCGCCACCATGGCCTGGGTCTGGGCATAGGCGCCAAAGCCGTCTGCCGCCAACCATCGCGCGAGCAGGAATGCCATGACTAAGGCCGAGCCCTTACTCATGGCTTCGGCCGCGAAGCGCAGGATGAGGTCGCCGTGGAACCGATGGCGTCCGATCATCATCTCAATCGGCCTTTTGGCCCGGGAGATGCGCGACAATGTACCAGCGCTCGGCGAGGCCGGGCAGGCTTTTCGATATGCAAGCATCCCAGCCGGGCCGTGTTTCGCTCCCTCGCACACGGCGAAGCAACCCGGGAACCCGGTCGAGTCCGGGACATAACAGAAACTGGGACAGCACGCCGTGAGGTTCCTGATGGCTGATCTCCAGGCCACAGGCCTCGATCAACAGGCGTGCCTCCCGCGCGGTTTGGCCGTACACCCCGCCGAGCCCGCGTCGTTTGTAGTAGCGATGCCAATAGCGGATCGCGAGCGAGCGTGCACCGGCGATATCGACGACCAGCGTCCCCTGTGGGCGGAGCGCACGGGCCATGGTTTTGATCGCGTCCGCTTGGGCCGATGGCGCGAGCAAAAGCAATGTCGAATAGCAATAGATCAGGTCGAAGCTGTTTTTCGAGAAAGGTAGATCGGGCAGGGCGGCGGCGCAGGCGTGGACGGTGCCTAAAACGTCACGGGTCCGGCTCTGCCGTGCGAGTTCGTGTAGCATTCGCTCGCTCGGATCGACCGCGACGACCGTCAGAGGTTGCCGAGCGAGTTCAAGCGCGTGGCGGCCGGTCGCCGCGCCGACGTCTGCCACGATCCCGCGCTTCCGCGCATGGGCCTCGACGAGCGCCCATTTGCGCCTCTGGATATAATCCGTGCCGATATGGGTCGGATAGGACGCGGCCTCGCGGTCAAAATGGTCGGCGAGGTCCTTCACGCGTCGCTCCGGTTTCCGTTGTTGCGCAGGGATCGCAGGAGGTCGAAGAACGCCGCTGTGCGGGGCCGCGGGACGAGTGTGCCGCGATGGTATGGCGCGAGGTCGCCGCCGAAGCCCTTCTTGAAATCGCTGATGCGCCGGTGTTTGCCGTCCGGCGCGCCGGGGAAGGCCTCGCCGCACTCGTAGTGTAGCAGGCCGTTTGCCGCGAACGAGCGGATCGCATGCCACTGCACAAGATCGTTTGCGCCGCTATGCAGTGCCTCCTTGTCACTCGCCACGACCCAGTATAGTGCCGCTTTTTTGTATACGGCGAAGATATGGATGGCTATCACCCGGCCGTCAGGTGCGACCGCACAGAAGCCCGACGCAAGTCCTTGCGGGATGAAGTCCCCGAAGATCTTCCCAAAGTAGGCCTCGGGCTTTGCTGGAAGCTCGTTGCGTGCGGATGTCGCCCGGTGAAGCCTCAGGAAATCGCCGAAATCGCGGTGTGCGATGTCCCGGACCGTGACGCCGCCGCGCTCGGCCTTGTTGACGGTCTTGCGTACGCGATGTTCCAGATTGCGCCAGAGCGCATCCTCGTCCCGGTCAGCGAGGCGCAGGATCCAGCTCTGAGTCGAGGCCTCGCGGCACCCCAGCATCACCAGCGGATTTACGCCGTTCCCCGAGAGCCGCGCGGGCGCCAGCGGCGCCATAGCAAGCTCGACGCGATAAGCGCCTTCACGCGCGGCCATGGTGGAAAGGCCTTCGCGTAATGCTTTCTCGACACGGGTGCGTTGGCGTGGCGAGAGACCGGGTGCGTAGGCCGGGCCGCCGGTGGATTCCAAGATCGCGCCGAGTTGCCGGACCGGCCGGCGCCCGAGCACGCGGCGCAGGGGTACAAGGGCGACCGGTTCGCTCGCGGCGGCGTCCATGAGCGCGAAACTGCAATCGCGCGTATCTGCCCAAGTCGCATATGCGTCGATCGCTTCCCAGCGATGCCAGATCCATGCCTCCGGAAACGCGTCCGCACATCGGTTCCAGCCTGTGGGCCCGACATCGGTGCGCGCTATGAGTTTTACGCTTGAGTTCAAGATTACCCTCTCGGGTAGATACTTACTCGCTTGCTCGCGATGCCGACAACCTAGCGCCAGCACCGAGAAGATAGACGAAGATGAAATGCGCCCAGTGATATCGAAACACGGAGTTATCGACAACTTGGTGCACGAACAGCCCCATCAGTAGGGCGACGATGGCGATAACGGTTGGCGACATGGACGGGCCATGTCGGGTTGCGGCGAACACCGGCGAAAGCCAGGCGATCAGGACGAAAATAAGCCCAATGATTCCAGTCTCGATCAGCACTGACAGCGACACGGAATATGCGGACATGTTTAGGCCATGGGGGGCATAGACCATCTCCTCGGTCAGTCCGAAACCCTGGCCTGTACCCCAAGCCTTCCCAATGTTCTGTATTGCGATCCGCCATGCGTTTGAACGTTCGCGCAGTTCCAACACTTCCGTGTGCCTTAGATTGGCAACCTGATTAGCAATCCGCCATGCTTCGTACTTCTCGCCTGATTCCACGGCTTCCGCGTACTTTTCGCTCAATTCCGTGGTTTCTGCCGGACTGGATTGCGGATCGGAGCCGTTTGACCACGTAACGAAATAGAGTGCGAATGTCAGGGTGCAGATCAGGAAAACCGAAAGCCGTGCGATTCGGGGGTGGCCCGTACGCAGGACGAGAACAAAAAACAAGCCGGCCACGACCATGATAAATGACGCTCGTGAGCCTGAGAGAAGCAGCAGGAAAACGACCAGTCCGGTAACCAGCGCAAACCCGATACCCTTTCGTCCGCGTATCGGTTGCGCCAATGCGGCCAGCGCTATTGTAGCGATGCCGGCAAACAGGCTCATGCTGTTGGGATTGGATGTCAGGCCGGAATAGCGCGGGATATAGAATCCGATCTCATACTGCCGTCCGCCCTCGGCGACGCCGAACTTCCAACCGTTCAGATCGAGCAGGAAGTAGCGCAGCGCATTCTCGGGGATCGTTGTATCCCAGAAGGCGATCACGATGCCGGAAAACAGCCCCGAAGCGAGGACGATGGCTATCACAAGCGCGATCACCCAGCGGAATGTCTGTCGAGGTCGCGGATCCGCGGCGGCGAGCGCGCATATCGCGAGGCCCGGTACAAAGACTATGAGCCAGCGTCGAAGCGCGGTAGTAGGGTCTTCGGCCCACAAAAGGCTTGCCGCGGCCCATGCCGCTACCAGAATCAAGGGCATGATGGCGTGTAAATTTGTCCTCAATTGAGCACGCAGCAAAACGGCGCCAACGGCCACCCCCAAGATCTGCAGGACGAGTATTGCTACAGGTGGCGAGGAGACGAACCCATCCGCGTTGTAATAGCCTAGGAAGCCGGTCAGGCTCACCACCAGTGTGAACCGGAGGAAACCGCCGCCCCAAGTCTCGTCGCGGGTCACGTGTCTTGTGCCCCTTCGGCAATGACCCGGTCCAAAACAGCGCGGAATTGCCGTCCGATATTGTCGATGCGGTATTCGTTGCGAACTGCGGCCGAAGACGCGGCCTGCCCGGCGGCGACCGTGCGAATGGCGTTGGCGAGCGTGGTTGCGATGGCCGCGATGTCGGCCGGGTCCACGGACCACCCGCCGACCCGCTCGATCAAGTCCTGAGTCGGTCCTTGCGGCGTTATCGCGAATAGCGGCCTTTGCGTGCCCAGATAGTCCACGATCTTGGAAGTCAGGAATATCGACCGACTAGGTGTTGGTGCATCACTGATGATCAGGATGTCGCAAGCCGCCATCCGATCGAGCGCGGCGGTGTGTGGCAGGATGCCCCCATGCGAAACATGATCGCTTGCGTCGCCAAACTGTGCGAGCTCACGTTTGAATGCCTCGCCGCCGAGGCCGAATGTTTCTAGGCGGAAGTCGGGCAGCGTTTCGTCGACGGCCAGTCGGTCCACAGCCTCGAGCAGGTGGCGCGGGCTGCGTGGCCCGTAGAAGGTGCCGAAGATGCCTAGCCGTATCGGCCCGTCCTTTCGCTGTTGCGCTGATTGCGGATAGAGTTCCGGGTCAAATCCATGCGCGATCACATGGCTCTTGTCCGAGATATCCGGGTCGGGGTGGTGCGACTGAAAATGGTCGCGCATTTCAGCAGTCGGGAAGACCAGCGCATTCGCCTCGCGCAGTACGCTGTATTCGAGTGCCCGACTAAAGGCGGACAAGAGCGGTATTCTTCTATCATATGTTCCGCCGGACCAGGGATCCGAGAAGCACGCGATCCACGGGAGAGAGGGATGCCGTTTCTTGAGCTGGCGTCCTGCAGCGTGAACCGAGTGATACTGCGAGCGAGTGACGAGACAGTCATATGTCTTGGGACCCATTGCTTCCGCACGGGCGGCTGCGGCATTCGTCAGCAGCATGTAGCGGTCGGGCCTGAGGGGCAGGCGGGATATTTTTCCTAGGGCACGTAAAAACGTTCCGTCGATGCGTTCGATCCGGCCGAAGCGCTTCGCCACATAGTCGTCGAGACTATGGTCCGGTGGTTGTGGGAAGAGGCTGGCCCCCGCGGTCACCACGTCGACCGCGGCATCGGGGATAGCGGCCATCGTTTTCGACGTCACGAAGGCCTCCGGGCTGGCGACGGGCGGGAAGCAGTATCCCATGCAGAGGATGCGCATCGGGCCGTCACTCATGACCGGCTCCGGATAGCACCGACGTAAAGCCCGGTGCGGAATAGGGCGCGAACCGGCTAAGCAGGGTGATAACCGCATCGTCGCCCTCGATATCCGCGGGATCCAGATAGAGGTTGAGCAGCAGGGGTTGGCCGGCCTGCATCAGACCGAGATAGGCCTGCAGTTCGGCGCGCAGCCGATCCGTCGTGCCGGCGCCGTTGCGAACGAGCCCCCAACTGTCGAGGATTTGCCCCGGTTCACTGAGGCAGCCGCTGACCGGGAACTCTACGATACCGGCGCGCGAGAAGAAGGGGCCGTGGCGGAGAGCGAACAGGGGTCGGGTAGAGCTGGAATGGCGATAGCCGATGTCGGACAGATACTGCCACAGGGTTGCCAGATCGGCGGGGCGTTCGAAACTCGCGAAATGTGGCGTACGAAAACTTTCCGGCGTCTGGCCCAGAATGTCGTTGACAGCGTCGTGCCCGCGCCGAATGTCGCGCTTCCAGTCATCCGGATCCATCGCGCTGTAGAAGTAGGTCGAAGTTACGGCACCGGTGTTCGTGTCCAGCGCGGCATGGCGTCGGAACCCGTGGTTGAGGAAGACTCCGCCATCGTCGGCGATGGCGCGATAGCCCGTCGCGCCCGAATCGAGGACCTCGCCGGCCACGGCGTAAAGAGGCGATAGGCCGCCGGCCCGCAGGTGCGGGTGCAGGCGCTCGGCGGCAGCGCTGTCAGCATCGGTGTCGCAGTCGAAGGACAGCACGAACAGAGGCCCTCGCAGGCCTGCGCGGCGTGCGAGCGCGCTGGCCCGGCGTGCGGCACGTGCCGGGGCTAGGCGGCTGTATGCCCATGCCCAGGCAAGTCCTGGATCCTGTATCGCTCTGGAAATTTTGTTGAGCATAGGCCTGTATGCTTTGACGGCGGATGGCATCGGCAATGCGATGCGGGCAATGGGAATGATATTGGATTGATTGTACGCGATTCTGACTGTTGGCCGCGATGCCTTCGGATGCTTCGGTGAAGATGCCTCGTGGACTCCGGCACAACCTAAACTCTAGACTATTTTAGACCCGCGCGTCGGGCGGGGCACGGGATTGGAGATTTTACCATGAATGGCCGGGAGGCGGATGTATCGCAGGCGCTCGAGATCGAGGCGGAGCTCAACTATCTGGTGGACACGAGCGAGACCCCGGTGTTTCGTCAAACCAAGAATGCAACTGATCTTGTCAGTCTCGGCGGTACGCGAAGGCCGCGCACGGTCACTATTCGAAACGCTCGGCCGACAGCGGAAGAATTTTCCCTCGACAAGCAAGGCTTCGCCTTTGCAACGCAGGTGACGAAGGTTACTGATTTCAATGACGATGCGCAGTTGTCCTCGATCTATACGCCGGAGATCGAGCGGCTGGTGGCCGAGATCGCCGGGGCCAGCGCGAGCGTGGTATTCGATCACACCCGGCGTTCGACACGGCCGTCGCATCGTGAGAAGTACGGGTCACGTGATCCCGTTCCTGCGCCCCACAGCGACTATGACGACGCCTCCGCCCGACAACGCATGCATGATAAATTTGGCGACACGGCTGAAGAGCGCCTTCGGGGCCGGTTCGCCATCGTCAACGTTTGGCGCTCAATGTCGGGAACTATCGAGCAATGGCCGCTGACCATCTGTGATTCGCGCACCATCGACGAGGAATATCTGATCTCGACCCAGCGGGAGGCGCCGATTCGCCCTGAGCCGTCCTTTGAGTACGCCCGTCCAAGTGCCACGCGCCATTCTGCTTACGATGGCAATCATCGCTGGTACTACTTCCCCCGAATGACCGGCGATGAAGTCGTGCTATTCAAGAACTACGATACGCGCGACGACGGCACGGCGCGCTTCGCGCTGCACTCGGCCTTCGAGGATCCCACGACGCCGGCTAACCCGGCGCCGCGGGAGACCATCGAGACCCGCGCATTTGCGTTCTACGACTAGCCTTCCAGCTGAGGGAGACACCCCGTGTCGGACCCCGTCTTAACTGTTGAAGCGCCCAGCGATGACGTGCTGATTGTGCGTCTGAACCGCCCGCATAAGCGTAACGCATTGTCGTCCGAGCTGAAGCGCGAGCTTGCTGTGACGGCGCGGACACTCGAAGAGCGCACCGATATCGGCGCGGTTATACTGGCCGGCGCAGGCGGTGCCTTCTGCGCGGGCAACGACCTGTCTGAGCCGGATTCCTTTGCGCAAGACATGCCCCTGGCGGAGGCTAGGCGGCACATCCGGCTGGGCCTCGAAATGTGCCGCGCTTGGGAATCCTTGCCGCAGCTGACGATCGCCGCGGTCGATCGGTTCGCGATCGGCGGGGGGGTCTCGCTCGCACTCGCCTGCGACTTTCGAATCCTCGGGACCGACGCGTGGGTGCGAGCACCTGAGGTCGATCTCGGGATCACCTATTCATGGGGAACGCTACCGCGCTTGGCACGCCTAGTTGGCCCGGCGCGCGCGAAGCTGATCGCGGGGCTCTGCCGGCGCATCGATGCGCCGACGGCACATACGTGGGGACTTTGCGAGGATGTCACGGACGATCCGTTGGCCGCGGCTTTGGCGATGGCGACGGAGATAACCTCCAAGCCTCGGGTTGCTCAGCAGATGGTCAAGGAATCCGTGAACCGGTTTTTCGCAGGCCCTGATACCGCAACTCTCGAGCATGATCAGGTGCTTCTCAACATGACCGATCCGGACGCCCGGATCCGGCAGGCGGAAATACTAGACCGTTTGCGCGGTGCTTAGCGTTCGCACCTAGGCCGCGCGGGTTTTGCTGACTTTCGCCATGCGCGTGCGACTGCGGTCCAATGCGCTCATGAGTCACGTCCCGTATGCACCACAACTCGACCCGGCTAGGCGCGGCGATCCGTATCTCGATATCCCGCGATCCGGGGGTACTATGATCAACTGGACTATGGTCCAGTATTACATCAAGCCCGACTACGAAGCGTCTGTGTTCGGCTAGGTCGCGGGCGGCCGTCTGACCCATTCGCGACTTCCTATACCGGAATCACGAATGCTTCCTCGCTACTGGAGAAGGTTTTCGTCGGCCTTCCTGCTTTTAGCCTCGATACCGCGAGCGGGCATTTTCCGAAGGGGCGTGCCGTCAACTAAATCATCTGTTCCTCGCGATTGCGCCACGTCGGCGACTTCGGCAGGCCGATGGGCTGGTAATTTTCGAAGTTGATGCCCCATTGTCGTTTCCAGAGCACCCAGCGGAAATGGTTTTATCCAATATTTTTGTCAACACAGCTTCCATATATTCGGCAAATCCTTTAGACAAAAAAATAAAACACTTCAGATTTTTTTATCCATAGGGAGGGAATTCGATGAAATTCCATCACAAGTCAACTTGGGCGGGTGCCGTTTCGGCGATCGCTCTTCTCGCAACCGGCACAATTGCTCAGGCAGATGGTCACCTCAACGCTCAGGAAAAGGCGCTAATCGCTAGTGCCAAAGCGGAGGGTGCTGTGACCATCATCAACCCGCTATTCAGTGATCGCACAGCCCAGCGCATGGGTGCTGCATTCAAGAAGCGCTATGGCCTTGGCGACGACTTCAAGTTTGCCAGCCTGCGCAAAGGCACCGGCGCCACGGTTGCCCAGGTCCGTCAAGAGATTAAGGCCGGGAAGTTCACGGTCGACATGATTCTTGTCTCGGCCCCGGGTTTCTTTGACCAGGCCGCCAAGCGTGGTGCGTTCGTGAAGCTCGATTCGGGCTATTGGAGTGATTTCTCCAAGACCATGGAAACGGCCGGACAGTATTCCAACTATCCGCACGTCGTGACCCCGCTGGCCT
>PBPM01000112.1 GCA_002724635.1 Rhodospirillaceae bacterium
CACTGTTCCTGACGGTAATTCTGTTTCCCGGCGCCGCTCGAAAGGCTGACTGGCAGATTATGAGGCCCCTTCTGATCGCAACGGTCATCTGTGTTCCTATCGGCAGCTGGTTCCTATTTTTCCTCGACCCCGACCTAGTCCGCCGCATCATTGGCATCATTATCATGTCCGCCTCGTTGTTGATTCTCTTCGGGTGGCGTTACCGCGGACCGCAAGGAACGGGGCCCGCCGCCGTGACCGGTGTCATCTCGGGACTGATTAACGGCTTTGTGGGGCTCGGCGGACCGCCCACGGTGATTTACCTGATGGCCCTCGACAAGCCCGCTGAGATGCAGCGCGCCTGTATCCTAGTGGTAATGGCAATGGTCTCTCTGGTTATCGTAATCTCCATCGCGGTGGGTGGAGGCTTTACCTTGGAAACGGTTTACCGTGGGCTGATTACCACACCGCTGCAATGGGCAGGCGGGGCATTAGGGGCTTGGTTGTTTTTAAAGATTCCGGTGGAAATCTTTAAGAAGATCACCCTGGTGGCTCTGGTTGGCCTCGGTATTTCGGTGGCGGTTTTTTAAGCGCGGTCTGAAGGAGTTCACGGCGCTACTCCATTCTGGTATGGTCCTGCCACAAAGAATTCGGAGGCGAAATCATGGGCGCACCTGCACGCGGCGAGACCTACAATTATACGCGATTCAAAATGAGCAATTACGAGCTCGGCTATTTTCCCGGTCCGAAGGCCGGCGAGCAGGTCGACTACTGCTATACGCTCACCGACCTGAGTGGCAATGTGGTGAACCTGGAGGACTACAAAGGCAAGTGGCTGGTGATCGAATCCGGCAGCCTGACATGTCCCATGTATGTCAAAAATGTAAAGCCCTTCGCCAAACTGAAGGACAAATACCCGGACGTGGAATGGCTGGTCGTCTATGTGCGCGAAGCCCATCCCTGCGAAAAAGCCCGGCCCGCGACCTCAATCGACGAAAAGATTGGCTACGCCACGCGCACCAGGGATGACTACAAGGAAGCCCGGCCCATCGCCGTCGACACGGTGGACGGTAAATGGCACCACGATTGGGGGCTCTTGCCCAACACGGTCTATGTGATCAATCCGGAAGGCAAAGTAATCTACCGCGCAGACTGGTCTTTTCCCAATCGTGTTGACCGGGTGCTGCAGAATCGGGACGAGGTGGATCCTAACGAACACATCGCCATCATCGGCGCCGCGCCCTGGATCACCATCCCGGTGACCCTCAAAGGCGGCTGGGTCGCGCTCTATGATATCCTGATCATCTTCCCCAAGGTTTACTACGAGCACATCAAGCTCGACCTTCAGGTCTGGTGGGCAAAACGGAAGGCCCGCAAACAAGGCGCGACTGCGGCGGAGTAGGGGGGTGCTGCTCTACCGGTTGGTCCGGACACCACCCCGCGCGACGTCGTCCCGCCGCCGCCCATTCACCTTCCGGTCGCGGGAAATGATGGCGCTGAACAGAAGTGCCGTGAAGATCACTAGATCAGCCCGACGATCAGAAAATTGCGCAATCCGTCCAGGGGCGCCAGCGCTTCGGCCACATCCTTCTTCGTAATTACGACCCAATCTGTGCCGCCCACGGTGTCGGCGATGGCGGCCGGATCGGTGCTGGCGATATTCAATCCGTCCGTAGAAACAGCGTGGAGGTGCTTGAAGTCCTAGATGGCATACCGGGCATCCCGCAGAATTTTGCTCATTTTGGCCAGGGCTTTTGGGGCTTCGGGATTAAAGGTATTCGGTGAGAGATATCCTCAATTGAGTTCGGCTCGTGACAAGGGAGACGCGCTCTTTACTGCGTTCCACCATTTCGTTGACCCGCGAAACCTTTTCATTGGCTGTGGTGACCAGTTGATCCCGGATCGCATTGAGCACAACGTCCGGAATTTTACAATAATCCACCGTGCTGATTGCGATCAGACCGAGAACAATCACGATCATTCCCGTGATCAATAGTCTAAACTGATTCATGCCACACCCTCCTCAACGCACCCCGTCTTCGGGAAACGGTCGGCACTATAGAGCCGGCCGCGATCAATCCATATTGGTACAAATGGGGATGCGCTAAACGTTTTTCACTACTTTACCGATTAGTGCTGGGTGGCCTTAATTGCCGGTGACAGTCGTCAATTCTTCCCGGCTTAATTCCGTTCCCCGCCAACAGACATACTGGTCCGGTCGGATGAGAGTAAGGGGTGCCTGGTAGAGGTTCAGCAACTCTTTCCGGGCCGAGAGCACCTTAAGCGGGATGCCGAGTTTGGCGGCGGCGGAATCAATGTCTTTTGTCTCCACCTCCCCAAGGTTTAACAGCGTAAACCCTCTCCCGAAATGGTAGAACAGCGCACTGCGCGGGTCTCTGCCGTCGTTCAGCCAGGCATGGGGAGCGCGGCAACCGGGGGTGGCGCTGGGCGTGAAGACGTAGGGATCGTCTTTTGGTGGGGTGCTGCCGTCGTCTACAATGATGGAGGAGCCGACATATTGCGCCCCCAACTGGATCCCAATGCAGCCGTATTCCTCGGCTAGGTCGGTCATAAACCGTTCGCCGTAGGCTTTGCGCTTGTCGGCCCCTTCCGGTGTATCATCATCAAGCCCGTCCGGTACGCTTATGGCGGATTTGATTTCGGCGATTTCGTAGGACTGTGCGAGGTTCCGGACGGCGATGGGCCGCCGTTCCTCTTCGTAACTGGCGATCAAGCCCGCCCCACCCCAACCGTGATGCGCGGCTGCGAGTTTCCACGCCAGGTTCGACGTATCGTCTACGCCCGTGTTCATGCCAAACCCGCCCGTGGGCGTGAACAAATGGCAGGAGTCACCCGCCAGCCACACCCGGTTTTCGCTGTAGCGTTCCGTCACCAGGGACAGCCCCGCCGTCCAGGGTTTGGAGGATATGATCTCGAGGGGCAGTTCTTCGCCCACTGCCGCGTAGATTAACGGGCGAGGATCAACTGAGTCCGGATCCGCGCCGGCCGGCAGTTTGGCCCAGGAAAGGAAGTTTCCTTGCCCATCCAGGCCGACAATGGACGTGCGGCCGTCTGAATTCACGCAGTGGAACTGCCAGGGCGCGTCCGTCTGCATGATGTCGTAGAGGGTCGGCGCGCGGAAATAGATGGAGAGCATCTGCCCCATCATGAAGTCCACTTCCTTGCCGCTCTTCCCTTCGTACGAAATGCCAAGGCTTTTTCGGATCGAACCTTGGCCGCCGTCGCACCCCACCAGATAATCCGCGGTGACCGTGACAGTTTCTCCGGTGGAGAGGTTTTCGATCTCCGCCCGCACACCGCCGTCGTCCTGTTCGAAGGATAGCATGCGCCAGCCGAAGCGCACATCGATCAGCGGGCTAGCATCGATGTGGCGTTTAAGGACAGCCTCCACGAACATCTGCGACGCCCGGTGATTGGGCTCCGGTGTGAGGTCGAGTTCGTGGAATCCTGGCGTGACCCGCTCCCGGTTGGTAGGCAATACAATCCGTCCCATTTCATGGGCGTTGATCCGCGTGACACAAATGGCGTCTCCACAATGATCCGGCGGCAGGCCCACGGTGCGGATCTCGTCGGCGATCCCCAACCGCCGGTAATTCTCCATGGTCCGCGCATTGTGCGAATTCCCCTGCGGATGCTTCGGGGTGTCCGGCTGGTCATTCACGATGAGGCACGGCGTTTCCCAATAGGCTAGGTTCAGCGCCATGTTCATACCAACAGGTCCGCCGCCGACGATGAGGATGGGAGTGTGAGGGGGGGAGGTCATGGTTGAGAGTGTTACCATAGAGGCAGCTTTCACTCCATGCGTCATGCGCGGGCTCCAACCCGCGTATCCAATTTAATTCTTTAAACTTGGGTCCACGGGTCAAGCCCGTGGATGATGCAGAAGGGGTGTATTCATGCAAGATACGCGGGTCCTGGCCTGCGCATGATTAATCGAAATGAGACGATAGAGAGCTTAAACCACTAACTGCGCCGAGCCCTCGGAATCCGTGAACCAATGCTCCTCCAAATTCTCCCCCGGTCCGCCGCGGTCAACCACCATAAAGTCGTGGTCGGACGTGAGGACGAGGAGGGGATGGTGCCAGATGTTTTTGGCGTAGTTGACGCCTTGGGTCCCGGTGCCTCTGAAGGCATGAAGGTCTGCAGGGGAGGGAGCGCCGTCTGTGTTGGTGACCACGACGAGATAGTCGTGGGGCTGGAGAGGATAAAAGGCCTGCGAGCCCAGGGGGTGGCGTTCCATCATGCGGATTTGGATGGGGCGTTCGCGGGGCTGGCCCCGGAAAATGTTGACCAGGGTGCCCCCGTCCTGCTCGGCCACGTCTACGCGCGCGAGGTTGTGGAAACGTTGGGTGGTGCCTTCGTTGATGAACAGGGTTTCCGCTCCCTCCGCCGAGATGACGTCGCCGAAAGGGGCAAACGCTTCCCGTGTCAGGGGCCGGATGTCGAGTTCGAGAACCATTTTCTGGACTAGGCCTGGTCCAACTTCCCGAACGCCCGCAAGCGGCTAACGCCGCCGTCAGGGTAGATGGAAAGCCGGAGGTGGGTGACCGGACCGATGCCGTTCACTTTGTCGCCTTCGAAGGTGTGGATGCGGTCCATCTCCAGCTTTTGCTCGCCCATCAGGGGCTGCCAGTCTACGCCGTCTTCCAGGAGCTGGGTCTCGTCCCCGTCTTCCAGAACTACTGCTTCAATTGAGCAACGGTCCGGGTAGTTGCCTTTAAAATGCGCCGTGTCCACCTCAATGCGTTCCACCAAGCCCTTGGCGCCGAGCGCCACAACGATCCAATCGTTGCCGGGCTCGCGGCGCCGGCGAGTTTCCCAGCCGTCGCCCATATCCGTGCCCCGGCCCGGCGTCAGGATCACCCACGGACTGCCGTAGTGGGCGTCGTTGTAGCCAATGATACGCCCGCCATTGGTGATGGCGGAGAGCTCGTGCACGCCATTCGGATCATGGCGCTGCCATGCGCATTGAGGTTGTCCATAGACCCGGAGCCTGGCCACACCGCCGTCGGGATAGATGTGGAGGCGCAAATGATTGAAGTGTTCGTTGGAGGCGACTTCCACAAAGTTGTGGGAGTTCGCATCCAGGGCGGTCTTGGGCACAATTTCCGTCCATTCGGTCGAGTCGTTCGGATCTGTTTCAGACAGACAGCCTTCGATCGAGGCATGAGGCGGATGGTTGCCGGTAAAATGGCTCGTATCGATATCCACCCCGTCGATGGTGCCGCGCGCCTCTAGCCGGATGATGCAGTGGTCGTGGCCCGGCACCCGGCGACGGCGGG
>PBPM01000113.1 GCA_002724635.1 Rhodospirillaceae bacterium
ACCGTTTCGATCTCTTTCTCCGCTCGCGCGCGAGTGAAGTCGTCCGTCGAAACCCTATATTTCTCGCCCTCTGTGAGGCGTCCGTAGGGCAGCCCCATCGCCGGCGCTACAAACACACCGTCCCGCTCCGCTTCCAGCATGTCCTTGCCCTCATCATCGGCCAGGGTCGCGTGGTAGATGACCTGTACACCGTTGCGCACACACATCTTCACAGCCTCCGCCGAACGCGCGTGCGCCGCGACCATGCGGTTCCGCTGCCTTGCGACCGCGCAGACCGCTGCCACCTCTTCATTCGACATGGCGGTGTCCTCGGCCAGCGGGTCCGGCCCCGAGCCCTGAGCCGAGGGCACGATCTTGAAGGTGTCGACGCCAGCACGTGCCGCTGCGCGGCAAGCCTTGCGGAAGGCCTCTGGTCCATCGAGGACCAGCGCATAGGCGTCATCCCGGCCAATGTCGCCGAAACCGCCGGTGACGGTCATCTGCCGGGTCGCCGCCTTGAGCCGCGGCCCCGGGATGTCGCCAGCATTTATCGCATCGCGCAACGCGACCTCGAGATTGTCCCGGGCCGAGCTGCCACTGAACATGCTGGTGAAACCGTGGTCGAGCATCTTGCGGGCATTCTTCGCCGTCTCAAGCACATGGCGCTCCGGCGAGAGCGCGTTGATATCCCCAAGTGTCCCAGCATCCAAAAAGCTTAGATGGGCATGGGCATCGATCAGGCCGGGCATCAGGATCGCACCGCCGCCGTCAACGATCTCGGCATCGCTGGACTCGAGGCCATTGTCCCGGGAAACTGCCGCAATCCGATTACCGTGGACCAAGACTGATCCTTCGAATGGTTTGCCGCCCGTTCCATCGATGATGGACACATTTGTGAACAGCGTTTCGCTCATAGGCCCAGCTCCCCTGGATCGGTCCATTTTATAGAACGTCGCGTTCCAAGCCACTGTCAACCATGGGCAATGCATGGCGGGATTGCTATTAAGGGGCATGAGTATCACCACCCCCTACAGCGGCGTCTGGCCCGTTGCCCCCACTCCCTTCACCGAGGACAGCGAAATCGACACCGAGGGCATGACCCGGATTCTCGACTGCATGATCGATCAAGGTGTCGACGGCATCTGCATTCTCGCCAACTTCTCCGAACAGTTCTTGTTGTCGGACGAGGAACGCGACTGCTTGACCCGGCTGTCCCTCGAGCATGTGTCCGAGCGTGTGCCAGTGATCGTCACCGCCAGCCACTTCGCCACCGACATCGTAGTAGCGCGAACAAAGCAGGCGGCCGAGCTCGGCGCCGCGATGGTAATGCTAATGCCCCCCTATCACGGCGCTTTGTTACGAGGCACGCATGACCAAATTGCTGAACAATTCACGGCAGCTGGCGAGGTCGGCATCCCGATCATGGTGCAAGATGCACCGTTGTCCGGAATGGACTTACCGGTCGACCTACTCGTGCGAATGGCGCGAGAAATTGAGGCCGTTAAATGTTTTAAGATCGAGTGCGCCCAAGCCGCCAACAAACTGCGGGCGCTTATCGTCGCGGGGGGCGACGCCATCGAGGGCCCATTCGATGGCGAGGAAGGCATCACGCTCCTCGCCGATCTCGACGCAGGTGCGACCGGCTGCATGACTTCGGCACTGGTCCCAGATCTGGTGCGGCCCGCAATTGCCGCACATCTGGCTGACGACCGGGATACGGCGAAAAACATCTACGAACGTGTTCTGCCACTGATCAACTACGAGAACCGACTTTGTGGCTTCCGGGCGGCCAAGACGGTGATGAAAGAGGGGGGCGTGATTAAGTCAGATTTCTGCCGACACCCTGTCGCCCCGCTTCTTCCGGACGTACGAACAACACTACTCGCGCTAGCAAGGGAACTTGACCCCGTCGCGCTGCGCTGGGGAAAATAACGGAGGACGCGCTCGCTTACCCTAAGGCTCGGCCTTGGCGCGGCTTTGTGTACGCTAATAGGCACCGGGTCCTCGCGTAGCAGACGCGGTTTGCCTTAATCGCTGTCCAAACCAGCTTGGAATTAGGCCATTCATTGTGAATTCTGGACTTGGCTAAACCGCGCTTGTAGGCTCACAACCCTAATAATTTATAGTCTTGGATTCCTTGGGCGGCGAGTGCCTGACATAAATGAACCCGATGGGATCATTCAAAATTATGTTGTCGCCTCTGGACAGCCAGATACCGTACGACCCAATATTAGGCCAACTAAAACAAACGACTTACGATCTTAGGGGGGAACTATGGCGAAACAATCTAAAGTCATCATATCGTGCGCGGTCACGGGTGCGATCCACACGCCAACAATGTCGGATCATCTGCCGATCACGCCCGACGAAATTGCGCAATCCTCGATCGAGGCTGCCGAGGCAGGCGCGTCGATTATCCATCTTCACGCACGCGACCCTGAAAACGGAAAGCCCACGCCTGACCCGGATGTATTCATGGAGTTCCTTCCGCGCATCAAACAAAATACAGAAGCGGTCGTGAACATTACCACAGGCGGCGGTCTAGGCATGACCGTGGATGAGCGTATCGCAGCTGCTGTTCGCGCAGAGCCTGAGGTTACCTCGTTCAATATGGGATCAATGAACTTTGGTATTTTTCCAGCGGCAGACCGTTACGACGAATGGAAGTACGATTGGGAGAAACCCTATCTGGAGATGACCGATGACTTCATCTTCACCAATACGTTCAAACAAATGGATTACATTATCACCGAGCTTCATGATAAGCGCGGAGTGAAGTTTGAGCACGAGTGCTACGATGTCAGCCATCTCTACAACACGGCCTACTATTACAATCAGGGCCGCCTTAAGGGTCCGATTTTCCTACAGTTTATCTTCGGGATCATGGGAGGAATCGGCGCCGACATTGCACACCTGATGCATATGAAGGAAACGGCGGACAAGCTGTTTGGCGATGACTATGTCTTCTCTGTTCTGGGTGCCGGTCGTCACCAGATGAACTTCGTCACCCAATCAGCTCTTCTGGGTGGCAGCGTGCGTGTCGGCCTAGAAGACTCGCTCTATCTCGGCAAAGGAAAGTTGGCTGAATCGAACGCCCAGCAAGTCGCGAAGATCCGTCGGATCGTTGAGGATCTGTCGCTTGATGTCGCAACGCCCGACGAAGCCCGCGAGATCCTCGACCTCAAGGGCGGCGACATGGTGAAGTTCTAGGTTCGCCTCTGAACATCATCGAAACCGGACCGTAAAAATTAGGGCGCCACGCTGCTTCAACGTCGCGTGGCCCAGCCGGTCACAGACCCCGGAGGTCCCGGGAGGAGAGAAACATGGCAATTAATCCCATCGACGGCTTCACCCTCACCAAGGATGATTTCAAGTTCATTGGTAAGGATCTGCAGCGCCCGGAATGTATTCTTGCCGAGAAAAACGGTGACCTATGGGCCGCCGATGCCCGCGGCGGCGTCGTGCGTATTAAGCCCGACGGTAGCCAGGAGATCATCACCCAGTCTCATGATGCCGAGGCATTCGGCGCGAGCGACGATGACGCCTCAAAGTTCGTTGACGGCACCCTGCCCAACGGGCTGGCGTTCGCGAGCAACGGAGATATCCTAATTTCGAATTTCGGCACCGACTGCCTCGAGCGGATGACCCGAACGGGCGAGACTGAGGTCATGTTCGACACGGTCGACGGCGAGGAGATCGGCAAAGTCAACTTCGTCGCCCGCGACAGCAAGGACCGTATCTGGATCACCGTCTCAACGATGCTCCATGACTGGCCCAAGGCCATCAGCCCGGATATCGTCGACGGTCGTATTCTGCTCTACGAGGAGGGCAAGGGCGTGCGCATCGTCACCGACGATGTGCACTTCTCGAACGAGTGCAAACTCGATGCGAATGAGGAATGGCTTTACGTCGTGCAAACCTGCGGCCGCAACATTGCACGCTACAAGATCGCCGAGGACGGCAGTCTCGGACCAAAGGAGATCTATGGCCCGACAGACCATGGTCGCCTGATAGACGGAATCGCGTTCGACAGCTACGGCAACCTTTGGGGCACCCACATCATGAATGACGGCATCTTCGCCATCAAGCCCGACGGGGACCTGCACATCATCTTCGACGACTCAAATCCCGAGGAAGTGGCGAAGCTCGATGCGGCATTCCAGAAGAGCGAGGTCACGGCCGATCTGCTGCTCGAATGTGGCGGCGATATCGCCAAATGGTGCGCGTCCGTCACCTTCGGCGGCCCAGACCTGAAGACGGTCTATGTCGGAAGCCTGCGGGCGACCAATATCCCCTACTTCACCTCGCCGGTGGCGGGCCTGCCCATGGTTCACTGGAACGAAACGTTCTAGGAAGCGCACCCAACGAATGCAAAAAGGCCGGGTATCGACTCGGCCTTTTTTCGTTCGTGCAACAAAATGCCCGGATTAGGTTCGGGTATGACGTGGTTCTTTTGAAGGATCGTCATGCGCGTACCTGACCGGCGCATCCCCGGCACCAGCAACCGATCGAGCTCTAAACCCAAACGCTGGTGAATTCCGCCGCGTTGGGACGCTCCTTGGGCGGCGTCGGCTCTTTGATGCAGCCGATGTAGACGAATCCCAGCAGCTCGTCCTGACCGTCAAGGCCAAACGCCTTGCGGACAACGGGATCGTGGGCGTTGCGACCGGTCAGCACGATGGCACCATAGCCCATGGACTGCGCCGCAATCACAATATGTTCCATCGCCGCCGCGGTCGCCACGATCTGCTCGACTACCGGTACCTTCGGGGCACGTGACGGATCGACTTTTGCGCAGACTGCGATGATTGTCGGTGCGCGCAGCGGGCGCGCCTTCTCTTTCTCAATCGCCGCCGTCGGCGCAAAGGGTTCGCGCCCAAGCAACGCGTCGGCGAAAAGTTCGCCCAGCTTGTGCCGTGCGTCGCCCTCGATGATATGAAAGCGCCAGGGCCGCACGAGGCCATGATCCGGGGCACTCATTGCCGCTGCAAGCATTTGTTCGATATCTGCCCGGACGGGTTCGTCCCCATCGAACAGACGCGGCGGCGTCGAGTTGCGGCTGATCAGACCGTCGAGGACGGCATTGGTTTTCCGGGTATCTACTTCGGCCATGAATGGCTTGTCCTGATTGGTACCTGTTAGATCACTTAGGAACAAACATACGCTACGCAAGCCCTACTGCGCGGCATTTACGCCTTCGACAACGGAACCTAGGGAATTGCGATCCTGAGGCTTCCATAGCCCAGACGCGGCGCAGGGGCGACATGCGCCGCCAGAACACTCGACAGAATCGACGATCTGCAAATTAGGCTCGCCCTGACCTATCCTCGGCTCCCAGCGCCACAAGCACTGCGCTCTAGGAGGCAAGCAGCTCTTTAGGTTAATCCTCGATGCGTACTTGCACGTCGCCGACCCCGACGAAACGCGCGACAACCTCCGACGCGTGGCCCAGCGGCTTCGGCGCCGCCGCCGCCCCCGTGGTCATATAGTCGCCTGCCTTGATAACGACACCTCGGGCCGAGAAGTGATTGACGATCCACGTGAGCGACCAGACTTCGTCGCAACGCGCCGGCATAGGCATGCCTACCGAAACAACTTCGCCGTCGAATAGTAGTTCGATATCGAGGGTCTTGAGGTCCCGGTTCGGCCAGTCGGGAATGTCCGGCCCGGCGACGAACCCCATCGCCGCGCCGTTGTCGGCGGCCAGATGCATCATCGGCTGATTCAGCGGGTCGGCGATTCGCGGCACCGCCATCTCGATCCCGATGATAGCGCTGTCCACCGCAGCCAACACCTCGTCTTCGGAATAGCCGCCTTCGCGGGCCGGAAGATCGGCCCCCATGCGGAACGAAACCTCCGCCTCGACGAGGGAGCCCGGGCCGATATCCTCGCGTTGCAGACTACCGCCGTTCTCGACCGTGAAATCCTGGAACATGACCCCGGCCATGGGCCCGTCGGGCCCTGCCTTCTCTAGCATGGGCGGGTTCGTGAAGCCCGCCTTGTAACCCGCTGCAGCAAGGCCGATGCGCTCGAGCAAGGCGACCTGGATCTGTGTCGCCTCGGCGGCATTCGCCGGACCACAATCGGCCGGCAGGGCATCAATTGTTGTACGGTTTGCAAATGCGTCGGCCAGCAAGCCCGCCGCCTGCGTCACCTGTGCGTCATTCAAGGCCATTCTCGTCTCTCCCTAGTATCCCGCGGACCGGTCCACGGCCCAAAGTTGTGGCTCGCCCGACTTGTCCCTCCGGATGATCTCGACCACCTGAGGGGCAATTACATCCGCCCGCACCCTGCGCGCGGTATGTGGCATGATTGTAACCCCCCGATGCTGCCAGAGCTGGCTCTCCGGTGGCAGGGGTTCGGGCTTGGTCGCATCCAACGTCGCGCCGGCGATTTGTCCGCTATCGAGCGCGGCGATCAGGTCCTCATCCACTAGGTGACCACCACGCCCCAGATTGATGATCGATGCCCCCTTGGGCATTTGCGCGAACAGATCCGCGTTCAGAATACCTTTGGTCTTGTCCGTAAGCGGCAATAGGCAGACCAGAATGTCGGTCCGTGCAAGGAACTCCGGCAGCCGATCCACGCCGCAGAACATCCCGATATCGGCATCGTCGCGCGCGGTACGCGTCCAGGCAGCCACGTCAAAGCCGAGCCCATGCAGCGCGCGCGCCGGCGGCTTGGCCAGAACCCCAAACCCCATGAACCCGACCCGCTGTTCGCGCGGCAGTTTCTGCGGCCGAACACGCCATTCGCTGCGTCGCTGCTGGTCGATATACTCCGGCATCTGCCGATGATGCCGCAGCACATGCAGAATGGCATATTCGGTCATGGCAGGATCTCCGGCCGGCGGCCCAGTGCGAACGATGGGTACACTTGGCATGTCGGGATCGGCCAGCAGATGATCGAAGCCGGCGAACATCGGCATTACCAAGCGCAGATTTGGCAGCGTGGGCAACTCGGCTAGGTCAAGGAAACCGGTCATCAGATAGATGATGTCCTCGGCTGCCCCGACATTCGGCCACAGCCGTATATCAAGATCCGGCGCCAGCGCCTGCACGCACTCGCCCCAATACGCCGTCGAGCCGGTAACCGGGGGGGTGATCAGCAACGCCATCCTTACGGTCTCTAAGCGTGTGCTTCCCGATACCAGTCCATGATCTTCTCACCCGGCACGATCGCCACGTCGGAGTACCCCTGGATGTAATCGAGGATTTCCTCGAAATAACGGATCCTGTGCGGCGTGCCCGTCAGATACATGTGCAGGCTGATCGACATAACGCGCGCGGAATGCTCGCTCTCCAAGTACAGCCGGTCGAACTGGTCCTTCGAACGCTTAAACATCTCGTCGGATGAATGCTGCTGCAACGCCATCATCGAGATGTCGTTGGTCTCGACAGTATAGGGGACCGAAAGCATCGGGCCCTCGCTGGTCTCAATCTCCACCGGCTGGTCGTCGAGAACCCAGTCGGCTAAATACTCGATGCCCGCGCGCGCCAAATAGTCGATGGTCTGGAAGGTCTCGGTCATGCCCGGGCTCTCCCAGCCACGCACCTTCTTGCCTGTAAACTTCTCGATTGCGTCACAGGCCCTGTCGATCTGCTCCTGTTGATCATCATGCTTGTGCATGGGGCCCTGCAGATAGCCGTGCCCCATGAACTCCCAACCAAGCTCGAGAGCCGCCTCGGCGACCCGGGGATAAGTCTCGCAGACCCTGCCATTGACCGCCATCGTCGGAATGATGCCGCGGTCGCGCAGCGCGTCGCGGATGCGCCAGAAACCTACCCGCATGCCATATTCGTGCCAAGCCCAGTTGGGTAGATCGGGCTGCAGCGGCACACCCATGGGCGGCGGCAGCACCACGCGCGGCATCGGCCGCGAAATGTCCCAGTCCTCGACATTAGCGATGATCCACACGGCCATCCGCTTGCCGTCGGGCAACCTCCAGGCCGGACGATCGACGATCGCGGAATATGGCAGGCGATCCTTGAAAATCTTCATCACTTCCCCCGGTTTGAATGCCAGCGATTATGGGCAATCGGGCGGGGGAAGGCCAGCAGGCGAAGGCTGGCAAAACGACCACAGTATGAACGCTACACGTAACCCAGATCGAGGAGAATCAGGCTCAGCTGCGGATAGGCGATGAGTATCAGCCGGAAGAAGAACATCGTCATCGCAAACGGAATGTGCCCGGGAAGATATCCATCAGTGAAACCGTCGAATTATTGATCGTAGACTTGATCACGAAACAGGAAATTCCAAGTGGGAAGTCCTGCATAGTGAGTATCTCAAAAGGTTTCTCGCGAACTGAGGCTCGCCAAGCCTTAGGGGAACCACTAACCGACCAGCCAAGGCACTGTCGCCCACTCGCCGCATCAATCAGCTAACCCGCGCGCTCAGAAGGCGATGAACACGAGGTCCTGATGGAAACCGTCCTGTCCGGCGATATCGCGAACACTCTCGACTCGTACCACCGACATCTACGCAAGATTCTGGCAATCATCATCAATTCCCGCCTGAACCTGCCCATCGGCAAGATCGCCGTCAGACGAGTTGCCGTGTCGGCATGTGGCCGGCCATGCGTCTGCCTTCTGCTTTTCCTGTGATAGTTTATTGGTGAATCCCGGCCAACGGGATCGCACGTCACAGGGGGATCACATGAAACGTAGCACAAACTGTATTCTGACGACGCACACCGGCAGCCTACCGCGCCCTCAGGACGTCGTGGGTTTCCTGCTCGCAGAAGAATCGAACCCCGGTGCGGGCGGCGCGGAAATGAATACCGCCATCGCCCGAGCTGTCGAGGAGGTCGTGGTTAAGCAGGTCGCCGCCGGGCTCGACATCATCAATGACGGCGAACAGGGACGCGCCGACTACACGATCCATGTGAAGGACCGCCTGACGGGCTATGACGGGCCGAACCAGCCGAAACCGTCCGGAGCCGACAAGGAAGAATTTCCCGAGCTAGCGCAGATGCTCGCCCCCTTCCTGACGCCGCTCACCCATCGCCCGGCCTGCTCCGGCCCGGTCGAATGGCGCGACTGGGACGCGGCCCAAGCCGATATAGATCGCGCGGCCAGTGTCGTCGGGACCGCGGGCACGGAGGAGGCGTTCATGACCTCCCCTTCGCCCGGCCAGATTTCGCGCTTCCTACCCAACCTACATTACGGCTCGGAGGAGGAGTATATCTTCGCCCTCGCCGACGTGATGCGGCGCGAATACGAGGCGATCGTCGACGCAGGCCTCATTCTGCAGCTCGACTGTCCCGATCTGGCACTCAGCCGCCATACGATCTTCCGCCATCTCAGCCTCGAGGATTTTCGTAAGGAAATCTCGATGCATGTCGATGCGCTGAACCACGCAGTAGCCAACATCCCGGAAGACAAGATGCGAATGCATATCTGCTGGGCCAGCACAATGGGGCCGCATCATGAGGACGTCCCGCTAATCGATATCGTCGACATCATCTTGGGCGCGCGACCGATGGCGTTTTCGTTTCCGGGCGCGAACCCACGTCATGCGCATGAGTGGAAGATCTGGCGAGACGTGAAGCTGCCCGATGGAAAGGTGATCATTCCCGGGGTGATCGACACCACCTCGAATTTTGTCGAGCACCCGGAGCTCGTGAGTGACCGCATCCAGAACTATGCGAGCGTCGTCGGGCGCGAGAATGTCATGGTCGGCGGCGATTGCGGTTTCGGCACCTTTGCCGGCCGCGTCCAAGTCGACCGCAACATCGTCTGGATGAAGTTCGCCGCGATGACGGAAGGCGCACGGATGGCCTCGGAGGTACTCTGGAACTAGCGTCCGCCCCTACTGCAGCGGGATCATTATATACTCAGCGAAGGCGGGCCGTTCCTGCAGGCGCTCATACCACGAGCGAAGGTTCGGTCGTTCGGGCCGGGCAATATTCATCTCGTACCAGCGGTAAATAACCCCGCCGATGGGTATATCGCCCATGGTGAACGCGTCACCCGCGACGAAGTCGCGGTCCGCGAGCGCCGCGTCCAGTACCGCACTGATCTCGCCGGCGTCGGCGATCCCCTTCTCGATCAGCGCCTTGTTCTGTTCTTCCGGCGATGTGCGGATCAACTGTTGAAACACCGGCCGCAGTGCGGGCCAGAAGGTTGCGGTCTGCCAGTCCATCCACCGGTCCGCATCCGCGCGGACACGCGGGTCTTCCGGCCACAGGCCGCCCCGGCCGTGCTTCTCGGCCAAATAACGCAGACAAGCATTGGATTCCCAGAGGATGAACCCGCTATCATCGATGGTCGGGACGACCCGGTTAGGGTTCATCGCGAGATAGGCGTCCGTGAACCCAAATTCCCCGGCCATATCCGGGCGCTCGAAGTCCACGCCCATCTCGGCGCACCCCCAGAGCAGCTTCTGAACGTTGGTTGATGTGTGACGGCCCCAGATCCTCAGAGTCATGACGTTCCCCTCCCGCAACTGGTGTCAGTCGACAATATTCCACTTTTCCTTGACCTTTGTCCCGGCCGCTTGGGAGATGCGCGAGCCGCAGTAGAAGATCGAGAGTTTCTGCTGCATCTCCCAAAGCTGTTTCTGCAAGGCATCCGCCTTCGCCGTGGTCATCAGGGCAATCTCGGGAAACAGTACCTCGATATCCTCCGCCAGACCGAAGATCCCCTCCGCGTCGATTCTAACCAGTTCGAAATCGAGCTTCATGTGCTTGGCAATGCGGATAGTGACGGTGTTGGTGCAACCGATCAGGGCGGAGATCATGACCTCGGTCGGCGACGCCGCGACATTGGTACACCTCGCTCAAGTGGTTTGTCAGTTGTCACCGAAACATCGCGCACGGAAATACTGGTGCGCGCGTGCGCTTTAGATACTCCGTGTATGGTGTAGACGGCCGGTTTGACCTGTACTTTGGTATCAGCCACAGAGGAACTCCCTGAGTGAAATCGGAATCGATGGTGGCTAAGATGGGTCTGCATGATTCGTTCGCATAGACGCGCGCCATGCTGTTGGTTAGAAAACATCTGTGCCGAGCCGACAACGAAGCTCGGGCGAATAAGATCGAAAAAGGGAGAAGCTGGTTGAAACCCGCACCATTCGCATATGTTCGCGCCGAGAGTCTCGAGCAGGTCTTCGACCTGCTGGATGAGCATGGCGACGAAGCGCGCATCCTCGCCGGCGGCCAGAGCCTAATGGCGACCCTGAACATGCGTCTCTCGGCACCCGAGGTCCTGATCGACATCAACCGTATCGACGGCCTCTCCGAGATTACGACCGACGGAAACACGCTGCGGATCGGCGCGTTGGCCCGCCATTCCCAAGTCCTCAAATCTGCCGACGTTGCAAAAATGGCGCCCCTGATCACACAAGCAATGTCGTATGTAGCGCATCAAGCAATCCGCAATCGCGGCACGTTCGGCGGATCCATTGCTTTCGCCGACCCCGCCGCGGAGATGCCGGCGGTTAGCCGCGCGATCAACGCGAAGATAATCCTACAAAGCCGCAACGGCACCCGCTCTGTCGACGCGAACGACTTCTTCCTCGGCCTGTTCGAAACCGCCATGAAACCGAGCGAAATCCTCATTGCCGTCGAGATACCTGCAATCGCGGATGGCGCACGAACTGCATTCATGGAACTCGCACGGCGCAGCGGCGACTACGCGATCGTCGGCATCGGCGTCCAGGGCCACCTTGACGGTGGCACCTTCTCGAATATGCGTCTGGTATTTCTCGGCGCCGGCGACCGGCCGATTCTCGCGAGCGCCGCTGCGGCTGCTCTGGACGGCAATCCGAACAATGACGAGACCGTCGCGGCGGCTCAGACTGCTCTCGATGCCGACCTAGATCCGATGGCCGACCTGAACGGCCCGCCGGAAATGAAAATGCACCTCGCGCGAGTTCTCACGAAACGCGCCCTGACCGCGTTCGCGGCCTAAAGGAACTGGAATCATGGATCAGAATGTAGACATTACCCTGACCGTAAACGGCCAGTCTGTCACGCAGCAGGTTCCCGCTCGCACTAACCTAGTGGATTTCGTCCGTTACGAACTCGAACTGACCGGCAGCCATGTCGGCTGCGAACATGGCGTATGCGGTGCCTGCACCATCCGCGTCGATGGCGAAATCGTCCGCGGCTGCTTGATGCTGGCTGCCCAGGCCGACGGAGCGAATGTCGAGACGATCGAGGGAATGACCGAAAACGGCGTTATCTCGGACCTGCAGAGGGCCTTTCATGAGCGTAACGCCGTTCAGTGCGGGTTCTGCACCCCCGGCATGCTTCTGACCGCCGAGGAACTGCTGCAGACGAATCCCGCGCCCTCACGCGAGGATATCCGCGAGTTCATTTCAGGAAACTATTGCCGCTGCACCGGCTATCAGGCGATCGTTGATGCCATCGAGCGAGTGGCGAACGAGCGCAATGGGTAGTGTGGTAGCACCCGCAAGTCGACGGTAGCCCGGCCGCAAGCAACAATACCGTTCGCCAAAAAGGATAACGGCGGCGTTCCGATAGGAACGCCGCCGTTATTATTTGCCTCAGGCGAGGGCTAGTTGCCTCTGAACGTTATACCTACCTGATGATTGAAGTTGATATCGGTACTCCAGCTAATCGGCTCGGTCGCCAATTCCGGGAACACCCAGACTAGGCCCATGACCAAGAGGATCAGGAGCCAGTATGGAATCGATCCGGCAAAGATCTCACCCAGTTGCACTGTACTATCCGCAACTGCTCCCTTCACCGCGTAGACCAGCAATCCGACCGGCGGAGTCAGGAGACCCGCTTCGATAGCGAGGATACCCATGATCGCAAAGGCATACTCGTTGTAGCCAAAGGTCTGCGCGATAGGCCAGAAGATAGGCACGGTCAGCAGGATGATTGAACCCGAGTCCAGCAGGGTTCCAAGAACCAGCCAGATAATAATCATAATCAGGACCGCGACATTGGGATCAATGCCGGCCCCGCCGACGGTATCAGTGATAAGGTTAACAATGCCGCCCGTAGTGAGCAGTCGCGCATACATTTGCTCCGTCAGCAGCAGAAACAGGATCGGCGCGATGACCTTACCGGAATCGATAATCGCCTCACGAATACCGTCCCATCGAACCCCCTTGATGAGGGCAAGAACCAAGCCGAACAAAGCACCCAGGGCTGCCGCCTCAGACGGTGTCGCGAAACCCGCCCAGATACTGCCCAGCACGGCGAAGATCAGGAAGATCACGCCGAAGCCGCTGATCATTTCCTGACTGGTCAACCTCTCGCCCGACAGGTCGACGGCTGGGGCTGTTGCAGGACGGAAAATGGCCACGCCCGAGCAATAAAACGCCATGAACAGGGATAGCAGGATACCCGGCAGAATACCCGCTAGGAACAGGAAGCCTATCGAAATCTCTGTGACGATACCCCAGATGATAAGCAACACGCTCGGCGGAATAAGCATGCCAAGGCAGGCGCTGCCAGCCACCGATCCCAGCGCATATTTGCGGCTGTAGCCGGCGGAAATCATCTCCGGATAGGCGAGGCGCGAGAAGGCAGCTGCCGATGCGAGGCTCGTGCCAGTAACGGCGGCAAAAACGGCGTTACCGGCGACGGTCGCGACGGCCAGTCGACCCGGAATGCGCTTCAATCCAAAGTTCATTACCCGATAGAGATCGCCGGCGGAGCCGGATCTACTAACGAATTCACCCATAAGGACAAACAGCGGGATAACCGCGAACACAAAGTTCCGCAGAGCGAAGAATGAGGTGCTGCCCACCTGCCCCGCAGCCAGCTCGAAAGAGCCGAACATGAGCCAGGTCCCGACAAGCGCGGTAACACCTAATGAAATTCCGATGTGAATGCCAATGATCACTGCGATGATCAGCACAATCAGCATCAGTATGACGGCTGTAGTCGGTTCCATTTTTTAACGTCCCCCTGTCCCGCATGAACTTCCGGCCGCTGGCGCGGGCCGGACGGGTTAATGGTTCTTGAACCTTAGATTTGAGAGCCTTCGACGGTCTCTGCCTTACCCTCTTCCTCGTCTGTAATCGGCTCGGTGCCAAACACAAAGTGCCAGAGCAAGACCAAGTACACGATCAAGGATACGACCGAGAACACGATAATTAACGAGCGCACCGGATAAATCGGCACACGGATCGAGCCCTCGCCTTCACGCTCGTCAACATCCCAGCCGATGAGCATGTCTTCCCAGCCGCCGATCGCGATCGACCAAAAGAACCACACACCGATCACAGCCACAAAGATGTCGATCAGCCGCCGTCCCAAGTCATTCAGGTTTTGATATACCACCGTCGTCCGCAGATGGGCGCCACGGTAAATCGTATACGGCAATTGCAGGAACAAGATCGACACCATCGAGTTCGCAACGATCTCAATGGTTCCATCGAACGGCGCATTGAAGAATGTTCGTCCCGTAATGTCCCAGAGAATGAGGAACGCGAGCGCCAACGCCCAGAATGCTGCAACGGTACTACAAACACGCGTCACGGTGTTTACGACATTATCTACCATGAACTGGCTCCCTATCCGCCCTTCACATCCAAGGCGGCTTCTTATCCGACTCGCTGGGACTCACGCACGAGCACGGGCGAAGTTACCAGACTTCAATCCTATGTAAACTCGTGGATTGGAATTTGATATTTTTTTTTAGCGAGACGGTCGCGAATTCATAAGCCGACGTGATGGTGTCGCCTCAATTCGTACCGAAGATGAAACCTCTTAACCTTTGAGATGCGCGAGCAGCTTTGCAAAATGCCGTCAGGAAAACGTTACTTGTGTCTGTCGGTCGAATAATGAAAACAGTGATAACCGCTAGCTTTTGTTACTGATTCCTGCTTTGTTGTCGAACGACAAAAGTGGGGTTCAGCACGTTTACATACCGCTGGGGTCCACCAACGTTATGCATAACAAGTCAATGTCTAAGGGAGACGATTAGTGAAAGCACGTAAGCATCTTGCAACTGTTGCTGCTGCTGGTGTTTTGGCCGTAGCGGCAGCTGCGACCACCACATCTGCTGTAGCCGACAGCTTCACGCTGCGCATTGCCGCAGGACATCCGTCCGCGCCGCTCGCCAGCGTCAACCAGCTCAACAAAACCTTCGTTCCAAATGTGACCAAGCGTGTCGCGGCAGAGACCGACCACAAGGTCCGTTTCATCGAGGGTTATGGCGGTACGATTGCGAATCTCTTCGAGGTTCTGGAGTCCACCCAGAAGGGTCTCGTCGATATCGGCGCGATGTGCTCTTGCTTCGAGCCGACCAAGCTGTTTGTCCACAACCTGAACTACTTCAACCCGTTTATCTCGGGCGATCCGAAGATTATGGGTCCGACCACGCGTCAGATTCATAAGGAATTCGACTATTTCAACACCGTGTTCTCGGACAAGTATAACCAAACCTACATCGCGAACGGTGCGTTCGACGATTACGGCTTGGGCACGAAGTTCCCTTGGACGAAGATGGAAGAGCTCAAGGGCGTTAAGATCGGCGCCGCCGGGCCGAACCTTCCTTGGCTCGACTACGCCGGTGCTTCGAAGGTCCAGACCAACCTGAACGAAGTCTATAATGCGCTGCAGTCCGGCGTGTTTAGCGGTGTCGTGATTTTCCCGGCTCCATATTTCGGGTTCAAGTTCGGTGAAGTAGCGAAGTACTATACGACCATGGGCTGGGGCTCGGTTGTGGCCTACCCGATAACCGTCAACAACGACACCTGGGCTAAGCTGCCTGACTCCGTGAAGAAGATCATCATGGAAGAAACTGACGTCTACAACGTAGCCGTTGAAGACGAAGGCGTTCGCAAGTTTAGCTCCGCTCTCGCCAATCTGAAGAAGCAGGGTGTCACAGTCCGTGACCTCGGCGACGCAGAGCGTGGCAAGATGGCGCGTGCAATCGAGCCTTGGGTCAACCAGAAGGCCAACGAGTACGAGGCGAAGGGCGTTCCGGGCAAGGCCACGTTCAAGCGTCTGATGGAACTCTCCATCAAGAACGGTGCCAAGCCAGTTCACCAGTACGTGATCAAATAAAGTCCGATCACATCGGATTCGCGAAAGGGCGGCCTCCGGGCCGCCCTTTTTTGCATGTTGCTCTTATAATCTCGAGCCTAAAAAAGGCGGCCCGAAGGCCGCCTCTTACACGTCGCTGATTTTATTCTGCCTATTCTGCGGCATCGTTCGCTCCAATGCCGATATTACGACCGGCATAGCGACGCAGGCGCAGGTCGGCCTGCTCCTTATGCCCCCAGAAGCGTTCGACCTCGCACAGGCGCGAGCAATAATCGCCGACCACGGCACTCGCTTCTTCGGTAATCTGCTGATATGTGCAGGTCTTCATGAACTTGCCGACCCACAGGCCGCCGGTGTAGCGCGCCGCGCCCTTGGTCGGGAGCGTGTGGTTGGTGCCTATCACCTTGTCACCGTAGGAAACGTTGGTCTCGGGGCCGATAAACAACGCACCGAAGTTGGTCATATTGTCGAGGAACCAGCGCGGGTTCTCGGTCAGAATTTCTACATGCTCGTAGGCTAGCCGATCAGCCTCCGCGCGCATCTCCTCGCGGTCGCCGCACAGGATGATCTGGCCGTAATCCCGCCAAGCCAACGACGCCACATCGGCGGTCGGCAGAATTTTCAACTGCCGCTCGATTTCTCCTGGGATAGCCTCAGCCAGTTCGCGTGAGGTGGTAATCACGGCCGCCGGCGAGTTGGGCCCGTGTTCCGCTTGTCCGAGAAGGTCAACAACCACCATTTCCACGTCTGCGGTCTCATCGGCAACCACAAGAACCTCGGTTGGTCCAGCGAATAGGTCGATTCCAACCTTACCGTAGAGCTGGCGCTTGGCCTCGGCCACATAGGCGTTGCCCGGGCCGACCAGCATGTCGCAGGGCGCGATCGTCTCAGTACCAATACCCATGGCCGCTACGGCCTGAACCCCACCGAGACAGTAAATTTCATCCGCACCGGCAAAATGCATAGCCGCAATGGTTGCGGCATGCGGGCCACCCTCATTCGGAGGCGTGCAAGCAATGACCCGCGGCACGCCCGCAACCTTGGCGGTCACGATCGACATGTGCGCGGATGCTACCATCGGATACCGCCCGCCCGGCACGTAGCAGCCTACGCTGTTTACCGGAATATTCTTGTGGCCTAGGGTCACCCCCGGAAGCGTCTCGACCTCGACATCCTGGAGCGCGTCGCGCTGGATTTGCGCGAAGTTGCGGACCTGGGTTTGGGCGAACTTGATATCCTCGATCGTCTGCGCCGGCAGCGAACTGATCAGTTCCTGAGTCTGAGCGTCCGAGAGCCGGAAATTATTTGGCGTCCACTTGTCGAACTTCTCCGACAGCTCACTCACGGCCGCGTCGCCACGCGTCTTCACGTCGCCGAGAATCCCCTCGACGATGCTGCGTACCTTGGCGTCCGCCTCGTCGCTCGCCTCGGAATCCATCCCCTCTTTCAGGAACTCGATGGCCATTTCTCTCTTCCTCGTATGGGTGTGTTTTACGGTGTCATAAAACAGAGCGAGCGGCCCCGGCAACCCCGGCACCGCCCGTTCCAAACTGTCGAATGCAAATGTTACTTGATGGCCTGAGGGTTGATTGGCGAACCGACACCGCGGGTTATCGGTAGCGGCGGGGCGACAAACATGAATTCATACACCTTGTCCTCGTCGCAGTCGTTCGTCAAGTCCTTGAGATAGAAGATCTCGCCCATGGTGATACCGATCTGCGGGATCACGATCCAGTGCCATGGCTGGAAGACGTCATCAGTCTCGTTCGGGATGACCTCGCAACCCCATGTGTCGGCGCAGATCGCGGCGATTTCCATATCGTGCATCCAGTCGCAGGTGTGGAACGACACTCCGGGCGCATCGCCGCCCGCATATCCGCCCCCCTCCCCCGCCGCCAGGCAACGCTCCATGTGCCCCGTGCGGTAGATCACGAAGTCGCCGCGCTTGATCTCAAGCCCCTGCGCCTTGGCGCAAGCGTCCAGGTCATCGGCATCGATCGCCGTACCGTCGTCGAGTGAATCAACGCCGGCCCAGCGCGCAATATCGAGCAGTACCCCGCGCCCGACCATCTTATTGCGCATCTTGTGGATCGCGTTCTTCTCGGCACCGTTAGCGCCGACGAGTGTCGCATCGTAGCCATTCCACATCTTGTCAGAGTTGAAGACATGGCCGAGTGCATCCCACTGGGTGCCGCACTGCAGCGGCAACGACACCGCATCGTCGGCATACTGGCTCGGATACTTCTTACCGGGGACCGTCTGTTTGCCCTGAACCGCATCCGTTCCCGTGGCGAGCATTGTGTGAATCGGGTTCCAGCGGCCACCGAACAGTCCGTTCTGCGGTCCATCACCGTCGAAGTTCAGGCCCAACGCAAAGACCTGTCCCTTCTTGACGAGTTTGGCCGCAGCCTTACGCTCCTCGTCGCCCACATAGTTGATAGTGCCCCATTCGTCATTCGGACCCCACTTTCCCCAATTCTTGTTACGTTCGGACTTCTCCATGATAAGGTCCATTTCGAAGCGGTGTTTCGGATCGTCGTAACGGTGCATGGCAGCTTTCCCCTTTGAATTTTCGGTGCGCCCGTCTTGTACGGGCCGAATATTGTTGACAGGACTATAACAAACCGAAGGGGCCACGCTCCAACGGAACGTGACCCCCGCAACGCATCTCTCCAATGAAGGTTACTTAATCGCCTGCGGGTTGATCGGCGAACCCGTGCCGCGGGTGATAACCAGCGGCGGGGCGCAAAGGAAGAACTCGTACACGCCATCCTCCGCGCAATCCTCAACGAGCTCCCGCAGATACCAGATCTCGCCATGGACAATCCCGATATGCGGGATCGTCACCCAGTGCCAAGGCTGATTCAGACCCGGAACGCTCTTATTGGGACGCACCTCTATACCCCAGGTGTCGGAGCAGATGCCGGCGATCTGCTTCTCGTGAATCCAGTCGACGGTCTCGAAGCCCAGACCCGGCGCATCGCCGCCGCCGTAGCCACCCCATTCGCCCTTGTCCAGGCAATCGGCCATCTGACCGGTGTTAAAGATTACGAAGTCGCCCCGACGCACCTCGACGCCCTGCTTCTTAGCCGTATTCTCGAGGTCATGGATCGTGATCTCATAGCCGTCCGCGAGGCGTTTCTTGCCCTTGTAGCGAGCGACATCCAGTAGCACGCCGCGGCCGACCATCTTGTTGGCAAACTTTTCGATTCCGTTCTTGTGGGCGCCACGGACATCCACGAGGGTCGCGTCATATCCGTTCCACATCTTGTCGTCAGTGAAAACGTGCGAGAGCGCATCCCACTGGGTCGCAGCCTGGGTCGGGAGGTTGATGGCATCGTCGGCATAACGCATCCCGGCGAGCGGCTCCTGAATTCCCTGCACCGCATCCGTGCCGGTAGCGAGCATCTGGTGCATCGGATTCCAGCGACCGCCAAACAAACCGTTCTGCGGGCCATTTTCGTCGAGGTTAAGGCCGAGGCGGAACACCTTGCCCTTGCGCACCAGCTTTGCCGCGTTGGCGATGTCTTCCGGAGTGATGTAGTTCAGAACTCCTAGCTCATCGTCCGGGCCCCACTTGCCCCAGTTCGAGAGCTGTTTGCACTTGCGCATCACGTCCGCTTTGGTGAGCAGCTTCTTGCCCTTGCGCCCGGTGCTTTTCTTCGCGGCTCGTTTGCGTGCGGTTGCTTTTTTGGCCATGTCGGTCCCTCGCCTTTCCCTGATCTCAAAATCCTGTGCGCCTGCCGGTCTTACCTATGGCATCGGGCTCGGTTATGGTCGCACCAATTTCGGAATGCAAGCGTGCATTCCTACAGCCACAATCACATCGTGACAGGAAGAATATGATGAGTGTTTCCGAGATCGAAGAGACAAAATCACCCTCACAGCGGCTCGACGGTTTGGTCGCCGTTGTGACCGGTGCGGGCCGTGGCCTCGGGCGAGGCATTGCCCTCGCACTTGCGGATGCCGGGGCGGAACTTGTTCTCGTCAGCCGTACCCAGAGCGATCTCGATGAAGTCGCCAAACGCGTTCAGGAGATGGGCGGAAGCGCCAGCACGATCGTTTGCGATGTTACCAACGCCGCTCAGGTAACCGAACGGATCGAAGGCCTCGAGCGGATAGACATCCTGATGAATAACGCCGGAGCTAATATTCCCGAACCGTTCGTGGACGTCACCGAGGAACATCTCGACTTCCTGCTGAACATTAACGTGAAGTCGATGTTCCTCGTTGCCCAGGCTGCCGCGCGACGGATGCTGGCCGGTGGACGCGGCGGTTCGATCATCCACATGTCGTCCCAGATGGGCCATGTGGGCTCACCCAACCGCACCAACTATTGCGCGACGAAGCATGCGGTCGAAGGCATGAGCAAGGCGATCGCGGCAGAACTCGCGCCCGAGAACATCCGCTCGAACTGTATCGGCCCAACCTTCATCGAGACGCCGATGACCAAACCGATGTTCGAGAATCCAGACTTCAGGGAATTCGTGATGGACCGCATCCTTATGGGCAGGCTCGGTAAGATTTCCGACGTGACCGGCGCGGTCGTCTTCCTGGCCTCACCCGCCTCGGAACTGATCACCGGCGCGAGCCTGACGATCGATGGCGGCTGGACGGTCGTATAGCTCTCCGGTCCTTTCACGTGCATTCTTTGCAGATCCCGGCGATGAAGTGTGTGTGTTTTCACGTATCTGTTGCTACCGATTGATCCGGAATTACGGTAATAATTGACCAATCCAACGACTAAGACTTCCGCTGGAAGTCCGCATAAGGGGGAAAATCATGGGCGCACCCGCACGCGACGAAACGTACAACTATCCGCGTTTCAAGATGAGCAACTACGAGCTCGGCTATTTCCCGGGCCCAAAGGCCGGCGAGGACGTCAACTATGACTACACGCTGACCGATCTCGACGGCAACGAGGTCAGCCTGGCGGATTACAAGGGCAAGTGGCTGGTAATCGAGTCCGGCAGCCTGACCTGCCCGATGTATGTCAAGAACGTGAAACCTTACGCCAAGCTGAAAGAGAAATACCCCGACGTCGAGTGGCTGGTCGTCTATGTCCGTGAGGCGCATCCCGGAGAGAAGGCAAAGCAGGCGACGACGATCGACGAGAAGATTGAGTATGCCAAGCGCAATCGCGACGACTACAAGGAAGCGCGCAAGATCATCGTCGACAATGTCGAGGGCAATTGGCACCACGAATGGGGCCTACTGCCAAACACGGTCTATGTCATCAACCCCGACGGCAAGGTTATCTACCGTGCCGACTGGTCCTTCGCCCATCATGTCGACCGAGCGCTTCAGAACCGGGACAAGATCAACCCCGACGAGCATATCGCCATCATCGGCGCAGCGCCGTGGATCACGATCCCGGTGACGCTCAAGGGTGGCTGGATCGCACTCTACGATATCCTCATCATCTTCCCGAAGGTCTATTACATGCACTTCAAGCTGGATATTCAGACCTGGTGGGCAAAGCGCAAGGCACGCAAACAGGCGGCCTAGCCCCACCGCATTTTTCGGTCAGGCCGGGCCGGGCGCCCGGCCTTTTCGGTTCAGGTGATCAGGATGGCCCTGAAATCATTCACGTTGGTGCGCGTCGGGCCAGTGACCACGAGATCACCAATCGCCGCAAACAAACTATACGCATCGTTGCGCGCTAGGACGTCCATCGCCTCGAAGCCGGCGGCGGCGGACCGCTCCAGGCTGTCCGGCGTCACGATCACGCCGGCATTGTCCTCAACGCCGTCGATGCCGTCCGTATCACAAGCGATGGCATAAATGCCCGATGCGCCGGCCAGGGCGGCCGCCAGGCTTAGCGCATACTCCGCATTGCGTCCACCGCGCCCGTCACCGGTCACCGTCACCGTTGTTTCACCGCCGGACAGTATCAGGATCGGGACCTCGTCGGCGCGTGACCTCTGGAGTTCACGTGCCAGCGCGGCATGTGCCGCACCCAGATCACGCGCCTCCCCCTCCAGATTGGCACCAAGTGACATCACCGCCAGCCCCGCCTGTCGGGCCGCTCCCTCGGCCGCCACCAGCATCTCGTCTGGGCGCGCGACGATGACGTTCTCGACATTCCTGAACACGGGATCGTCCGCCTTCGGCGTTTCACCCGAAACGTTATTCAGACGCGATACTACCGACGCCGGGACATCGATCCCGTAGCGCACCAGAATCTCCAGCGCGTCATGGCGCGTGGTGGGGTCCGGAACGGTCGGCCCCGAGGCGATGACCGAGGGATCGTCTCCGGGAACGTCCGAGATCATCAGGCTGACCACGCGCGCGGGGAACGCGCGCAACGCCAACCGCCCTCCCTTGATCGCTGAGAGATGTTTACGAACGCAGTTCATCTCGTCGATCGGAGCGCCGCTGCGCAAGAGCGCGCGATTGATCTCCGCTTTCTCTTTATGACCGATGCCCTCCGCCGGCGCGGCGAGCAGCGCCGAACCACCGCCCGAAACGAGACAGATGAGCAGATCGTCTTCTGCAAGCTCATCCACGAGCGCAAGAATGCGCTGCGCCGCCTCGGCGCCCGCCGCGTCAGGCACGGGATGCCCGGCTTCGACAATTCCGATGCGCTCGCATGGCACGCCATGAGCGTAGCGCGTGACGACGACCCCCTCCAGGCGCTCGAACCACCCTTCCTTGCGTGCCGCATCCTCCACCGCGCGAGCCATGGCGGCGGATGCCTTCCCCGCGCCGACAATCACGACACGCCCCCGGTCGCTCGGAACCGGGAGGCGCGACGGCACGCATATCGCGGGGTCCGCGGCGGCAATGGCGGCATCGAACAACTCGCGCAGAAGTGCGCGGGCGCCGGGTTCCTTAATGATCATATTCTGGTTGCGCACAGCTGCCCCTTGCGATCACGCGTCAGCCCGATATTATCGCCCACTAAGCCTATCGGCGGCCAAACAAGAAACAAAACCGCACATATGCCGTGATGGGGGTTCCGATGAAACCAGCGCCTTTTGGGGGCAGCGGGGTGAACCCGATGTCCGCTCGCACTGGTCGGTTTGGCACCCTCCAATAAACAATAAATGTAGCAACCAACATATGAAGGAGCGGAATCATGCAAGGAGCCGACACGGCTTGGATTCTGACTTCGACGGCACTGGTTTTGTTCATGACGCTGCCCGGCCTAGCCCTGTTCTATGCAGGCCTGGTGCGATCGCAGAACGTGCTGTCGGTTCTCATGAACTGTTTCGCCATCGCGGCGACGGTTTCCATTCTCTGGTTCGCGGTCGGTTACTCGATCGCATTCGGTGACGGCAATGCCTGGTGGGGCGGACTCGGGAAGTCGTTCCTGTCCGGCGTCGGCATCGACAGCGTGTCGGGGACCATTCCCGAGACCCTGTTCTTCATGTTCCAGATGACCTTCGCCATCATCACCCCGGCACTTATCGTGGGTGCCTATCCCGAGCGCATACACTTCTCGTTCGTCATTGCCGTCTCCCTAGTCTGGGTTCTGATCGTCTATGCGCCCGTCGTGCACTGGGTCTGGGGCGGTGGTTTCTTGGCGGAGATGGGCCTGCTCGACTTCGCCGGCGGCGTTGTCGTTCATGTGACTGCGGGCGTCTCCGCCCTCGTACTGGCGATGATGCTCGGACCGCGGCGGGGTTTCCCCAACGAAGTGCAGCCACCGCACAACCCGGGGCTGACCATGATCGGTGCGGCCATGCTGTGGGTCGGCTGGTTCGGCTTCAACGCCGGCTCAGCCCTGGCGGCGGACGCGGCGGCGGGCATGGCCATGACCGTGACCCATATCTCCGCGGCCGCGGGCGCCATCGCTTGGTCGGTGATGGAAATTATCCGCTATCGCAAGGCGAGCCTCGTAGGTGCGGTGACGGGCATGGTTGCTGGCCTGGCGACGATCACCCCGGCATCCGGCTCGGTCGGCCCCATCGGCGGCCTCGTCCTAGGTCTCGCCGGTGGCGTCATCTGCTATATGGTCACTCAGGCCGTGAAGCAGCGCTTCAAGATCGATGACTCCCTCGACGTCTTCGCCGTACATGGCATCGGCGGCATGCTGGGTACGCTGCTGACGGCTTTCTTCGTCTCGGTAGCCCTCGGAGGGAACGGTCTTGCCGAAGGCATGACAACGGCCAACCAGCTCGGCGTTCAGGCCTTCGGAATCATTATCGTCGTAATCTGGTCCGCCATCCTCACCGCCATTATCGTGATGGTGCTGAAGATGTTCCTGACCTTCCGCGTCGACGAGGAGACCGAGGTTCAGGGGCTCGACCTGGCACTGCATGGGGAGCGCGGCTACCACAATATGTAGCCGCCAAACCTCATCGACCCTAACTGCGGGGCGGTGCCGCGAACAAAGCGCGCACCGCCCCCAACGATACAGGATCAGACATGAAATTCATTGTTGCGATCATCAAGCCACACAAACTCGACGATGTCCGTGAGGCCCTAGCGGGCGTCGGCATCGAGGGTATGACGGCCAGCGAAGTCAAAGGCTATGGGCGGCAGAAAGGACAGACGGAGATCTACCGTGGTGCGGAGTATCAGGTGAACTTCGTCCCGAAGGTAAAGATAGAAGTCGCGGTGGACGACGGCGTTGTCGACAACGTTGTTGACGCCATCCGCAATGCGGCCAACACGGAGAAGATTGGAGACGGCAAGATCTTCGTCCTCGATCTGCAGTCAGCCGTCCGTGTACGCACCGGCGAGACCGGGTCGGAGGCCCTTTAGGCGATCCAGACTAGAGTTCGTCCAGACCCGAGCGCCGTTCGAGGACCTTTATGGCTGCGGTGAGGTTTTCCTCACCGTAGCCGGCCTCGATTGTGTCCTCGAAAATCTTCAGCATGGCGTGGCCAATCGCCATGGGCACGTCGGCATTACCGCCCGCATCGCAAATTAGTCTGGAATCCTTGACCATCTGTTCGGTCGTGAACAACGGCGAGAAATCCCGCGCCTTCAGCGGCTCCAGATTATACTGAATATAGGGCGACGCCACCGCGCTCACGCCGATAACGTCGAGCATCTGTTCCCAGTCGAGCCCACCCTTGCGGCCGAGGGACAGGGCTTCGGACAGCACCGCGCCCGTCGTACCAACCAGCAGATTGATCACAAGCTTCAGATAGCGGGCTTGATCATACGCGCCGAGATAGAACTGCTGCGCCCCCATCGCCGCAAACATATCTGCGCACCTGTCCGCCGCGTCCTTGTCCCCCGACACCATGATAGTGAGCTTCCCCGCCTCCGCCAGCGTAGTGCTGCCCGACACCGGGGCCCGTAGGTATGCTATTCCGGCATCGCTGGCCGCTGCCGCTACCTCCCCGGATATTTCCGGTGAAACCGTGCTCATATCCACATAAATAGCGCCCGGCGCAAGGCTGGAGAAAATCCCGTCGTCCCCGATCGTAATTGCTCTTAACACGGCGTCGTTCGGGATCATCGAAACAACAATCTCCGCGCCTCCGACCGCAGCCTGATTGGAGATTGCGGCCCGCGCACCCGCCGCCACCACGGCATCCACATTGGCCGGAACGGGATCGAAGACAGATAGTTCGGCGCCGGCACCGACGAGGCGGCGGCTCATAGGCCCCCCCATCTTGCCGGCACCAATCCAAGCCATTTTGGTTCCCGAGAGGCTCATATTGGTTTCTCCAACCCTGAATGCGAACCGGCGTCAGTGCAACGGCACAACCCCGGTCAATGTTCATTTTTGCCTTGATCAGGCGCTCATGCTGGCGCGTTGGCCATACGCCGCTTCGGCATCTTTGACACTGGCATCGTCCTTCATAACGAAATCGAACTTGCCCTCGTAAAAGCGACCGTCGAAGCCGTACTCCTGCGCGCGGGTCGCATCATCGATTTCGACATACGGAATAATCAGAGATTCTTTGACGCCGAATACGGCATCAGAATCCAGATATTGGCTATCGCTATTGAACATCTCTGTCTGGATGGTCTGATAACCGTCCTTGTAGATGAGGTAGTGAAGATGCGCTGGACGCCACGAATGGCGCCCCGTTCCATTCAGAATAAGGCCGACCGGACCATCCGTGGGAACCGGATAATCTGCGGGCTTGCGGGAGCGGAACCAGTAACGGCCATCCGTGCCGGTCTTGAATTTTCCGCGATACGCATAGTCCGGATATTCTTTCGGTTGCCCCACCTGCGCCTCGTAAAACATGTTAGGCGATGTCTGCCAGAGATCGAGGGTCACGCCTTCGATCGGATGTCCGTCAGAATCCAGAACCCGACCATGCAAGAAGGCCGGTTCTCCCTCATCATCGCCTAGAGAAATATCGAAACCCATTTCGCGTGCGGGGGCACCTTCGCGATAAAAGGGACCCAGAAGGCTGGATTCGGTCGCACCCGTGCGAACCCTGTCACCCAAAATTTCAACCAAGGCCGTCAGTCCCAATACATCGCCGAGCAAAACACCCTCTTCCCGCTTATCGTCGGAGATGTGACCGACATCCTGAATGAAACGGGCGCCATAAAGCAGCTCGTCCGGAGTCAGGTTCACTTCGCGGATTAAATCATGTGAATGGCGAATCAGCGCCTCCATAATCTCCTTCAGACGCGGGTTAGTATCATCGGCGATCACATTGAGCACCGCATCTGTCACATTCGACTCGTTCAAATCACGCATTCAACATTCCCTCCTCGATCTCCGACCGCAAATGCTTGAGTGAAGTGCCTGTTTGTCCAAAGGATGCGCCGAATTCCTATACCCGGCAACCGGCGATAACATCAACAATTTGCGTCACGAGGACAGTATAGACTCGATCTCGAATTGTTCTTATAACGAACAAATGTTCGCTTATAGAACCCTATAATTCCCAAGGCGTCTCGTCAATGCCAGCACCTCGTGAAGGTTCAGAGTTTGTCCAATCGCTGCAGCGTGGTCTTGCTGTGATTCAGGCTTTCGGTTCCAACCGCCCTGACATGACCATCAGCGAAGTCGCCGAAGTGACGGGTACCACCCGCGCAACGGCACGTCGTTTTCTCCTGACCCTCGAATCGCTCGGACATGTGCGTGTAAACGGTCGCCGCTTCTCCCTAACCCCGCAGGTTCTCGAATTAGGCTATGCCTACCTATCATCCCTAGAATGGTGGCAGATCGCGCAGCCCCACATGGAAACAGTGGTGCACATGCTTCAGGAATCCTGCTCTGCGGCTGTCCTAGACGGGCACGAAGTCATCTATGTCGCCCGTGTTTCCGCCACGCGGATCATGACTATCAACCTTGGCATCGGCACCCGCCTGCCCGCCTATGTCACGTCACTCGGCCGAGTGCTACTCGCCCACCAGTCACCGGAATATCTTAACCGTTATCTAGCAGACCTTACGCCCCAGAAATTCACAGACAGAACGAAGACGGACCGAGGTGAATTGCGCGAGGTGCTCGATACGGTCCGTCTCAAGGGGTACGCGCGAGTGGATCAGGAACTTGAAACGGGGCTCCGTTCCCTCGCGGTCCCGATCCTAGACCGGAATGGACATATCCTGGCCGCGCTGAACGTCGGCACCCACGCAGCTAGGACAAGGCTAGAGGACATGACATCGCGTTTCCTGCCCGTGCTGCACGAGGCATCGCGGAAGATCACCGCGCAGCTGCCGCGCTAAGCGTATTTCGGCCGGTCAGACGATTTCGCAGACTTCTTCGAAGCCGTAACGATACAGCCGCGGTCCCTTGATACCCGATACATCGCCGTAACCGATGTTGCACAGAAAGATCGACTTCACTGCCGTACCCGAAAAGAATTCCTCATCGACACCGGCGTTGTTGAACCCACCCATGGCGCCGACATCCAGTCCTACGGCGCGCAGCGCCATAATAAAGTAGCCACCCTGTAAAATCGCCTGAATCCGGCTGAAGCTCTCGGCCATCTCCGCATTTCCCGAGAAACGGTCCGCCATTTCGGGACGGATCGGATTGAACTTTGAAAAATCGGTGAAGAAGGTATTGTCATAGGCAACGATCGCCGTGACCGGGGCGAGCATCGTCTTGTTCTGGTTGGGCCCGTTCACATGGGTGTTCAGGCGTTCCTTGGCCTCTTTCGTACGCACGAAGGTGATCCGCATCGGCTGCGTGTTGGCACTGGTAGGCCCCATCCGCGCAAGTTCGAAGGCCTCCTGCAGTTGGTCATCAGAAACATCACGGTCCTGCCACCAATTGTGATTACGAGCCTCGCAAAACAGGAGATCGCGGGAATTGCCGTCAAGCGACTGGATACGGTTCCGGTAATCCTCAATCTTTGCGCGTGCCACCTCGAGTGCTGCGTCGTCTGACATGAAGTATCCCCCGTTCGTCAATCGGCGAATTTCTCCGTAACCGAAGCTGTTCGCAATTGCTATCTAGATGTGGGGCAAGCCGCGGAAAGTCAATTCTCGCCAATCGCCGGCTCGCTGAATGAACCCCCGGTCGTCGTTGAGCCCTTAAAGCGAATGCATTATTGAGGCATATCTCAAGCCCATCGCGGCGCGACGCCTTCGCCCCGCCTGCCTGGAGTAAACCATGTCCGATTCCGTTGGCGCCCTGTCCGGCGTAACCGTCCTCGACCTCACCCGTGTTCTAGCTGGCCCCTACTGCACGCAGCTTCTGGGCGACCTGGGCGCGGATGTAATCAAGATAGAGCGCCCCGGGGCGGGCGACGATACACGTCGCTTCGCGCCACCCTTCATGGCCGGGCCGAACGGGGAGGACACCAGCGAGAGCGCCTATTTTATGTCCGCCAACCGCAACAAGCGCTCGGTCGAGGTAGACCTGACTAATGAGACCGGCCAAGCGCTGGTTCGCGAGTTGGCGATGAAGGCAGACGTATTGGTCGAAAACTTCAAGACCGGCAACCTCGCCAAATACGGCCTCGGTTATAACGATCTCAAGGATTCCAACCCGAAGCTGGTCTACTGCTCGATCACTGGCTTCGGCCAGACCGGCCCCTATGCAACCCGCCCCGGCTACGACTTCCTAATCCAAGGTATGGGCGGCATCATGTCGATCACCGGCGAAGCAGAAGGCGAGCCCCAGAAGGTCGGCGTGCCCATCGCAGATATCATGTCGGGCATGTTCGCGGCCGTCGCCGTCAATGGTGCCCTTCGCCACGCGGCCGTCACCGGCCAAGGCCAGTATATAGATATCGGAATGCTGGACACCCAGGTCGCCTGGCTCGTGAATCAGGGCATGAATTTTCTGCACTCCGGCCAGGCCGAGCGGCTAGGCAACGCTCATCCCAACATCGTCCCCTACCAGGTTTTCGCAACCGCCGACGGCCACATCGTGGTGGCGGTGGGCAACGATACCCAGTTTCGCACCTTTGCCGGGATTCTTGGCGAGCCAGAGCTCGCCGACCAGTCGCTGTTCGCCACGAACGATTCCCGTGTGCGCAACCGCCAAGAGGTTGTCGCCCATATCCAGGCGATCATGCTGACTAAGCCGTCTGCGTACTGGCTTGCAGAACTCGAGGCCAACAAGATCGGTTGCGGCCCAATCAACACGCTAGACCAGGTATTCGATGACCCGCACGTCAAGGCACGCGAGATGGTAGTCAGCGTTCCTCACCCGCTCGCTGGACCGGACGGTGCGCAGCTGATCGCCAGTCCGCTACGTCTTTCCGAAACACCGGTCGAGTATCGCCACCACCCGCCACTGCTCGGCCAGCACACTGACGAAGTGCTGCGAGACGTACTGGGCTATGACACAGACAAGATCGCCGACCTGCGCGAGTCCGGTGCCGTCGGTTAATTACCATGACGGGGGCGACCACCTGATCGCAGCGGCCGCGTCCAATCCGGTTTCCGCCACGGACATCACCGTCTGATAACCCATCTAAATGTCGGTACCCTGGGTCGCGACCCGTGTCACGATCTCGCTGGCCACATTCTGCAATTGGGTGCCGATCCGTTCGATCCGCGCATCGTCCAACCGCGCACGCGGGCCCGTCACCGCAAGCGCGCAGGCCGCGCGCCCGTGCGGGTTTAGGATGGGCGTCGCCACGGACCGGATGCCGGGCGAGCCTTCCTCGTCATTGATCGAGTAGCCGCGCTTTCGGATTATCGCCAGCTCGCGCGACAATGCCTCCACATCCGTGATTGTCCTTCCGGTGTATGCGCTCAGGCGTGTGAACTTGTAACTGGCCCGTACCTCATTGATCGGCCGCACTGAAAGCAGCGCCTTCCCTAGGCTCGTCGCATGAGCATCAAAATAGGTGCCGATTTGAACCTCAGAACGGTGTGCCCGCTCGGTGGTCACCCGGTCAGCGATGAACACCTGAATGCCCTCAAGGAATCCTAGATTGACAGTCTCGTCTACGTCATGCGCCAGCGTGACCAGGTAGGGATGGGCATGGTGCGTAATCCGCGCGACCATGTTCGAGCGATAGCCGAACAGGTGCATGTTGAAGCCGATCCAGTAGCGACGATCTTCGCCTTTGTAGGCGTAACCCATGCCACATAGGACCTCGAGCAGGCGATGCGCCGTGGCACGGTGCAGGCCGGTCGCCCGAGCTACGTCCGAGACCGCGCGCCCCTTCGTACTTTCGCCGAGATATTCGAGAATCTGAAAACCGCGCTTGAGCGACTGGTTCTTATACGTTGCCATGCGTCATTCCGTCACGAAGGGGGTTTCTATCTCGCGCACCCAAGAATTTTGTATCCGCGCGAAAAAGATTATCTCAGAATATGAGACTGGAAACACCGGAAATCCGGCGTTCGACGGCGGCGGGCGTTGCCCTATCACGGAAGTGAGAGGCTCACCGGTTCACCCGTCTCGGCCGACAGGTCGGCTGCCATCGTCACGTCCATCACCAGCCGTGCCTCGCGTGCGTTTGCTAGAACCGGACGGTCATGTGCGACCGCCGTGACGAAATGATTGGTCTCGTCCGCCATCGCGCCCGCGAACACATGGTCTACCGGTTCACCAGGCATGGATGACAGCGGGTAGCGTATTCCGTTCTCGACCGTGTTCAGGCTGATCTCCCGATGTGTGTCGTCCACTGTCAAGGCGCCCTCGGTCCCGACGATTTCGATCCAGCTTTGCGAATATTGCGGATAGCCTAGCGGCAGGACCCAGCCCGAGCCCGCCGCGATCGTGGTCCCGTCGTCCATGGTGACCATGATCCACTGATGATCCGGCGTATCGCTGACCTTGTTGAACAGCTTGCCCGCCTGTTGTGAATAGACCTTCACCGGCAGTCGCGGCTGCAGGCACCAGAGTAGGAAATCGATCGAATGGGTGCCGCCCATCGCTGCGGGCGACATTTTCGAGCGCCCCTTGATCTTGTCGCCGATCTCACGCGTGATATTGCGGCTGACTAGACAGGTCACCGGGTCACCGATATCTCCCGCCTTGATGGCCCTGTTGATAAAGGCGTATTTCGGATCGAAGCGTCGGGTATAACCGACCGCGAGTTTGAGCTCCCTAGCGTCACACAACGCTATCGCCTCGTCCGTCTCCTCAAGCGTCGGCGCGACCGGCTTCTCAATCAGCACATGCTTTCCCTCCTCCAGCGCCGCACGCAGGATCGGAAACCGCTGGCTTTCCGGCGTTGACGCGATGATCACCGCGTCAATTTGCGGGCTGCCAATGATCTCGGTCCAGTCTGCTGTCACCCGGGCCGCGCCGGCCTGGGCCCCAATCTCGGCAGCGCGTGCTGGATCGATCTCTGCAATATGCAATTCGTCGACCAGCGGATTCGCGGCACAGGCATTCGCCCGGATCCCACCGACCCATCCGGCACCAATCACTCCGAGGTTAATCTGGTTCATCGCCCGTCCTCTAGGTTCATTCCGCTAGCCTCACGGAGGCTCCCGTGCGCGCCGCCTCCTCGATCGCTAGGGTCACCGCAAGCGTGCGCCGGGCTTCGCGGGGCTGCGTGTGCGGGCTCGGACGCCCGGTCATCAGATGGTCGAGCCAGGACCGGGTCTCGCTCGCGACAGCACCCCAGTAGTCGCCCACGGCGAAATCGGCCGCCGAAGTAGTCTGCATAAACATCATGTTGATGTTGTGGTCAGGCACATAGCTGTGCGGCGCGCCGCTGTCGGTGAACAGTAGGCTGTCCTTGTTGTCGGCGTCGAGCAGGATCACGCCGGTATCGCCGATGACCTCGAAGCGCGAGCTCTGCCCCACGGTGGGATAGGTCGACGGCAGGACATAGCTGACGCCGAGATTAACCACCGCACCACTTTCGAAGGTGATGATCGCCCAGGTCACGTCGGCGGCCTTGTGCCCCATCGCCCTGAATACCTTGGACCGTGCTCGCGCGACGACCTCTACCGGACGGATGCTCTCAAGATACCAGCACGCCATATCCACGTAATAGGTCAGCACATCGTTGACCGGTGTCGCGTCGGGCGCGCGCTTCAGGATCTCCATCAGCTGGGCACGCGTGTTGTAGACCCGCGACTGGATTCCCAGAACCTCACCCACCCGGCCCTGAAGGATCTGTTCCTTCGCCAGCATCCAGCGCCGGTCATGGCGGCGGGAATAGCCAACCCGCAGTTCGGACCCGGTGCGCTCGGCCGCCTCGATGATCGCGTCGGCGTCCTCCAGCGTGAACGCGATCGGCTTTTCCACGAATACTGCCTTGCCGGCCTCCAGCGCCTGAACGACGGCCTCGCGGTGGTCATGTTCGGGCGTCGAGATGAATACTGCCCCGACACGCGCATCATTGATCGCCGCAAGATTATCGCTGGTAACAAGGTCTGCGCCGGTCTTCTGGGCCAGCACATCTGCCTGGATTTGATTCCGGTCGGACAGCGCGAGGAAACCGACCCCCGGATGGGTCGCAGACAGGTTAGCGCGCAATCCACCGATCCGCCCGCAGCCAATGACGGCCACGCCAAGTGCCTCTCGCTGCATCGCTGATACCTCCCCGTTTCCTGATCACGTTGGCACCAGCCCGCCCCGTGGGTCAACGCCCGGAAAAGAAAAGGCCGCCCCGACGGGGGCGGCCCGATCATTCGCTTTTCAGAGCCGCGCGGTCACTCGGCGGCGGCCGCCACCCACTGCGGGAAGTCCGGCGTTTCAAGCTCGGGCAACACCCTCTCCATGAACAGCCGAAGCTCTTCCAACATGTCTTCCTTGGGCTGTTGGGCCCAGTGCCAAATCAGCGTTATGTACTCGCACAGCACCTGATCGTAGACGTGCTGCCAAGCCTTGATCGATTCATCGACGGTACCGCCGATGAAGATGTCGGAATCCTTCATACCTTGAATCAGTTCGTCGTCATTGCCCCGCGGGAACTGAGGGAAGAACGGCCCATAGAAGTTCTTGTAGATGTCAAGGTCATAGTCCCGCAGCTTGCGGTCGAAGTCCGCCGACGTATTGGTTATGTGCGGCCAACGGACTATGTTCTGGTTCTGACCGAGCTGAACATTGAACCCAGACTCATTGGCCGTCTTCGTGTAGTAATGCGACAGTTCCACAACCCCTTTAGTCGGCATGAAGTAGGTGGGGATGAAGTTGTTGCGGGCGCAGAAGTCAATCGACGCTTGGCTCTTCGAGGCCGCTATGAAGACAGGCGGATGCGGCTTCTGATAAGGTTTCGGTACCACGCAGACCCGCTGCACGCTGCCGTCCTCACCGATTTCGCCTTCAGCGCCGGCGTCTCGGGCGATCTTCCAAGCAGGATAATCCTCTACGCCCGTCTCGAACGGATATGGTGCCTCGTAGAACTCGCCTTGGGTTCGGACCGTCTCCTCGGTCCAGGCCTCTATCACCTGATTGACACGCTCTTCGAAGATTTGACGGTTGCGGTCGTCCGCATCGCTGCCGTCAGAGACAGTGGCAGGGCTTTCCGTGAACTGGCCCATGACGTTCGCCCAGCGCGACTGGTAGCCGCGCGCAAACCCGACGAAGTACTTGCCCTTGGTTAGATGGTCGAGGATCGCAGTTTCTTCGGCGACACGCAGCGGATCGTGGGTCGCCGCAACATAACCGAGCGCTCCCACGCGCGCATTCTCGACATGGCTCGCCCAATAGGCGTTGAGGACGCCAGGGTTTGGGCCGACCTCGTAGCCTTCGGAATGGAAGTGATGCTCGATGGTGCCAAGGCCCCAAACACCCATTTTGTCAGCTTCTTTGACGATGTCGGTCCATTCGTGGACGATGCGGTGATACATTTCGTTGTCGTTGCCGAGCGGTCGCTTTGCCTTACGGTCTTCTTCACCGTCGGCGGGAAACATCGGGTAGAGCTGGACGATTACTTTCGGTTTGGCCATTGCTGGTCCTCGTTCTGAGCTACAGTTCGTGTTGCCATGAGCCTATAAAGCGCAGGCCATACTCACAAATAGTAACTTCGTATGCGAGCTATAGTATTTTACTATATAGTGACTCCGTTTTAATAATTGGATTTCAACCAATGGATCTCAAGCAAATCCGCTCCTTCGTAGCGGTGTACGGCGACGGCAGCATCAACCGCACAGCCGAACGGCTAAACGTTGCACAGCCGAGCCTTAGCCAGCAGATCAAATCCCTCGAAATATCCGTGGGCGTTCAATTGTTCGAGCGCCATGCACGCGGCGTTCGCCCCACTCCCGCCGGCGACCGGTTCTACGAGGATTGCCGCAAAATTCTCGGCGATGTTGAGAACGCGGCGCAGACCATGCGCGAATTCTCGAGTGGTATTTCCGGATCGCTCAATGTCGGTCTGATTCCCACTGTCACAAAGGGCATCCTGGCCCAAGTCCTGCCGGACTACACCGACACACTGCCGAACGTGGACGTTCGCGTGGTCGAGGCGTTCAGCGGCACGCTTACCGACTGGGTGATGTCCGGCGAACTCGACTTCGCGATCTGCACAGAACCGCCGCGCCATGACGGGCTCGAACTGCGCGTCCTATCGGCCGAGCCGCTGGTAATGATATCTGGCAAAAAGGCCGGTATGCCGCACCTAGAACCCGTATCACTGCGGCAGCTCTCATCCCTGAACCTTGTGTTGCCCTCAGCACAGCACAGCCTCCGCACCATGATCGAGCGGCATATGAAGCTCGGCAACATAACGCCGGGCCGCGTCGTTGAAATCGACGGACTTTATGGCTCTCTCGAATTCATCCGGAACACAGACTTCTCGGCAATCCTGCCGGTGACGACGGTCGTCGCCGACCTAGACAGCCGGGCCTTCTCTGTAAGCCCTATCGTCGACGTAACGACAAGCTTCGAGTTCTTTCTAGTCCACCAGACCCAGCGTCCCCTTACTCTGGCCGCCCGCGACTTGGTCGCGCGGCTCGAGAGCGCACTAAAGGAATCCAACGCCGCCTGGTCCTCGATCCGCGCCGCCGCCCCCGACTTCGCCGCCCAGAGCTAAAAGTAAGAGCGATGGCTGCTGGCCTCTGGCATAGTCCTAGCTTATATTTGGAGCATGGATTTTCGCCAACTTGAGCAGTTCGTCGCCGTTTACGAAGAAGGCAGCTTTTCGCGCGCCGCGCGCCGAGCAAACTGCACCCAGCCCGGCCTATCCGTGCAAATCCGTAACCTCGAGAACGAACTCGGCGTCGCTTTGTTCACTCGGAACCGGCGTGGCGTCGAACCGACCGTCGCAGGCAAGCGCCTGTATGCACGCGGCCTTTCGATCCTGAACGCGGTGGCCGATACTGAAATGTTGGTCCGCGAACTATCGGGTAACGTGATGGGGGCAATCACGGCCGGAACCGTGCCGTCCGTCTCGCGTAGCGCCCTACCGGCGGCGCTGTCGCGTTTCACCGAGAACTACCCGGATGTAGAACTCACCTTAGACGAGGCCTATGGCGGCACCCTGACCGAGCGAGTCGTGGCGGGGGAGTTGGATTTCGCGGTCGTTACAAGCGCCGTGAAGCATGAGGGCATCGAAGCCACTTTACTGGCAGAGCATGAATTGACGCTCGTCTCGGGCCCGGAATCGGGCCTCACGCCCTTCGAACGGATACGGCTTTGCGATCTACCGCCGCTCCGCCTCGTGCTACCCACGGAGCGCCACGAAATTAGGCGGATGATCGATAGCCAGATCGCCCGCGCAGAGCTGACCGTTGCCGCGATGATCGAGTCCGATGGCCTCAACACCACGCTTGAATATGTCCGCCACTCCGGGTGGTCTACACTGACGGCGGTCGCGTCGATTATCGACGCCGCGGATACGGGAGCGCTGATCATCAATCCGATTGTGCGCCCGAGGGCGCCGGTGGAGTATTATCTGGTACGCCAGACTCGGCGCCCTCTGACCGGCGCCGCCGACCGTTTCGTCGCCCTATTGCGTGAGGAACTCGCGGCGATCATAGTCCGCTGGAAGGAACTCTCGGGAAATTGATTACCAGGTAATATTAACGTTTTATGGATTTTTTCTCATGTCAACTTTAATCGGAGGTAAACGCGTTCTGGTAACGGCCGGCGGCTCGGGAATTGGCCGGGCTATCGTAGATCGTTTCATCGCCGCGGGGGCCCATGTCCACACCTGTGACGTGCAAAAGGATTTCCTCAAAGAGGTCGTCTCCACCAATGAGCGCGTGACCGCTTCTCTCGCCGATGTAGGCGTGCCCGGCGAGGTCGAAACGCTGGTCGCGGACGCCGTCGACGCTATGGGCGGCGTGGACGTTCTCATCAACAACGCCGGGATCGGCGGCCCCACTGCTGCGCTCGAGGATATTTCCTACGCGGACTGGGACCGCACCATCGGCGTCAACCTGAACGGCATGTTCTACTGCATTAAGAACGTTGCGCCGCACATGAAGGCTCAGGAATCGGGCTGCATCGTCAACATCTCGACCGCCTCGGCCAAGGTGGCCCTACCCCAGCGCTCGCCCTACGTGGCCTCCAAGGTTGGTGTGCTAGGCCTGACCCACACGGTGGCACGCGAATACGGGCCATTCGGCATCCGCTGCAACGCAATACTGCCCGGCCTGATCGACAACGAACGAGGTCGCGGTATCGTCGCCCGCCAGGCAGTCGAGCGCGGCATCTCCGTCGATGAACGCGAGGCCGAGTTCCTCGAGTTCATCTCGCTCAAATGCTGGATTGACCCGGCGGAGGTTGGCGACCTCGCGGTATTCTTGGCGTCCGACGCCGGGCGCCACATCACAGCACAAGAAATCGGTATGGACGGCAACGTGGAGTGGGAAATCTAGGCGTCAAGGCGACGCGCCAATGCCCTTTCTCGATCTAGGTTCCTTCGCGCTCGCCCTCGCGGTCTTTGCGCTGTTCCTCGGCTGTGTCTTAAAAGGCACCGTCGGTCTCGGCATGAAGGTGGTGGTGCTCGACCTATTCGCCCCCATCGTCGAACTGCCCGTTGCCATCGCGATCATCATCCTGCCGACCGTCGCCACAAACATCTGGCAAGTCTTCGGCGGACCGCCGCTCCGCGAGACACTGCGGCGCACCTAGGTCTCGATGGTCAGCGCGTGCTATCCCTTGGACATGAGCCCTGTCTATAGGCCGCCGGCGAACCGCTCGGCTAGTTCGCTATGAACAGCCCAGCCGCAAAACCCTCGTCAAGGGTGAAATTAGCTCCATAGATCGGATTTCCGGTCTTCGGCGAGGCGAGGAACAGCGCGGCATTGGCCATCTCTTCGACCGTCGAATAGGTCCGGCCCGACGGGGTCAGCATATCCATAAAATCGAGCACCGGCTTCAGTTCCGGATCGGTGCGGATGTCCTCGTTCATCGGGCTCGCTGTGTTGCCCGGCGAGATCGAGTTCACATGGATGCCCGAACGCGACAACTCCACCGCCAAGCACTTGGTTAACATAATGATCCCAGCCTTGGTCGCGCAGTATACGCCGTAGGCCGGCAGCGCTACCATGCCCGCCACCGACGCCATATTGATGATGTTGCCTTGTTTGCGCGAGACCATGTGCGGCGAAACCGCATTGATCATGTTCCACTGGCCCTTGAGGTTGATGTCGACCATGCGGTTCATGTCGGCGGGCTTCGTATCGCCGGTCGGAGTGGGGTAGAAGACGCCCGCGGCATTCACGAGAATGTCGATCTTACCATGGTTCTTGAGTACCTTCGTGACCGTTGCCTCACAATCCTTGGGCTTGGTCACGTCGCAGACATAGCCCTTCGACCTGCGTTTTATCTCCTTCGCGACCTTGTTGGCTTTGCGTATCTTGGAGCTGGCGATCACTGCGCAGGTCGCACCCTCGGATGCGAACTTTCGGGAAATCGCCTCGCCGATCCCCGACGAGCCGCCACTGATCAAGGCCACCTTGTTTCTTAGTTCCATCGTCTTTCCTCTCCTTCTACGTGTCTGAATTCAATATCCGGCGGAAACGCCTTCATCCATGAGCAGCATCGCGCCGTAGGATGCGTTCGCATCGTCGGAGCAAAAGAACATGATCGCGCCCGCCATCTCGCGCGGATCGGCAAACTCGCGAGGACTAGGAGTCTTGTCCTGGATGGTCGCATAGATCTCGGCATATTCCGGTTCGGTGCGTACATTCTCGTTCATCGGCGTCGCCGTGTTTCCCGGCGCCAGGCAGTTCACATTGATGCCGTGCGGGGCGAGCGCGACTGCGAAGGAGCGGGTCATGTTGATCACCCCCGCCTTCACCGCCGAATAGACGAGGTAGTTGGAGCGCCCGGCCACGCCGGCCCCCGAGCCCATGTTGACGATCTTGCCTCCCTCCCCGCGTGCGATCATGTGCTGCCCGACTCGGTCACACATGAAGAAGCAGCCCTTGAGGTTGGTGTCGATCATCTGGTCGAACATGGCCTCGTCGGTCTCGCCGACGCGGGTCGGAAAGAACACCCCCGCAGAGTTCACCAAGATATCTACCTGCCCGAAGGCTTCGATCACATCGGCCACCAGCCGGTCGATCGCACCGACGTCCGCGAGGTCGCACACAAACGCCCTGCCGCGACCCTGGCACCGGTCGACGGTGGCCTGCGCCTTGTCCAGCGACGAACTCGCTACCACCGCGACGTTGGCGCCCTCTCCCGCGAAGCGCACGCAGGTCTCGGCGCCAATCCCCGACGATCCACCTGTCACTAGAGCCACTTTCCCTTCAAACCGCATCTCGTCTCTCCCAAACTCAAAGTGCCGTATACATAGCGTCGATCAATGGCCCGCCGAACGGGCCTGTATTGGCGATGGGCGCCATCCGGTTGCCGCAGTAGCTGAAACCCAAACGCCGTTCGGGGTCGCCAAAACCGATCGCGCCACCGATCCCCGTATGCCCGAAGTTGCGACGCTGCCCGCCGAACGGAAACGCCTCGCACGACAACATGAAACCGCACCCGAAGCGGAACGGTCGATTGGTCATACGGTCCATGTCGTCCCAATGTTCGCTGATGGAGTCGGCGATCAGCTCGCGCGACAGGTAAGTCTTCCCGCCGATGGTCCCGTCGCCGGCCAGCCCTCCATAAAGCCGGGCGATGGCGCGGGCATTTCCGTGTCCATTCGCGGACGCAAACGAACCGCGCACCCAATCCTCGGAGTTGAAGTCCTCGTCGCGCGGCAGCGGCGCCCAAGCGCGGGTCAGCGGCGTCCTGATGTCACCCTTGATCGCGTCGCGTGACGGCGTACCCGGCGTCTCAACGAACTCTGCGCGCCGGGCGGCCTCTTCATCGTTCAGACCGATGTGATAGTCGATGCCCAGCGGGTCCGCAATTTCTTCCCGCCAGACGTCGGCGACGCCGCGACCGGTGGCATTGAAGATCAGCCCATCGAGCAAAGGGCCATAGGTGAAGGAATGATAGGCGCCGCCCATCCCCGGCTCCCATTCCGGCGTCGCAGCCTCCAATGCACGGCGCACCGGCTGGATATCCCAAAGCGAACCGGCGGGGGCCCCATCGGCATAGATCACGCCCGACTGGTGCGAGATGAGCGTCCGCACGGTCATTGTCTCCTTGCCGTTCTGCGCGAAGTTCGGCCAATACGCGGCGACCCGCTCTTCCAGATCGATCACGCCGTCGTCGACGAGCCGCAGCAGCGAGATGGCCGCGCAGGCCTTGGTAACCGACATCATGCAGGTGATGGTGTCCGCCTCCCATGGCCGGGTCCGCGCCGCGTCCTGAAAGCCGCCCCAAAGGTCAACGACCGGCTCGCCGTCGATGACGACCGAAACGCAGGCACCGAGTTCATCACCACAATCGGCGTCGCCCATAGCCATGTTGCGGCGAAATGCGGACTCCACTGCCTCGAACCTGTGATCGCAATGGCCGGAAACGGGAACGTCTTTCATTCAATCATCTCCGCCCGCAACGCCTCGGTTTCCGTCACGGAAACCTCGCCGCTGTCATCCAACACCACACCGTAAACCTCGCGTGCGCGTGCACGGCTGACGAAACCCTCGGCGACCTGAATACGCACCTGCTCCGGATCGCGCTCACAGGGAAGTCCGAAGCCGCCACCGCCGCACGACCGCGAGACGATGAGTTCACCTGCATCAAGTGTGATCTGGCCGACCCGGGGAACCTCTTCCTCGCGACCGTTCGCCGTGCGCTTTTCCTGCCCGGCGTTCGCAGCGTTCAGGCCGCCACGCACGCCCTTGGGGCCGTTAATGGTACCGTCCGAGTTGTAGACGAGGGACATGGAGCCGACCCGTGGTCCATAAATCGCGAAACCTTGGGGCGCGCCACAGTTCCGACCCGCGCCCTCGCTGTCGGCCATGAAACCGCGCGCGTGCACATAGATCGGCAGGCGCAGCTCGTCGAGCTCGACGGAATCAAGGAAACACATGCCCGCATTGCCCACATGACCGATCGTCCACCAAGCATCCGTATGCGCGCTCGCGGCCCCGTTGGTGCGGCCTAAGAATACCTGGTTGATGTACGGTTTGCCGGTCTCCGGATTCACACCCGAAACAACTGCCGCCGCGGGCGGGCTCGACGCGCCGCACTCGGCGAGACCGATCTCCTCGGAGATCTTGGCCATCGATGCCTGAACCGAGTTCGACACACGATCCGCAACGTTCGTTGTCGCCGCCGAACAGCTGGTGGGGTGCCTAGGGATTCCCACGATGCAGTCCTCGCGCAGATCGACGTCGATACAGCGGAAGGCACCGGCGTTCTTCGGGACCGAGTGGTCGATCGAGTTGAAGACCCCGACCATCGCCGCCGTCCGCGAACAAGCCTCGGACAGGTTGAGGCCGCAGGGCATAGCATCGGGATTGTCGCGGAGATCGACATGCACACGGGCCGCATCCGGATCGACCGTTACGCAGACTTTGATCTTTACCCCTTCTTCGGGTGTTCCCGGAATGGGGTCATGGGTACTGAAATGGGAGGCCGTCCCGGCCGGAAGTTCACTCAGGGCCGCGGCCATGCGCGCCTCGGAATAATCAAAATACTGTTTGGCGAACGCATCCAGCCGGTCCCAGCCAACATCCTCGGCCAGGGCTGACAGTTCCCGCTCGCCGATGCGTGCCGCACCGATCATCGCTAAATAATCGCCCCACCACTGGTCCGGGACCCGGATGCGCATCCGGCACATCCGGATGATATCGTCGATATTCTCGTAATCCCGCTGCACCCGGACCGCAGGGAAAATTAGCGCCCCTTCCTCGTAAAGATCGCGCGCGCGCGCATGATAGGTCGTCGGGATCGAGTTGCCGATGTCCGCCTGATGCGCCTTCGCCGCGAGCGTGAACCGGTGCACACCGGCATCGTCCATGACCGGCACTAGGATCGTGTGATCGGCGGGGTGGGAACAACCATGATAGGGAGAGTTGTGCAGGAACGCGTCGCCGCGCTTCAAATCCGGATGCACCTCGCACATCCAACGCGCCATGATATCCGGCCCCGACAGAACATGAATAGGTAGGCTTTCGGTCGCGGTCAGCAGGTGGTGGTCGGCGGTGACGATGCAGCAAGAGAAGTCCCGCGCCATGTTGAGCACCCCGGAGCGCCCGGTGCGCAGCAAGGTGTTCGCCATCTTCTTGACGACGCCATCGAGGCGGTTCGACAAAAGGGCAAGTTGAACCCCATCGAAGGCCTCGCCGGTTGCCGCGGCATCACCCATCAGGCATTAAGCTCGGCGCGGCGTTTCGCGGTGGCATCAAGATCGATATTTCCAGTTTCGTCGACAACCACACCGTAGACGTCGCGCGCACGCTCGACCGAAACATAATCCTCCGCCACGTCGCGCGCGACCATCTCCGGCTCACGATCCGTGGGATCGCCGTAGCCGCCGCCGCCGCAGGATTGCGAGCTGATGAGCTCGCCGGCCACTAGGTTGACCACCGCGCAGTTCGGCAGATCCTCGCGCGCGTTGTTACGGGTGATCTTGTACTGGCCGGATACCGAACCACCGAGGCCGCCACGCACGCCCTTCGGACCGTTAATGCCGCCGTCGCTGACATATGCGACATCGAGGTTGCCGACCCGGGGACCAAACTCCGTATATGCAGACCGGGCACCGCAGTATTTCCCGGCGCCCTCCGTGTCCCGAGCGAAAGTCCGCGTCTTCACGTAGATCGGCTGGCGTAGTTCATCGAGTTCGATTGAGTCCTGATAGCAGAGCCCGCCATTACCAACATGGCAGATGGACTGCCAGCAATCCGCATCCGGCGCACCGGCGCCACCCGTGAGGCCAAGAAACACTTGGTTGACGAAGGGCTCTCCCCGTTCTGGGTCGGTTCCCGACACAACGCCGACGGCTGGCGGAATAATCGCGCCGCACTCGGCGAGCCCAAACCCATCCGCGATCTCAGCAATGGCCGCCTGAGTTGGGTTGGCGACCCGGTCGGCGATGTTCGTGGTCGCCGCCGAACAGGACGTGGGATGTTTCGGAATTCCGCACACTGAACCCTCGCGCAACAGCACCTTTATACGCCGAAACGAGCCGGCATTCTTGGGCACCGAATGGTCGATAGAATTGAACACACCGACCATCGCCGCCGTTCGCGCGCAAGCCTCGGATAGGTTGAGACCACAGGGTTGAGTGTCCGGATTGTCCATCAGGTCAACCGTCACCTCGGCGCCGTCGGGATCAACCGTCACCTTGCTGGTGATGGTTATGCCGTCTTCGGGGGTACCGGGGATCGCATCGTGGGTCGAGGTACGGGTCGCGCTGCCGGCCGGAAGTTGCCGAATCGCTCCGACCATCCGCTCCTCGGAATAGTCGAACCATTGTTCGTTGAAGGCCTCGAGCGTGTCCCAGCCGACCTCCCGGCCGAGCGCTAAGAGTTCGCGCTCTCCAATACGCGCTGCCCCTATCATCGCCAGATAATCGCCCCACCACTGATCGGGAACCCGGATGCGTAGCCTGCACATCCGAACGATGTCCATGTTGTGCTCATAGTTTTCCTGTACCTTCACGGCCGGAAAGATCAGCGCACCCTCCTCGTACACGTCCCGCGCAGTACCGTGATAGGTGGTGGGGATCGAGTTACCGATGTCGGCCTGGTGCGCCTTCGCCGCCATCGTGTAGCGGTGGATGCCTTCGTCGTCGATCACTGGTACCAGAATCGTGTGATCGGCCGGGTGCGAGCAGCCGTGATAGGGCGAGTTGTGCAGGAACGCGTCCCCACGCTTCAGCTCCGGATGGTAAACCTTCATGGTCGCCGCCATCATGTCCGGTCCCGACAGCACGTGGATCGGCAGACTCTCGGCGACCGCCGCGAGCTGGTCGCCGGCGGTTAAGATGCAACAGGAAAAGTCGCGCGCGATGTTGAGCACACCGGACCGACCGGTGCGCATAAGGGTGTTGCCCATCTTGCGTGAGATGCCCTCTAGACGATTGGATAGGAGTGCGAGTTGTACGCCGTCGATCTTTTCTGCCATAGGAGCCTCCCCTAATGCGCTGCCGGCGTAATGCCGGGCACGATCGAAACGCTGCCTGATGCGCGTCGCTCGGCTTTCGCCCCGGGATCGACCACAACGGTCGTGAACGGCGATTCGATGATCGCCGGGCCGGGAAGCTGTTCACCCGCCTTCATAGACTCGAAGCGGCGAACCGTGGCGTCCACATAGCCGGTCTCTGCGAAATAGACCTTGCGGGTGCCGTCGACGGACAGCTTCGTATCGGCGGCAGCCAGCGACCCACTTTCGCTCTCTTTGAGTCGGCACTTTACCGACGCAGTCCAGCCTACGACCTCGATCCCGGATTCCGGATCGTTGATGGCGAAGATATCCTCATGGACCTTGTGGAACTCCGTGATTAATGCCTGAAGATCCGCCTCACTCTCGAACCGCCGCGTTGCAAGCGGCACCTCGATCTCCCAGACCTGTTCGGGATAACGCGCCTCGGCGAAGAATTCGATGGTCTGGCTAATCGACCCCTGCCCCGGGCCGTCGATGAATTCACTGCAGCGATCCTCGAGCTGACCGAGGATCGCGTTGACGCCGTCGGCATCGAAGGCCTCGGAGGTGGCAAAGAAGGTCCGCGTGTATTGCGAATGCAGATCCGACATCATGGCGCCAGCCGCGCTGAGGGCCGCGCCGACCTCAGGGATCACGACCCGCCCGCTACCCAGACGCCGGGCAATCGCGGTCGAGTTGAGACCGGCCGCACCGCCGCCGCCGATCAGGATCGCGTCGCGCGGATCGATGCCTTGGTTGACGGTGATATCGACGATGGCCTGCACCATGTTCTCGGTCGCAATCGCGATGATGGCAGCAGCGGCCTCCTCCAGGCCGATGCCCATCGGGGTGGCCACGTCGCGCTCGATCGCGCCACGAGCGGCTTCGGGATCGAGAGACATGGAGCCACCGAGGAAAAATTCCGGGTCGAGATAGCCGAGAACCAGCGAGGCATCTGTCACCGTCGGCTTATCGCCACCATTGCCATAGCAGGACGGTCCCGGCACCGCACCGGCGCTCTGGGGACCGACATGCAGCATGCCCCCGTCGTCGACCCAGGCTATGGAGCCGCCGCCCGCACCGATCGATTTCACATCGACCGACGGGAAGCCGGTCATATGGCCGCGATAGGGCTGACCAATCCAAGTTTCACGAGTCCAAGGAATCCGGCCGCGACGCACCAGACTGACGTCATAGGTAGTACCGCCCGTGTCAGCGATGACTGCAGTGTCCGAACCCTCGTCCTCACGCGCGAAATACCGACCGGAGACCGGCGCCATCGACGGGCCCGAATTGATCAGATGGATGGGCTGCTCGGCGACATCGCCGGCGTCCATCATTCCGCCCTGGGATGTCACGATCAGGACGCGCCCGCCGAATCCGGCGTCGGCGAGCCGACCCGTAAGATTGTGCATGTAGGCACTCATCAAAGGCTTTAGCGAGGCGTCAATCGCCGTCGAGGAGGCACGACGATACTCGCGCAGGGACGGGTTAAGCTCATGGGACAACGTAAAGGGCACACCCGGTAGGTGCTGTTCAATCAACTCGCCAACCCGATCCTCATGCGCCGAATTGATGATCGACCACAATAAGCAGACCGCAATCGCCTCGACCTCTTGCGCATTTAGTTCCTTAAGGATTTCGATCACACGGCCCTCATTTAGGGGGTGCATCTCCGATGCGTCGGCCAAGATACGGCCCGGCACCTCGTAGGACAGCGCACGCGGTAGATAGGGCTGCGGATACGGCACGGTAAAGTTGAAGGGCTCCATACGGCCGCCCTCACGGTAGACCAGGATGTCACGGTGGCCCTCTGTGGTG
>PBPM01000114.1 GCA_002724635.1 Rhodospirillaceae bacterium
AGCTCGCCACCTGCGTGGACGATATGGCATTCATCTACTCCATGCATAGCAAGACGGCGCTGCACGGCCCCGGCAACTTCATGATGAACACGGGGCAGACCCTGCCAGGCTTCCCCAGCATGGGCGCATGGGTGACCTACGGGCTGGGGAGCGAGTCGGAAAACCTGCCGGCCTTCGTCGTACTGCCGGACGTCCGCGGCCTGCCTCCGGGCGGCATCATCAACTGGGGCGCCGGCTTCCTGCCCGCACGGCACCAGGCGACCACGCTCGACGTCAAGAACCCCGACCGCCCAATCGCCGACCTGTTTCCACCTGCAGCCTTCAAGGATGCCAGCCCCGACCGCGACCGGGCCGGACTCTCCCTACTGCGCGAACTCAACGAGTTGCACAAGGCCCCACGGGCCGGACACACCGAGCTGGAAGCCCGCATCCGCGCCTACGAGATGGCTGCACGCCTCCAGCTCAGCGCCCCGGAGGTGACGGACCTAGCCGGAGAAACTCAGGCCACCAAGAAGCTCTACGCGATCGACCATCCCGACATCGGCCCATTCGGCCGGCAATGCCTGCTGGCTCGCAGGCTCGCCGAGCGAGGTGTCCGTTTCATCCAGGTCTACTGCGGAGCCGAGAACACCACGGCGGAAAAGATTCGTCCCAACTGGGACAGCCACGAGGACCTGCCCCGCGACCACGGCTACTGGGGACCCATCCTCGATACCGGGGCCGCCGCCCTGCTCAAGGACCTCAAGTCCCGCGGCCTGCTCGAAGACACCCTGGTCATCTGTACTTCCGAGTTTGGACGCCAGCCAGCCGCCCAGGGCAAAGCCGCCAAGGGCCGCGACCACAACGGCGGCGGCTTCACCGCCTGGATGGCGGGCGGCGGCATCCAGCCAGGCACGACCTACGGCGCCACCGACGAACTCGGCTTCAAGGCGGTCGACAAAATCGTCCACAGCTACGAACTCCACGCCACCGCGCTGCACCTGCTCGGCATCGACCACGAAGAACTGACCTGGTACTACAACGGTCTCGAACAACGCCTGACTGGATTTGAAGGCAAGGGCATCATCAAGGAATTGATCTCCTAACCCGGATTTCTCACGGGATTTCGTCGCGAGACTCCGCGAACGGCTTCCTGGCAAGGCGCGCGCAGAGGAGGACGCCGGGCTGGGTGCGTACACCCTGCCCAAGGATGACACAAGCGCAACGCAGGCAGGCAGTCGTGCAGCGGGTCACAGCAGACAGACCGTGAGAAATGTGGGCTAATTCGCAGAACGGTAAAAAACTCGTGGACGAGCGATAATTATGTATCTGCAAATAACCGGTTCGTCATGCCACGATTTCCAATACTGCTCGCCCTCCTCCCCTTCACACTTTCTTCGGAGAATACATCCTTCGAGAAATTCCTCACCAAGCATTGCGTGAGCTGCCATGGCCCGAAAAAGCAAAAGGGAGACTTGCGAATCGACACCCTGTCCCGTGACTTCAAGGCCGGGACCGACAGCCACCTCTGGGCGGAAGTAAACGAACGGATCAATGCCGGCGAGATGCCCCCGGAGGATGAACCCCGCCCGGGGGAGGTGGAAATTTCCGACTTCATCTCCCGCTTGGATCAAAGCTTAAGCGAAGGCAAGGCCGCCCGGATGGCCGCCCGCCCGCCCGTGGCCCACTATCGCCTCAGCCGCAAGGAATACCAAAACACCGTTTACGACCTTCTGGGAGTCCGCTACGACCCCACCAAACCGGGCGAACTAAACGAGGACACGCTCTGGCACGGATACGAACGCATCGGTTCCCAACTGTCCTTGTCACCCTCGCACGTCGATCGGTATTATCAGGCTGCCGAAATTGTTTTGGACCGTGCCTTTCCTCAGGTCGAAGGCGAAGCCCGAAAAGTACGTAAGACGGCTGCGGACTTACGGTACAGAGGTGGCGAAAAACAAAAAGAAGCCCTCAAACGATTCGGAATCAAACGCCCCCTTCGCCAACTCCTTTTCCCCGGCAGGGTCGATCAAGCCCTCTCCTCTCATTGGTTAGGAAGAACCGGTCCGGAACACAGCGGACTTTATAAACTGCGCCTTCAGGCCAGTGGCGTCCGTCCGCCCGGCGGACAGCCCGCCCACCTGAGCATCGGAATGAAAACCAGCGAGGAAACCGTGAACGGACTTATCGAGATGGACGTCACGGCCCCGGAGGACGAGCCACGGATTTACGAATTCGAAATTTTTTTGGAGATGCCCACCCAGCTCCATTTTGCGGTGGTGGCCACTGACCGCATTGACCGCCGGGGAGGAGGCGCGTTTCGCGGGGCGCTCGGAAGTTCAAACGCCTACATCTTCACGCACAGCAGTGAGACCGCCCTTTTGAATCCCAATGCCCCGCAGATGTTTGACGGAGATGGAAACGGGATTTTCTCCACGGTTCTCCTGGACTGGATCGAATGGGAAGGACCCATTGTAACCCCTCGTGAAAAAGCCCTGCGAACAGGAGTATTTCCAGAAAATAACGCAACCCTCGAAGAGGTCGCCGGTCACCTGCAACGTTTCGCCGAGCGGGCATGGCGCAGGCAGGTGGACCCGCAGGAATTGGCCGGCTATATTGAATCCTATCAAACCGATCTCGAAGCAGGAGAGAAGGCCAAAGAGGCTTTCCGCACGGCCATGCTCCGCGTTCTAACTTCTCGGAACTTCATCTATCTGGTCGAAGGAGACCCTGAACCGCGAGAACGGCTTAAAGAGTACGAACTGGCCTCCCGACTTTCCTACTTCCTTTGGAGTTCCATGCCGGACGGCAGGCTCCTTGCCCAGGCGGACAAAGGTAATCTCAACGGGCCTGAGTTGAACAAACAGGTCGACCGCATGCTCTCGGATGATCGAATCGAAAGATTTGTCGAAGATTTCACCCGCCAATGGCTACAGCTCCACCGCGTGGGCATGTTCCCACCGGATAAAAAGCTCTACCCCACCTACGATGACTGGCTGGAGACAAGCATGGCCCACGAGCCGGTTGAATTTTTTCGGGAATTACTCAGTGAGAACCTTCCCATCGAGAGCCTGCTCGATTCCGACTGGACCATGGCCAATGCCCGTCTCTGCGACTTTTACGGACTCCCCGAACCCACAAAGCCCGGGTTTCAGCGGGTATCCCTCAAGCCCGAACACAACCGCGGCGGATTGCTCACCATGGGTGGCGTTCTTGGCTTAACGTCGGACGGCACCCGACACCGTCCGGTACACCGAGGGGTTTGGTTGAGTGAGACCATCTTCAACAAAACCCCGCCTCCCCCGCCTGCAAACGTCGATCCCATCGAACCCGTGCCGCCCAAGGGCGAAAAAGTGACGATCCGCCAAAGAATGGAAGCCCACGTCTCCGACCCCAACTGCGCCGCCTGTCACAAAACGATTGATCCGTTGGGCCTGGCCTTTGACCAGTATGACGCCATTGGTCAGTGGAGAACCCACGAACACATTCCCACCGGAGTTGGCAAGAACCCTCCGGTTGACGCCTCGGGGACCTTGCCGGACGGTCGAAAATTCAAGAATTCCGTGGACTTCAAGGAACTGCTTCTCGATGACCGCGAACGCTTTGCCCGGGCCTTCATCGAACACCTCTGCACCTATGCCCTGCGCCGCGTCCTCACGATCGACGACAAGGAAGGCGTTTCATCCATCGTTGAAAATGCAAAGGGAAATCATTTCAAAATAAAAGACATCGTACGGGCCGTGGCCCTTTCCGACCTCATCCGCAAACGCTAGAATTTCAACACGCCAAAGGGGAAACAACATGAACTACTTATCGCAATCCTGGTTAATCGATCGCCGCCATGCACTCCGGGCCATGGGCACCTGCATCGCGCTCCCCATGCTTGAATGCATGAACCCGCTCAAGGCGGCCGAAAAGGTCTCCACACCGAGACGAAGCGCCTTCATCTACCTCGCAAACGGCGTTCACTCCCTCAACTACCAGATCACCGAATCCGGCCCGGACTACAAGTTCTCCCGTTCCCTCAAGCCACTGGAAAAACACCGCGAAGCCATCACCCCCGTCAGTGGCCTGCACCACCCGGGCAGCATTGGTCATCACCACAATTGCATCAACGTCTTCCTGACCGGGGGCAAAATCGGAGCCGCTCACCGCAACACCATTTCGGTGGATCAAAAGATTGCCGAAGTCACCGGGCAGTATACCCGCTACCCTTCCACGGAAATCGCCCTCACCCAGGGATCACTCGCCTGGACTGCGGACGGCGTGCAGCTTCCTGCCATGCGCCAGTGCAGCCAGATTTTCTCTTCCCTTTTTGAGGAACCCAAAGGAGGTATCGAAGCCCAACGCAAAAGACTCCGCCGCAAAGCCAGCGTACTGGATGACAACCTGGAGGAAGTCCGCCGTCTCGAGAAAAAAATGGGGGTCCGGGACAAAGGACGGATGGACCAGTACCTCACCTCCGTCCGCGAAGCAGAAATCCGCACCCGCCGGGCGGACAACTGGCTGGATACCCCCTTGCCGAAAATCTCCGATGCCGACCGCAAACGCACCAACCGCAAAGTAAACAAGGCACAGGCCGGGGATTATTTCCGTACCGTTTACGACCTCATGGTGCTCGCCTTTCAAACGGACGTCACCCGTGTGGCCACCTTCAGCCTCGGCGGCGAAGGCGATGCCTTTGCCATTCCCGAGATCGGCATCACCGAGTCGCGCCACCAACTCAGCCACCACGGAGGCGATGAGGGCTACATGGAAAAGCTCACCAACTACGATACCTTTGCCATCGAGCAGTTCAGCTACTTCCTAAGCCGACTGGAAGAAACCAAGGACCTGAGCGGAAAACCGCTTCTCGGTTCAACCATGTCCCTATTCGGCAGCGGCATGTCCTACGGGCACAGCCACGGTAACGCCAACCTGCCTCTCGTCCTTGCCGGCGGTTCCGATCTCGGCCTGAAACACGGCAGCCACCTGGATTTCAACGAAGGGCATTTTGACGGATACACCCTCGACAAACCAGGCGACCATTACCGTATCTGCAGCCGCCCGCTCAATGCCGATGCCCACATGAGCAACCTGCTCCTTCTCATGGCTCAAAAAATGGGTGTGGAAACCGACCAATTTGGCGACAGCAACAAAGTGCTCACCTTATGATCAGGCAATTCCTGCTTTTATTTCTCTCTGCTTTTCTATTCGGATCGACTGTCCTTGCGTCCGTTGTCGAGGAGAGTGAACCATTCCGACCCGAGGAAGGCAAATTTCCACCGATTGAAAAAGCCCACTCTTACCGCGGGGAAATCATCTTTGTGGACCACCCCAACCGGCGCGGAAGCATCCGCGTGGAGGGAACGGGTAAGTTCTACCGGAACGACCCCCACCCTTTTGCCCTGCTTCCCTACGGCATGGTCCGTTACCACAATGCTCCGGCGGATCTTCGCGACGTCCCGCTCGGCACGGTTATGCATGCCCATGGGTTTCTTCCGCCCGACCCCAAGACCTCTGCGGTTCCCGTGCTCCCTCCCAACAACAAGGACAAGGACGCCGGAGGCTACCGGGGAATCGGTATTTTCCCTGCGGAAAATCATATTCTACTTCTTGAGGATGAGCCCAGCCATTGCAGACGAAACGGACTCACCTGGAAAATCTTGGAAGTCGAGGTCAAGGGCGACGAAGGAACGATTGTCGCCAAGCGGGTTCCCAAGACAGGAGACGGCGAGAAGACTGAACCGCAAACCATGACCTTCGATTCCGCCACCCGTATTTGGCAGGGTCGTGAATCCATCCGCGTGTCCGATCTCATCTCTCAAAAAGTATGGCCCGAAAGCGGTAAGAAAGAAATGAAGGATCAATCCGTCCTTCTTGGCATAACCTGGAAACCTGCGCCCGGGGACGGACTCAGCGGAGCCTTTACTAGCTTTCATATCTCGGATATCTGGCTGGACGATCAATCCATTGAGCA
>PBPM01000115.1 GCA_002724635.1 Rhodospirillaceae bacterium
AAGGCGTCCGTGATTTCCTGGACCAACGGCGAAATATTCCCGGCTTAGTTTAAGACTGGCACGATGACACTCACCGCTGGCAGGTCTGCCGGCCGCGTCTCCGGGCTCTCGGGTGAAGAAGCTTCTGAGGTCATGGATGACCGGCTTAATACACCTCTCTCCCGCATTAGAAAAGTGTCTTTAAATTCAGGACTCTAGCCGATTGGTCGGCCACCAGGGAAATCGTTGTCTCGCGGCCCGCTCTGTGGCACTTTCCGCGCAAGACATTTCAGCCGGGAGAAATTCAAATGTCCCAAGATGACACGAAAAACTATGCCGGCGATGTGACGCCGGAAGAAGCCTGGAATATCCTGGAAAAGGAAGACTCCGCTGTCCTCATTGATTGCCGGACCGATGCGGAATGGGCCTACGTTGGCAAAACCGACCTGTCCGGTGTCGACAAAGACCAGCTCGACATTGCCTGGAAAATCTTTCCTACTATGGAAGTCAATCCGTCTTTCACGAACGATGTGGCTGCTGCGTGCCCTGACAAAGACGTCAAGCTCCTGATCATGTGCCGCTCCGGTGTGCGCTCTATTGACGCCGCCATCGCCGTGACGGAGGCTGGCTACACGAACGCCTATAACATCCTGGAAGGTTTCGAAGGCGACAAAGACGACGGCGGCCACCGCGGCAATGTAGGCGGCTGGAAGCACCGCGGGTTGCCCTGGAAGCAGGGGTAGGACTCTATATTTTTCCCTCAGTCGCCGGGCGCGGCTCCGCCGCTCGGTTCGCCGCAGTCGCGGGCTAGCGCGTTGCGCGCTCCTCTGCTAGATCTCAAACTACGACTCTAGGTTAATAGTCTCGCCGATTCAGTGGGTCGGGCGCAGCCCGAGCTCACAAACGTGCGCCTTCTCGGATGGGACGAAACACAAAAGGATTTCTGGCGGCGTAGCCCCGCCCGGCGACTGAGGGAATTTAATTATGAACCAAACGGCAGTTCTGGATCGCCCTCGGATTGCGCATCCACCACGGCGATCGCCGTCATGTTCAGGATACCCCGCGTTGTCACCGAGTCCTGCATGATGTGGGCCGTTTTTTTCAGCCCTAACAGCATCGGTCCGACAGAGACCCCGCCGGACAAGACCCGCAGCAGGTTATAAGAGATGTTTGCTGCGTCCAGGGTAGGCATGATCAGCAGGTTTGCCTGGCCGGAGAGTCCGCTTTCCCCGATCAGCGGTGTCCTGAGTTCCTCGCGGAGCGCCACGTCCGCATGCATCTCGCCTTCCACCTCGAAGCTGGAATCCATCTCGCGGACGAGTTCCGCCGCCTCCCGCATTTTGGTGGCCCGCGGGCTGTCGGAGGACCCGAAGTTCGAATGTGACAACATGGCGGCCTTGGGCTCAATGCCAAACCGCCGAACAGTCTCGGCCGCTAGGACGGTGAATTGGGCAATTTGTTCGGCGGTGGGTCCCGGATTCACATAGGGGTCACAGATAAAGAAGGTGCCTTTCTCCATAATGAGCATGCTCATGGCGGCAGAGCGTTCCACATTCTCCCGGAGCCCAATGATGTCGAACACGTGCTCCAGATGATCCGTGTAGCGGCTTTGCGCGCCGCAGAGCATGGCGTCTGCTTCACCCCGCTGCACCATCAAGGCGCCGATCACGGTGGTGTTGGTCCTGACCAGCCGCCGTGCTTCATTTACGGAGACGCCTTCGCGGCGCATGATGGAATGGTAGAGCTCCCAGTAATCCCGGTAGCGGTCGTCTTGTTCGGGATCACAGAGTTCAAAGTCTTCATCTATTTTTAGACGTAGTCCCAACTGTTCGAGCCGGAGCGCCACCACGCTCCGCCGACCGATGAGAATGGGTTTGACGATGCCTTCATCCACCGCGTTCTGCACGGCGCGGAGCACGCGGGACGATTCCCCTTCTGCGTAGACAACCCGCTTCGGGTCCTGCCGCGCCCGGTCGAACAGCGGCCGCATGGCATGTCCGGACTGGAACGTAAACTCGGAAAGTTGCTGGCGGTAGAAGTCCAGGTCTTCAATAGGCCGGGTGGCAACGCCGGATTCCATGGCTGCCTTGGCTACCGCGGGCGCGAGCTGGGCGAGCAGGCGTGGATCAAACGGTTTCGGTATCACATAGTCCGGGCCGAATTTCATTTCAGTGCCGTAGGCCTGTACCACGGTTTCGTCCGCTTCCGCCTTGGCCAGTTCGGCGAGCGCCTGGGTGCAAGCCGCTTTCATTTCGTCATTGATTGTCGTCGCTCCCACGTCCAGCGCCCCCCGGAACATGAAGGGAAAACAGAGCACGTTATTCACCTGATTGGGATAGTCGCTCCGCCCCGTGGCAATGATGGAGTTGGGGCTTACTTCTTTCACGAGCTCCGGGCGGATTTCCGGGTCGGGGTTCGCAAGCGCCATGATGATCGGGTCGGGCGCCATGGACTTGATCATGTCCTGGGTCACCGTGTCTGCGACCGAAACCCCTAAAAAAATATCCCGCCCCACCATGGCGTCGGCGAGGGAGCGGGCTTCCGTCTTCATGGCGTAGCGCGCTTTGTATTGGTTACCGAGGCCTTCGCGCTCCGAATGCACGACACCCCGGGAGTCGACCATGAGGATGTTCTCTTTCTTGAGGCCGAGGGTGAGGAGCAGGTCTAGGCACGCGAGGGCCGCCGCGCCGGCGCCGTTGCAGACCAGGGTCACTTCCTCAATTTTGCGGCCGGTGATTTCCATGGCGTTCATGACCGCCGCGCCGGTGATGATGGCGGTGCCGTGCTGGTCATCGTGCATAACCGGGATGCTGACCCGGGATTTGACTTTTTCTTCCACCTCGAAACATTCGGGCGCCTTAATGTCTTCCAGGTTGATGCCGCCGAAGGTTGGTTCCAGCGCCACAATAATCTCCACCAATTTGTCGGGGTCGGTCTCGTTGATCTCAATATCAAACACGTCGATACCGGCAAACTTTTTGAAGAGCCCGCCTTTTCCTTCCGTGACCGGTTTGGAAGCGAGTGCGCCGATATTGCCGAGGCCCAGGACGGCAGTCCCGTTGGAGATCACCGCGACCAGGTTCCCCCTGGCCGTCACATTGGCCGCTTCTTCCGGCTGCTCCTCAATGAGCGTCGAGATGTAGGCGACCCCCGGTGAGTAGGCCAAGGAGAGGTCCCGTTGGTTTGCGAGCGGCACGGTTGTGTTGACGGAGATTTTCCCGGCGGTCGGGAACCGGTGGTATTCAATGGCATCCTCACGCAGCTTAGCCGCTGCGTCGGTGAGTTGTTTGTCCATTGGAGGCCTCCCAGGGTGGTGGTTATGCGTGTTCAAAAAGGTGCTCAGTGACCACCGCTAAAACACTAAGACACTTTTTGAAGGTCGGCCAGAGGGATGTATAGTGGGATTTGGGTGTGAATGGGGAATGAGTTAATCGACGTTAAGTTTGTTGCCCAAATTTCGTCATCCCCGGGCTCGGACCCGGGTACCCATATTAAATTTACATGAGTACGCGGGGGGTGCCCGCGCATGACGGTAGAGAGAGAAGGGGCTAACCCGACACCCTCACCAACTGCTTCCCGAAGTTATCGCTGTAGAGCAGCTTTAGGAATGAGGCGGCCATGGTCTCGACGCCCTCGGATACATCTTCCTTGAACTGCAGCTCACCTTTCTGCACCAGCCCGGCGATATGATTTCGAGCTTCTTCATACGTCTCGGCAAAGTCGAAAACGATAAATCCCTGGATGCGGGCACGGGCGACGAGGATTTGGCGGTGGTAGCGGGGCCCGATGTCGGGTTGGCCAAGCCGGTCGGCGAGGGAGACGGTGCCGCAAACGGCGATCCGGGCGTTTTGGGCCAGGTTTTCCATCACTGCGTCATGGATGGGCCCGGCTGTGTTGTCGAAATAGCCGTCGACGCCGTCAGGACAAGCCGCCTTGAGGGCGCCCGGCAGGTCATCCGCGGCGGTCCGGTAATTGACACCGTCGACGTAGCCGATCTCTTTGCACCAATCGAGTTTGTCGTCGCTGGAGGCCACCGCCACCATGCGGCAACCGTGCGCCTTACCCAGTTGCCCGGCCACCTGACCAACCGCGCCGGAGGCAGCCGAGACCACCACGGTATCGCCCGGTTGGGCGTTAATGACCTCGAACATCCCAAAATATGCGGTCAGCCCCGGCATGCCCAAATAACTGAGCGAGCTCTGGATCGGCGCTAAATCCGGATCCACTTTGGTGACCCCGTTGTCCGGGCCGAGGACGACATATTCCTGCCAGCCGAAATCCCGGGTCTCAATGATGTCGCCTTCCCTGAAGTCTGGCGACCGGCTCTCGATCACCTCACCCACGCCGCCTCCTTGCATCAATCCGCCTGGCTCCACACCGGCGGCATAGTTGGCGCCGGGGGCAATGCGGCCCCGCATGTAGGGATCGACGGAAAGATAGCGCGCGTGCACCAGGATTTGTCCGTCTTCGAGTGCCGGGACCTCCACATTTTCCTGCAGTTCAAAATGGCTTTCATCTGGCATGCCCTCCGGATAGCTGGTGAGCAGCCAGCGTCGGTTGGAAAGGTTAGAAGCCATCTCTAGACCTCCGTGCCACCGACGGTGAGTTCGTCCAACAGCATGGTCGGCTGGCCGACCCCTACGGGCACGCCCTGGCCATCCTTGCCGCAGGTGCCGACACCGGGGTCGAGTTCCATGTCATTGCCGATCATGGAAACGGTCTTGAGCGCATCCGGGCCGGAGCCGATCAGCGTTGCGCCTTTCACCGGCGCCCCCACCTTGCCGTCTTCGAGCATGTACGCCTCCGTGCATGTGAACACGAACTTGCCTGACGTAATGTCCACCTGGCCGCCGCCGAAGTTGACGGCATAGAGACCTTTCTTCACGGACTTCAAAATTTCTTCCGGATCATGATCGCCGTTTTCCATCACCGTGTTGGTCATGCGCGGCATGGGCGCGTGGGCATAGCTTTCCCGCCGTCCGTTGCCCGTCGCCGGCACGCCCATCAGCCGTGCGTTCATACGGTCCTGCATATAGCCAACAAGAATGCCGTCTTCGATCAGCACCGTCCTCTGGGTCGGCGTGCCTTCGTCGTCGATGGTGAGGGAGCCACGTCGGTCATCCAGGGTGCCGTCATCCACCACGGTGACGCCAGGCGCCGCCACACGCTCGCCCATCAGTTCCGAGAAAGCGGACGTCTTCTTGCGGTTGAAATCGCCTTCCAATCCGTGGCCAATGGCTTCGTGCAACAGAATGGCAGGCCATCCGGGACCTAGGACCACAGGTATCTCGCCGGCCGGGGCCGGGACTGACTCCAGGTTCACCAAAGCCTGCCGCAGGGCCTCTTCCGCGGCAAAGTGCCAGGTGTCCGGGTGGAGGTAGGTTTCATACGTCTCCCGCCCGCCGGTGCCGTAGGAGCCGGATTCCATCCGGTCCCCGTCGCCTACCACGCAGGAGACATTGAGCCGGACCAGCGGCCGGATATCGGCGGCGCGGCTGCCGTCGGCGCGGATGATCTGCACTGCCTGCCAGGAGCCGGAGATCGACGTAGACACCTGCCGCACCCGCTCGTCCAGGCCGCGGGCATAGGCGTCGATGTCTTCCATGAGTTTAACTTTGGTCTCAAACGGCGCCAGGCTGAGGGGATTGTCCTCCACATAGAGCGAGCGGTTTGTCTGCGCCGGTCCGTCGGCCGTGGTGCCCCCATGGCCCGCCTGGACGGCTTTCACAGTTTCGCCCGCGCGATTTAACGCGGCCTCGGTCAGCTCCGACGAATGCGAGTACCCTGCCGTTTCCCCCGCCACGGCGCGGAGACCGAAACCTTGGGAGGTGTCAAAACTCGCGTTCTTCAGTTGGCCGTCATCGAAGACGAAGCTTTCCGACTGTTCATATTCGAGGAACAGCTCCCCGTCGTCCGCATTGCCGAGCGCGTCGGACACCACGCCTTCAACCCGGCTGCGGTCGAGGCCGGCACGGGTGAAAAATAACTCGTCGGTTTTGGCAATATCGGTCATCGGTGTTTCCTTCTCTGGTGGCTGCATTCTAACCGGCCACCCCAGGTTGCCAAGGCAATGCACACTCTGCCGAGCTGTCACATCATCGCGAGAATGTATATTGACCGCCCGCCCCAAAACCCATATCCTCCGTTCATTCGTGGTGATTTGTTCGACCGGCTTGCGGCCACGTTAAAAAAACGAGCTAAAAGGTCGGAGCGGGAGCCCCGACCATCACTGGCCGGGGTTTTTTGATGGGCGATTATGAGCCCCGGGAGACCTCGCAAAACTAATGAGGGGCAGCAATGTCCGTAAATAAATCCAATCCCAATTGGCGTCCCCAAACGCAACTTGTACGGGGCGGCACCAACCGTTCCGAATTCGCGGAAACCAACGAAGCCATCTTTATGACCTCGGGCTACGTCTACGAGTCCGCGGAACAGGCCCAGCGCGCGTTCAAAGGCGAGGAAGAGCGTTTCATTTACTCCCGCTTTTCCAATCCCACCGTCGGCATGTTTGAAGAACGCATGCGGCTCCTGGAGGGGGTCGAGGCCTGCCGGTCAACGGCGACCGGGATGGCCGCTGTCTGGTGCTCCCTGGCGGCGCGGCTGAAAGCCGGTGATCGGCTCGTGGCGTCCCGGGCCTTGTTTGGCTCCTGCCATGTGGTCTGCGCGGAGTTCCTGCCCAAGTTCGGCGTGGAGACAATCCTCGTTGACGGCACCAACCTGGACGAGTGGGAAGAGGCATTGTCAGTCCCCACCCAGGCTATCTTCCTGGAGACCCCGTCTAACCCGCAATTGGACCTGATCGACATCGCGACGGTGTCCGAAATGGCCCACAAAGTAGGCGCCTCTGTCGTCGTGGACAACGTGTTCGCAACGCCTCTGCTGCAAAGCCCCATTGAGTTGGGGGCCGACGTGGTGGTCTATTCCGCGACCAAACACATCGACGGCCAGGGCCGGGCCATGGGCGGTGCGATCCTCACCAACGATGTGGAGTTTGCTGACGGCGATCTGCTTCAGTTCCTGCGCCACACCGGCCCGTCCCTCAGTCCCTTCAACGCGTGGACCCTGTTGAAAGGTCTGGAGACTCTCGAGATGCGGATGGAGCGGCACTGTAAAAGCGCCCACGAGGTTGCCAAATTCCTTAACACGCTCCCCGGCCTCAAGCGGGTGATCTACCCCGGCTTGGAGAGTCACCCGCAATATGATCTCTGTCGGAAACAGATGAAGGATGCCGGTACAGTAATATGCTTCGAAACGGAGGGCGGCATTGAAGAAGCGTTCAAAATCATGGACGCGTTCAACCTCATCGACATTTCCAACAATCTCGGCGACGCCAAAAGCCTCACCACCCATCCGGCATCCACCACCCACAAACGCTTGACCCAGGAAGAGCGAGACGCCGCCGGGGTGACCGACGGGTTGGTGCGTATTTCGGTGGGCCTGGAAGATGTGGAAGACATCAAGGAAGACCTCGCCCAGGCGATCGAGGGGTAGGCGCGAGAGTCACATTCCACACTCCTTCCCCGCGCTTGCGGGGGAAGGCCGGGATGGGGGACTATCAAATCCCCTGCATAGAGTAGCACTCCCACCCTGAACCTCCTCCGTCGTGGGGGAGGGGGATTTGGCTGAATTCGTTCATATCATTGTTGCCCCCACCACCCGACTCGGGCAGGATTCTCTGCATGGGTCTCTCGGAAATCATTATTGCCATCGTCGGCATTCTCTGGCTTGTCGTCCTCTTTCTTATCCTGCGGGGGGACCGGTCACGGCAGGACATGAGCGACCAGCTGGCGCAAATGGGCGACGTG
>PBPM01000116.1 GCA_002724635.1 Rhodospirillaceae bacterium
CGCCGACCCGGCGGCAGAGATGCCCGCCTGTGTGCTCTGCCTGGAAGGCGAGATTGAGATCACTGGCGCAACGGACGTCCGTAAAGTGGCTGCCGCCGATTATTTCAAAGACCTGTATGAGACTGACCTCCAGGACGGCGAGATCGTGACGGCCGTCGAAGTGCCGGTCATCCAAGACGGCGAGCGCCATGCCTTTGACGAGCTGGCCCGGCGCCACGGGGATTATGCCATGGTCGGGCTGGCGGCGAAGGCCTCGGTATCAAGCGGGGCGCTCTCCGGTGTCCGTCTCTCCTATTTAGGGGTCGGCGGCACGCCGGTTATGGCGGCGAATGCGAGCGCGGCGCTGGAAGGGACACTCAGCGATGGCATGATCGCCGCCGCCCAGGCCGCGTTGGATCAGGATCTCGATCCCTTCGACGACGTGAGCTGCAGCGGGGCGACCAAACAGCATCTGGCCAAAGTACTGCTGGAGCGGGTCGCCCGCCAGCTGGCGGCATAGGAGGGAGTGATGGACAAAGTTGTTCAAGTTTCCGTCTCGGTCAACGGTAAGCAAGTCACCAAACTTGTAGAGCCCCGCCAATCCCTCGCGGACTTCATCCGTTACGAGTTGGAGCTCACCGGCACCCATGTAGGCTGTGAGCACGGCGTCTGCGGCGCCTGCACAATACGTCTTGATGGCCGGATCGTCCGAGCGTGTCTCACCCTTGCTATCCAAACGGACGGTTGCTCGGTGGAGACCATCGAAGGCCTTACCGAAAGCGGCGAGATCGCCGACCTGCAGGAAGCCTTTGTGACTCGAAACTCCGCCCAATGCGGGTTCTGTACACCGGGCATGCTGCTGACGGCTGCAGAGCTTCTGGCGGACAACCCTAGCGCCTCTCGTGACGAGATCCGGGAGCATATTTCGGGGAACTATTGCCGATGCACCGGTTACCAGGCGGTGGTGGATGCCATAGAAACCGCAGGACAGCAAAGATTAGGAGGCGGATCATGAGCGGTCTTACCATTCACGACCGGCCCAATTCTTATATCGGGCGCTCGGTCCCCCGTCCCAACATCCGCCGCCTCGTGGAGGGAAAGGGTCGGTTCACCGACGACGTGACCCTGCCGCGTATGGTGTTCGCGGCGTTCCTCAGAAGCCCCTACGCTCATGCGGATATCGTCTCCATTGATGCGTCTGCTGCCGAAGCGGCACCCGGCGTGGTGCGCGTGGTTACGGGCAAGGAGATGGCAGAGGTGTGTTCGCCGTGGGTCGGTGTGCTTACCCACCTGGAAGGCCTCAAATCCCAGCCGCAGTATGCGCTGCCCATCGACAAAGCCACATGGCAGGGGGAAGCGGTTGCGGCCGTCGTGGCTGAGACGCGGGCCCAAGCCGAAGATGCGGTGGAGTTGGTCCAGATCGAGTGGAACGAACTCCCCGCCATCGCGGACATGGAAACGGCCCTCGACGCAGAGACCCCTGTCATCCACGCGGATCTGGGTGACAACCTCGCCTGGCAGCGGAATTTCGAGACCGATGGCATCGACGACGTGTTCGACAAGGCCGACAAAGTGGTTGAGGAAACCTTCCATTTCGGCCGGCATACGGGGGTGACATTGGAGGCTCGCTCCATCCTGTCTGACTACGACTCGTCTGAAGAGCAGCTCACGGTCTATCTCGCGACACAGACGCCGCACATGATGCAGACCCTCTTTGCCAAGCATATGGGACTCGAAGATCATCGGGTGCGTGTGATCTCCGGCGATGTGGGTGGCGCGTTCGGCATTAAGGTGCACTCCTATGCGGACGAATACGCCAGCGTGGCGCTGAGTATTATGTTGAAGCGGCCGGTGAAGTTCATCGCCGACCGGCTGGAATCCTTCACCAACGACATTCACGCCCGAGATCACCGGATTACGGCGCGGATGGCGGTCTCCAACGATGGAGAAATCCAAGCCATTGATTATGATGACGTGACGGGCATTGGGCCGTATTCGGTCTATCCCCGCACCAGCGGCATTGAGGCCAACCAGGTTGTGAACATGACCGGCGCACAGTACAAGTGCCCCAACTACCGCGCCAAGGCGCGGGTGGTGTTCCAGAACAAAGTGCCCATGTGCCAATACCGGGCCGTGGGGCATCCCATTCTCGCCGCGTTGACGGAGGGACTTGTGGATCTGGCGGCTGACGCCATCGGCATGGATCCGGTGGAGATCCGGCGCAAGAACTTGCTGCCCGACGACGGCTATCCCTGCAAATCACCGACCGGCATGCCTTTCGAGCTGCTCTCTCACCAGGCGAGCCTGGAAAAGATCGTGGAGATGATGGACTACGATTCTCTTCGCAAAGAACAGGCGGAACTGCGGGAGCACAGCATTCACCGGGGCATCGGCTTTGCCACATTTATCGAAGTGACCAACCCTAGCGCCATGTTCTACGGCATCGGCGGCGCGCCCATCTCGGCCCAGGACGGAGCCACTATCCGGCTCGACGCCAAGGGTAACATCATCGTGCAGACCGGCGTAACGGAACAAGGCCAGGGCACGGAAGCGGTCATCGCCCAGGTGGCGGCGACGGCGTTGGGTGTTACCATGGACAAGATCAAAGTGCTCACCGGTGACACGGACATTACGCCTTATGGTGGCGGCACCTGGGCCTCCCGGGCCGCCGGCATCGGCGGTGAAGCCACTGTCCAGGCTGGTCACGAACTTCGCCAGCGTATCCTGGAAGTGGGTGCGGTGATGCTGCAGGCCGATGCGGCGAGCCTGGATATCCGGGAGAACGTGATCGTCGATGCGGTGGATGGGCGGGAGCGCATCAGCCTCGCCGAAGTGGGCCGGGTCGCCTATTACAGGCCCGATACACTGCCTCAGGAATTCCAGTCGGAGTTGGTCGTGACGCGGCACTATGTGCCCAAGGCCTTCCCGTTTGCGTTCACCAATGGGGTACAGGCCTCTTACCTGGAAGTGGACCCCGCGACGGGTATGGTGAAACTCCTCAATCACTGGGTCGTGGAGGATTGCGGCACCGTCATTAATCCGCAACTCGTGGATGAGCAGATCCGGGGTGGTGTGGTCCAGGGCCTCGGCGGCGCATTGTATGAGGAGTGCCTCTACAGTGACGAAGGGCAATTATTGAACGGCAATATGGCCGACTACCTGGTTCCCATGGCAGGTGAGATGCCGGACATCGACATTGCCCACGTGGAAAGCCGGACAGCGGATTCAGAGCTGGGTGCGAAAGGCGCCGGAGAAGCGGGCACCGCGGGCGCGCCGGGCTCGGTCATGAACGCCATAAATGATGCCTTAAAGCCGTTTGATGCCCGCGTGACCCGCCAGCCGTTTACGCCGGAGCGGATACTTCAGGCGTTGGGGAAGGTTTAGAGCCTCTACACACCACCTCATCCTGAACTTGTCAGCCAGGCTCAGCCGAATCGGCTACGCCAAGGCGAGAGGATGGAGGCTGGCACCGCGTTTGAGGCCATCCTTCGACACGCTCAGCATGAGGGGGGGTGAGCCTGTTTAACAAGCATCATGCGTGGGCTACGACCCGCGTACCCAATTTTCATACGCCGTAGGTAAACTCATTTTTAATGTGGATCCACGGATCGAGCCCATGGATGACGCAGGTGAGGTGGGTAATGGGGCGTGTGCTCACACCACCTAATCAAAATAATTCAATTCCAGCGTTATGTTATTGGGATCTTCCAAAAACAGCTGGAACAGGTTCATTTCAGGGACTTTGCGTTCCCGGTACGGGATGTCCAGCTTGTCGAGGTGCTCAATCAGGTCCTTCGGGTTGGAAGCCCGGAAGGCGAGATGGTCCACGGCGCCGCCGCCATCGAGATCATCGAGATCCACATCGCCCAAGTAGTCGATCAGGCCGGAAGGGTCGTCCTCGTCGATCCCGACAATGTGAATGACGGCTTTGTCACCGAGGTACATCCAGTATCCGGGAAAGGGGAGCGGCGGGCGGTCGCCGACGGTCATACCCATGGCGGTCTCGTAGAATTCACGGGTTTCTTCCATTTTGGTGGTGCGGATGGACAGGTGGTCCATGGAATCAAGGGCCATCGGTTTATTCCTGTTTCTCTATTTCAATGGCATTGCCGTGCTTATTTAATCTCGACGGCGTTGCCGTCAGGGCCAAGCGCCAGTCCGGTGGCGGCGGCCTTGTCGATGATATTTTCGGCCCAGTCCACATAGCCTGAGTCCGAGCCGCCGAGGATCGCCATGATGAAGCCCAACTCATCGCCATCGTTGCGGAAGCCACGCATTACGCCGGGGGGGACGGAAATGGCGTCGAACTGTTCGATCTGGATTTCGTTTTCGCCCTCATCGCCCCAAAAGATGGTCCAATTGCTGGTCATGGGGACGAAGACCTCCACCGTGGGATGGTCGTGGAGCGAGGCGCCCTTGCCGGGCTCTGCGCTGACATAGGTTAGGTTGAAGTCCCGCGCGTCCGTGATGGCCGGTGTCAGGCTTGCGTCTTCGGTCACGCCCCGGCCGATGACGTTGTAGGTGTTCCGCATATGCTCCGGGATGCGGCTGTCAAGATAGCCGTCCGAGCTGTAGTTTAGGTTCTTGAAACGGGCGAGTCGCTCGCTTTCCATCTCCTGCACGGAAATATCGAGTTTGGCCATGGTCAATCCTCCATTTGGTCAGACAGGAATTTTACACTGAACGACCTCTAGCACCAGATATCAAATGGAATTCCGCCGGCCTCGGGTTGAAAGACCCCACGGCGACCGGCCAAATAGTTGCAACCGAAAGAAATTTCCAGAACTAGTTATCTCCAGAATCACCTTGATTATAGAAACATGCTCGCGTTAGAATTCTATCAACGTGAGCAGAGACCTCACGTTGAGGTGGCGTTTAAGACTGAATAAATCAGCACGTAATAGTCACAATCTATTAATGGGAGGATTTCAAATGCTTGGATTGAATAAGCGTATATTGGGTTTTGCCGGGGTTGCTTCTATTGCTGCGGTTTCGGCCATGACCATGTCGTCGCCGCAGGCTTTGGCGGCTTGTCCGTTGAAAATCGGATTTAGCATGGCGCAAACTGGCGCTCTTGCCGGTGGCGGCAAGCAGGCTCTCGTGGCGATGAAACTGTGGGCCGAAAAAGTCAACAAGGAAGGCGGGCTCCTGAATTGCCCTGTTAAGCTTGTTTACTACGATGATCAGACCAATGCTAAAACGGTGCCCGGTATCTATGCAAAACTTTTGGACATCGACAAAGTCGATTTTGTGGTTTCCGGATACGGCACAAACCTCATCGCGCCCGCCATGCCGGTTGTCATACAGCGGGATATGGTCTTCATGGGCCTGTTCGGCATGAACAACAA
>PBPM01000117.1 GCA_002724635.1 Rhodospirillaceae bacterium
GAGCTGGGGTAACGGCCATGAAGGCAGTGGATGTTCGGGCGAAAACCGACGACGAGTTGCGTGATCAGCTGCGCGACTTGAAGAAAGAGGCCTTCAATCTGCGGTTTCAGCAGGCGAGCGGCCAGTTGGAAAACACGGCGCGGGTGCGCGATGTGCGACGGGATATCGCGCGCGTGCAGACGGTGCTCAACGAGCGCCGTACGGCGCAATAACGGGCTTACAGGAGTCAGCAGGATGCCGCGACGCGTACTTACCGGCACGGTGGTGAGCAACAAGATGGACAAGTCGGTCACGGTTCGCGTGGACCGGCGTGTTCGCCACCCGATCTACAAGAAGTTCATGACCCAGTCTAAGAAGATTGCGGCTCATGACGCAGACAACAGCCTCGAGATCGGCGATGTGGTTCGTATTCGCGAATGCCGCCCGATTTCGAAGTCGAAACGTTTTGAAGTGATTGAGAAGGTTGGCGCCTGAGGCGATTTCGCTGGGGTTGTCACTGAGGACATAAGACAATGATTCAGATGCAGACCAACCTGGAAGTCGCTGACAACAGCGGCGCGCGCCGGGTGCAGTGCATCAAGGTGCTGGGTGGATCAAAGCGCATGACCGCCGGCGTGGGTGATGTGATCGTGGTCTCCGTCAAGGAAGCCATTCCGCGCGGTCGCGTGAAGAAGGGCGAGATTCATCGTGCCGTCATAGTACGCACGAAGAAAGATATCAGCCGTTCCGATGGCAGTACGATCCGCTTCGACAGCAATGCTGCGGTGCTCATCAACCCGCAGGGCGAGCCGATCGGCACGCGCATCTTCGGGCCGGTGACACGCGAACTGCGCGCGCGGCGTTACATGAAAATCATCTCACTGGCACCGGAGGTGCTGTGATGGCGGCGAATGCGAATATTAAGATGCGGATCAAGCGCGGCGACCAGGTCGTCGTCCTGACGGGCCGTGAAAAGGGTAAGACCGGGGAGGTGCTGCGGGTCGACCGCGAGCGCAACCGGGTGCTGGTACAGGGCGTCAATATGATGAAGCGCCATCAGCGTCCGAGCCAAACTTCACCGGGCGGGATCAACGAATTCGAGGCGACGATCCATGCATCGAACGTTGCTCTGATCGACCCTGACACAAGCAAGCCGACCCGCGTCGGCTACAAGACACTCGACGATGGCCGCAAGGTTCGCTTTGCCAAGCGGTCCGGTGAGATCATTGACCAATAGGTGTGACATGACTGCACGATTGGCCGAGCATTATGAGACTGTCGTCAAACCGAAGCTGAAAGAGCAGTTCGGGTATCCGAACGATCTTGCGGTCCCGCGTTTGGACAAGATTGTTCTCAATATGGGACTTGGCGAAGCCACGCAGGATTCGAAGAAGATTGAATCCGCAACTACCGAGATGGGGCTGATTGCCGGCCAGAAGGCTCAGGTCACCACGGCAAAGCAATCCATCGCGAACTTCAAGCTTCGCGAAGGTGTTGCGATTGGCTGTAAGGTGACCCTACGGCGTGACCGGATGTTCGAGTTCCTAGACCGGCTGGTGACGATTGCCTTGCCGCGTGTCCGCGACTTTCGCGGCCTGCGTCCGACGAGTTTCGACGGGCGCGGGAATTATGCGATGGGATTGCGCGAGCAGATCGTCTTCCCGGAAATCAATTATGACGAGGTCGATGAAATTCGCGGTCTCGATGTGATCATTTGCACTACCGCAGGCTCGGATGATGAAGCGCGCGAATTGCTGCGCGGCTTCGATATGCCGTTCCGCGAATAGACGTCGGTCAGGAGAACCAACGATATGGCAAAAAAGAGTGCGATCGAGAAGAACAAGCGGCGGCGGAAGCTCGTCGAGCAATATGCCGTCAAGCGCGAAGAGCTGAAGGCCATCGCGCGTGATTCTTCGCGTCAGCCCGAAGAGCGGTTCGCCGCGCGTATGAAGCTCGCGAAGCTGCCGCGCAATTCCTCGAAGATCCGTGTCCGTAACCGCTGTGAAATCACCGGTCGGCCACGGGCGTATTACCGCAAGTTCCGGATGTCGCGTATCGCGCTGCGCGAGCTGGGATCCACGGGACGGATTCCCGGTCTCGTAAAGTCAAGCTGGTAGGGGGCGCACATATGTCGATGTCTGATCCTCTGGGCGATATGCTCACCCGAATCCGCAACGGTCAGCGCGCGGGCCTAGGCTCCGTGACGTCGCCGGCCTCGCGGATGCGCGAACGTGTCCTCGATGTCCTGCAGGCGGAAGGTTTTATTCGCGGTTACAGCGTGGCCGAGATGCGTCAGGGCATTTCGGAAATAACCATCGAACTGAAGTACCAGGAAGGCACGCCGGTCATTCGCGAGATTCAGCGCGTGTCCCGACCGGGGCGTCGCGTTTATTCGAAAATCCGGGACCTACGCCAGGTGTATGGCGGACTCGGGATTGCAATTTTGTCGACGCCCAAGGGTGTCCTGTCCGACAACGTCGCGCGTGCGGAGAATGTCGGCGGCGAGGTGCTGTGCCACGTCTTCTAGGTGCGGGCACGGTTTAAGGAGTACTGAAAATGTCGCGAGTTGGAAGCAGCCCGGTCACCGTTCCCGACGGCACGGACATCCAGATCACGGGCCAGATGGTTTCGGCCAAGGGTAAGCTGGGCGAGCTGGCGGTCGAGTTGCCGTCGGATATTGAGGTGACTCAGGATGATGGTGCGATCGTCGTCATGCCGCGGTCGACGAGCAAGCGTGCCCGCATGGTGTGGGGTACGTCGCGCGCATTGGTGAACAATCTGGTCACGGGCGTATCCGAAGGCTTCACCAAGACGTTGGAGATCACGGGCGTTGGTTACCGCGCCGCCGTGCAGGGCAAAAATCTGAACCTGCAGCTCGGCTTCAGCCATGACGTGAATTTCCCGATCCCCGAGGGCGTCACGATCAACTGCGAAGGCCAGACCACTGTCGTGATCTCGGGCGCCGACAAGCAGGTGGTCGGCCAAGTCGCCGCGGAGATCCGGAGCTTCCGCAAGCCTGAGCCGTACAAAGGCAAGGGTATTAAATACGCGGGTGAGCAGATCATCCGCAAGGAAGGTAAGAAGAAATGACGTCGAGCCTACGCAATCTGGCAATCCGGCGGCGTAACCGGGTTCGTTCGAAGCTGCGCCGTGTCTCGAAGGGCGGCCGCCCGCGCCTCAGCGTGTTCCGGTCCGGTCGGCATATCTATGCGCAAGTCATCAACGACACGGCGGGCACGACGCTCGCTTCCGCCTCGTCGCAGGATAAGGAATTCAAGTCCGGTAAGGGCTGGAATGTCGAGGGCGCGACCGAGGTTGGTCAGCTCATCGCCGAACGTGCGAAGGCCGCGGGGGTATCGGACGTGGTATTCGATCGTGGCAGTTATCTTTTCCATGGCCGGGTTAAAGCCCTGGCAGAAGCCGCACGCAGCTGCGGTCTGAACTTCTAGGGGTCGTCGGAGATGGCACAGGCACCACAACGCAATCGCCGCGAGGGCGGCCGCCGCGAAGAGCGCGAAGACAATGAGTTCGTCGAGCGCCTTGTCAGCATCAACCGCGTCGCGAAGGTCGTGAAGGGTGGGCGCCGTTTCGGCTTTGCCGCCATCGTCGTGGTCGGCGATCAGCGCGGCCGCGTCGGACACGGTTCCGGCAAGGCTCGTGAGGTTCCCGAGGCGATCCGCAAGGCCACCGAGCAGGCCAAGCGCTCGATGGTGCGTGTGCCGCTGCGCGAGGGGCGGACTCTGCATCACGACGTCCATGGCCATTTCGGCGCCGGGCGCGTGGTTCTTCGTGCCGCGCCGGCCGGTACAGGAATTATCGCGGGCGGCCCGCTGCGTGCAGTGTTCGAATGCCTGGGCGTGCAGGATGTAGTCGCGAAGTCGATCGGCACCTCCAACCCGCACAATATGATCAAGGCCGCCTTCGGGGCGCTCGAGAATATGATGTCGCCGCGAGCCGTTGCGGCGCGACGTGGCCTGAAGGTTACGGATATTATTGGACGCCGCGGTGTTCAGGACTCGGTTGGCGGCGGCGAAGAGGCCGAGACCGCAGAGGCGGAGGCCGATAATGGCTGAGGCAAAGAAGACCCTGCGTGTTACGCAGCTTGGCAGCCCGATCGGACGCCGGTGCGACCAACGCCAGACGCTAATCGGTTTGGGGCTGAACAAGCGCCACCGGACGCGCGAACTGGAAGATACACCCGCCGTGCGCGGCATGATCGAGAAGGTCAAGCATCTCGTTCATGTCGAAGACATAGGCTGACGGATTAGAATGATGAATATTAATGAATTGTCCGACAATAAGGGCGCCCGTCGTGCCCGCAAGCGCGTTGGCCGCGGAGCGGGTTCGGGGCTAGGCAAGACAGCTGGCCGTGGCATGAAGGGACAGAAGTCCCGTTCGGGCGTGGCGATCAAGGGGTTCGAGGGCGGCCAGATGCCGCTGTATCGGCGCCTGCCTAAGCGCGGATTTACGAAGCCCAATCGTGCCCGCTTGGTAGAACTCACGCTCGGCCGCCTGCAGGCGGCGATCGATGCGAAGAAGATTGATGCCGGCAACGCCGTCACCGAGGACGCGCTCGTTGCTGCCGGCGTGGTCCGACGCAAGCTGGACGGTGTCCGCCTGCTGGGATCCGGCGAGCTGACGGCTAAGGTCAACCTCGAGCTTACCAGCGCTACTCGCGGTGCAGTCGCCGCCGTCGAGAAGGCGGGCGGTTCGATCAAGGTTTCGGTCGATCCTAAGGAAAAGACCACGCGTGCGGTCAAGACAGTGCCGTCGAGTGACGAAGCGCCGGCCGAAGTGGTCTCGGATACGGATGACGCGTAAACGGAACGTGTGTTGATCGGTTCGCGTGGTACCCCACATGGATCGTGACGAAATGTTGCGGACGGAAAGTTAGATGGCGGGAACAGCCGAGCAAATCGCCTCCAATCTGAACTTCGGCGCCTTCGCGAAGGCGACCGAGCTTAAGAAGCGTCTTTGGTTTACCCTCGGCGCGCTGATCGTCTATCGGCTTGGCACGTTCATCCCTATCCCGGGTATCGATCCGACCATCATCGGTGACATCTTTGCCCAGCAGTCCGACGGTATTCTGGGCGTATTCGACGCCTTCGCCGGCGGCGCACTGTCGCGCATGAGCATCTTTGCGCTGAACGTGATTCCTTATATTTCCGCGGCGATTATCATGCAGCTGATGACAGCCATCTCGCCGACCATCGAGCAGCTTAAAAAAGAGGGCGAGTCTGGGCGCAAGAAGATCAACCAGTACACGCGCTACCTTACGGTCGGCCTTGCGGTTATCCAGGCCTACGGCCTGTCGGTGGGCCTCGAGAGCCTATCGAGTTCCCAGGGCGCGGCGGTTGAAAATCCTGGCCTATTCTTCCGTACCAGTACCGTGATCACGATCGTCGGCGGCACGATGTTCCTGATGTGGCTTGGAGAACAGATCACGGCACGCGGCGTGGGCAACGGCATCTCACTGATCATCTTCGCCGGTATAGTTGCGGCGCTGCCGACGGCGCTCGCCTCAACCCTTGAGCTGGGCCGCACCGGTGCGCTGTCGGCGCTGTTCATCGTTGGTTTTCTGGTGTTCGCCATCGCGGTGATCACCTTCATCGTCTTCTTCGAGCGGGCCCAGCGCAGGATCATCGTACAGTATCCCAAGCGCCAGGTCGGCAACCGCATGTTCGGCGGCGAGTCCTCCCACATCCCTCTGAAGCTCAACACCTCGGGCGTTATACCGATCATCTTTGCGACCTCAATCCTGCTGACGCCGGTCTCAATTGCAGGCTTTTCGGCCGGTGGCGGGGGCGGCATCCTAAACACGATCACCGCGGTCCTCGGCCGGGGTCAGCCGTTGTTTTTTTTGCTCTTCGCAGTTCTGATCATCTTCTTCGCGTTCTTCTATACGGCGATTGTCTTTAATCCCGAAGAGACAGCGGAAAATCTCAAGAAGAATGGCGGCTTTGTCCCGGGCATCCGGCCCGGCAAGAATACCGCTGAGTTTTTCGACTATGTCCTGACGCGCCTTACCGTTGTGGGCGCGGCCTACCTTACCCTCGTTGCGCTGTTGCCGGAGATTTTGATTTCGCGATTCTCCGTGCCGTTCTTCTTCGGCGGTACGAGCTTGTTGATCGTCGTCGTGGTTGCACTAGACACGGTTGCGCAGATTCAGAGTCATCTGTTGGCTCATCAGTATGAAGGTTTGATCCGAAAGGCCAAGTTGAAGGGGCGCCGCGGCTAGTGGCAATCGGGATAACGGGACGATGAATATTATCCTTCTCGGACCGCCGGGCGCGGGCAAGGGCACTCAGGCTAAGGTCCTAGTCAATGATCATGGCGTGGTTCAACTTTCGACCGGCGACATGCTGCGCTCGGCCGTAGCGTCGGGCAGCGAGCTCGGGCAAGAGGCCAAGGCCGTCATGGATGCCGGCAAGCTGATGCCGGATAACATCATGATCGAGATTATCTCGGCCCGCATCGCTGAGCCTGATTGTGCGAACGGCTTCATTCTGGATGGATTTCCGCGCACCACGGCACAGGCGGAGGCGCTGGATAAAATGTTGGAACAAAAGGGACTTCCGCTGGATCACGTGATCGAGATTTCGGTCAATGACCCGGTGCTGATCGATAGAATCAAAGCCCGTGTGGCCGAAACCCCGGAAGCCGAACGACGCGATGACGACAATGCCGAAACGCTGAAGCATCGGCTGGACGTCTATCACGAGCAAACCGCCCCGATACTCCCGTATTACGAAACCCGGGGCATGTTGAAGAAGGTCGATGGCATGCAGCCTATCGCTGACGTTTCTAAACAGATCGGGGCGATCATTTCGGCAGGCTAAGCTGTTGACCCTATGGCGGAAAATCCTATAATCCCGCCGCTCGGGCAACCTTAATAAAATTGGCCGATTTGACCGCACCGCAACCATGAAGGAGTTCGGAGCGTGGCGCGTATTGCAGGTGTCAACATTCCAACACAGAAGCGGGTTCCGATCGCGCTGACCTATATCCATGGGATAGGTCATGCAAAGGCGGAAGAGATTTGCGAGAAGTGCAATATCCCGCTCGAACGACGCGTTCACGAGCTTACCGACGACGAGGTCATCCGCGTGCGCGAGATGATCGATCAGGGCTATCAGGTCGAGGGTGACCTGCGGCGTGATGTCGCCATGAACATCAAGCGTTACATGGACCTTGGTTCGTATCGCGGCGTGCGTCATCGCAAGGGGCTGCCGGTCAACGGACAGCGTACCCATACGAACGCGCGAACCCGCAAGGGCAAGGCCCGGCCGATCGCCGGCAAGAAAAAAGTCTAGGGCGCAGGACAAGGTAGAGCAGGAATGGCAAAGGCCGCGACAACGCGCGTCCGTAGGCGCGAACGCAAGAATATCACCTCGGGTGTTGCGCATGTAAGCGCGACGTTCAACAACACACACATCACAATCGCTGATGCGCAGGGTAACGCGATTGCCTGGTCGTCCGCGGGCTCCCAGGGCTTCAAGGGGTCGCGCAAGTCTACCCCCTATGCCGCACAGATGGCCGCTGAGGATGCGGGCCGGAAGGCGCAGGAACATGGGATGAAGACCCTTGCCGTCGAGGTGAAGGGACCGGGCTCCGGGCGTGAATCGGCACTGCGCGCGTTGCAAGCCGTGGGCTTCGAGATCACCGCAATTCGCGATGTTACGCCGATCCCACACAACGGCTGCCGGCCGCGCAAGCGCCGTCGCGTCTGATTTCCTGCCCGCGAGGGCGTTGAAAATGATTATCGATCGGTGCAAGCCGAACCCCGGCGCTGAAGCGTCGGACAAGATTTGAGGATGAATCCAGATGCTGCAGAAGAATTGGACCGAACTTATCAAGCCGAATAAGCTCGATATCGCGGGAGGCAACAACCCGTCGCGACAAGCGACCGTGGTGGCCGAACCCCTCGAGCGCGGCTTCGGCCTGACCCTCGGCAACGCTATGCGGCGTGTTCTGATGTCGTCTTTGCAGGGCGCGGCGGTGACCTCGATCCAAATCGAGGGCGTGCTGCATGAGTTCTCATCGATCCCGGGCGTGCGCGAGGATGTGACGGACATCGTGCTGAACATCAAGGGCATGGCGCTGCGCATGCATAGCGAAGGCCCCAAGCGTATGACGCTCACGGCCACCGGCCCCGGCGAGGTAACCGCCAGCCAGATCGAGACCGGCCCCGATATCGAGATCATGGACCCCGACCACGTCCTCATGACCCTCGACCAGGGCGCGCGTATCGTCATGGAACTGACCGTTGAAAGCGGCAAAGGCTATGTCCCGGCGGCTCAGAACCGTTCCGCCGATGCGCCGATCGGGCTGATCCCGGTCGATGCTCTCTTTTCGCCTGTCAAGAAGGTCTCCTACCATGTGGGCAATGCCCGCGTCGGCGAGCGGACCGATCTAGACAAGCTGACCTTCGATATTGAGACCAACGGCGCGATTACGCCGGAGGACAGCATGGCACTGGCCGCTCGCATCCTGCAGGACCAACTTCAGCTCTTCGTGAACTTTGAGGAGCCAAAGGCGGCGCAGCCGATTGAGGAGATCGACGACGAGCTCGAGTTCAATCGTAACCTGCTGCGCAAGGTCGACGAACTCGAGCTGTCCGTGCGCTCGGCTAACTGCCTCAAGAACGACAACATCGTCTACATCGGCGATCTGGTGCAGAAGACCGAGGCGGAGATGTTGCGGACACCGAACTTCGGCCGCAAGTCACTGAACGAAATCAAGGAAGTGCTCGCCCAGATGGGCTTACATCTCGGCATGGAGATCCCGGCCTGGCCGCCGGAGAATATCGAAGATATGGCAAAACGCCTCGAGGAGCCGTTCTAGCGGCCCCCAAATTGAGGAGTAGGTACGATGCGTCACCGTAAGGGTCCGCGAAAGCTCAACCGGACGAGCAGTCATCGCAAAGCGATGTTCGCCAATATGGCGGCTGCACTGGTCAAGCATGAACAGATTTCGACCACCTTGCCCAAGGCGAAGGAGCTGCGTCGTATCGTCGACAAGCTCGTGACCCTCGGCAAGCGTGGCGATCTACACGCGCGCCGTCAGGCCCTCTCTACTTTGCACGACCGTTCGCTGGTTGAGAAGCTATTCTCTACCCTAGCTGAGCGCTATGCCGACCGTCCGGGCGGCTACACGCGTGTACTGAAGGCCGGCTTTCGTTATGGTGATTCCGCGCCGATGGCTATCATAGAGCTGGTAGACCGCGACGAGGATGCCAAGGGGCTCGATTCCGGCCCGGTCCAGTTCGCGGATGACGAGGCCCGCCAAGAGGCTGTCGCCTGAGGGTGATTGCACCATATCTAATTCGAAAGGCCGCCTCCGGGCGGCCTTTTGCATCTCGGGCGATGAAACCCACGGCGAAGCAGGATAAAATCACCCCATGCGCACCCCGATCATAATCTTCCTGTTTGCCACACTCCTCGTCCCGGGTACCTCTGTAGACCGTGTCTGGGCGCAGCGGGTCGTGCCTGACGTCCGCGAGAAGGTCACGCTGTCCTTTGCGCCCCTGGTGCGCGATGCGAGCCCGGCCGTGGTCAACGTGTTCACGCGCAAGGCGGTGCGCAGCCGTGGCCCGGCCTCGCCGTTGTTCAACGACCCGTTCTTCCGGCGTTTCTTCGGCGATTCCCTCGGCGAGGCCCGGCCGCGCAAGCGTTTCGAAAATTCCCTCGGATCGGGCGTGATCGTCCGTCCGGATGGCCTGATTGTGACAAACTTCCACGTCATCGAGGGTGCTGACAGCATCACCGTCGTGCTGTCGGACCGGCGCGAGTTCGCGGCGAAAATCCTGCGCGAGGACGAACGCACGGACCTCGCCATCCTCAAGATCGACGCGGCCGACGAGGCGCTGCCGCACATCGCGCTGTCGGACAGCGACGAGCTCGAGGTAGGCGACCTAGTGCTCGCGATTGGCAACCCTTTCGGGGTCGGCAAGACCGTGACCAGCGGCATCGTGTCCGGGCTCGCCCGGACCCAGGTCGGTATTTCCGACTTCAACTTCTTCATACAGACCGACGCAGCAATCAATCCGGGCAATTCGGGCGGCGCGCTGTTGCGCATGGATGGCACGCTGGCAGGTATCAATACCGCCATCTTCTCGAGGAGCGGTGGCAGCCAAGGTATCGGGTTCGCAATTCCCTCCAACATGGTCCGCACGGTCATCGACGGTGCAGCAGCCGGCGAAGCACTGCGGCGTGCCTGGCTCGGCGCGTCCTTCGAGACGGTCACGGCGGATATCGCAGAGGCGATCGGTCTGCCGCGGCCTGAGGGCGTCATCCTGTCTGCAATCCACCCACGGGGCCCAGCTGCGCGGAGCGGCCTGGAATCCGGGGACATAATCACCGCGATCAACGGCCAGCCGGTGTTTCATACCGAGGGCCTCCGGTTCCGGATTGCGACGGGCGTGGTGGGGGAAGAGGCGCGGTTGTTGGTGCGCCGCCCCTCGGCCCAACTGGAGGTCTCGATCACGCTGGAATTGCCGCCGGAAATTCCATTGCGCGACGAGCGCGTGTTGCAGGGCCGGCATCCAATTGCGGGGGCCACTGTTGTAAATCTTTCTCCCGCTGTGGCGGAGGAGATGGGCCGCGACCATTTCGAAGAAGGCGTCATCATCCGGTCTATCGCCGAAGGTAGCCCGGCCTACCGCCTGAGTTTCCAGATCGGGGACGTGATCTTCGCGGTGAACGAGGTAGAGATCGATGCCGTGTCGGATCTCGCCGAACGCACGGCGGCGACCCGGCCGCAATGGACCATCAGTGTGCGCCGGGACGGTCGCCTGTTCTCACTGACCGTTGCGGGTTAGCCGGCGAACTATGCCTAGGTCCGACAATCAGTCCGAGATGTTCGCCGCAAAGGCACCGCGCCCGTTGGCGGACCGGCTCCGACCGGAAACCGTGACGGACGTCGTAGGCCAGGATCACCTGTTGGCGCCGGAAGCACCGATCGGGCGAATGGTCGCCGATGGCCGGCTTGCGAGCATGGTTCTCTGGGGCCCGCCCGGTTGCGGCAAGACCACGATCGCGCGTCTGCTGGCTCATGAGACCGACTTCACCTTCGAACCGCTGTCGGCGGTGTTTTCGGGGGTCGCCGACCTGCGCAAGGTTTTTGAGCGGGCCCAGGCGCGGCGCGCCGGGGGTCAGGGCACGCTCCTGTTCATCGACGAGATCCACCGCTTCAACCGCGCCCAGCAGGACGGCTTCCTGCCCTATGTGGAGGATGGGACCGTCACGCTTATCGGGGCAACGACGGAGAATCCCTCCTTCGAGATCAACGCGGCGCTGCTGTCACGGTGCCAGGTCTTTGTCCTCAACCGGCTCAACGAGGTGTCGCTGGAGGAAATGCTGGGCCGGGCCGAGGGGATCGAGGGGCGGGCGCTTCCGGTCGATTCGGACGCGCGTCAGGCGCTGAAGGCCATGGCTGACGGCGACGGGCGATATCTGCTGAATCTTGCGGAAGAGCTGTTCGCGCTGAAGACGGACGGTATGCTCGACACTGCACGATTGATCGAGACGGTGCAGAAGCGAGCGCCTCTCTACGACAAGAGCCAGGAGGGGCATTACAGCCTGATCAGCGCGCTGCACAAGTCGCTGCGTGGTTCCGATGTGGACGCGGCGCTTTATTGGCTGGCGCGAATGCTGGCCGGCGGTGAGGACCCGCGCTTCGTGGCCCGGCGTCTCGCACGCGCGGCGATCGAGGATATCGGGCTCGCCGATCCGCAGGCGCTGCCGCAGGCGCTGACGGCATGGGAGACCTATGAACGGCTCGGCACACCCGAGGGTGAGCTGGCGCTCGCGCAATGTGTGATCTATCTGGCCAGTGCCCCCAAGTCGAATGCCGCCTATAAGGCCCATGGAGCAGCTATGCGCATGGCTCGGGATACCGGTTCGCTGGCACCGCCGAAACATATACTGAACGCCCCGACCGGTTTGATGAAGGATCTGGGCTATGGCGCGGGTTACGCCTATGACCATGATGCCGAGGAGGGTTTCTCGGGCCAGAACTATTTTCCCGAAGGGATCGAACGGACCCGGTTCTATCAGCCGGCCGCGCGCGGTTTCGAGCGCGAGATCGCGAAGCGCCTCGATTACTGGGCGAAGCTGCGCGAAACCCGTGCCGCCCATGGCGCGGCAGGAGACGATACATGACGCATCGCGTGAACCTGAACGATCGGGTGGTCCGATGAATATGCTGTTTGCGATCGCAGTCGGCGGAGCCATCGGTGCTCTGAGCCGCCACTTCGTAAATGTCGGCGTCGCGGCCTGGGTCGGTTTCAGCATTCCCTGGGGTACGCTCGTGGTGAATATCGGCGGCTCTTTCGCTATGGGCGTCCTCGTCCATGTCATGGCGACCGGCTGGACGGTTTCGCCGGAGCTGCGGGCGTTGCTCACGGTGGGAGGCTTGGGAGCCTTTACGACCTTCTCCACATTCTCGCTCGATGCCGTGGTTCTCTACGAACGCGGGCAGGTCATGTTCGCGGCGGCATATGTGCTGGCGTCTGTTGTTGGCGCGATCGGTGCGCTGGTGATTGGCCTTCGTCTCGCGCGGCTGCTGTTCGCATGAGCGAGATCACTCCTTCCTCGGTAACCTATGTTTCGGTCGATGCGGATGACGCCGACATGCGCCTTGACCGCTGGTTCAAAAGGTATTTTCCCAACGTGCCCTACGGCCAGATCGCAAAATGGCTGCGCACCGGTCAGGTGCGGGTGGACGGGCATCGGGCGAAGCCGGGACAAAGGCTCAGTGCCGGCCAGGAGATCCGCCTGCCGCCGATGCCGCGTGACAACGGAGTGGAAACCGGCGCGAAGCAACCCCGGCGTTCGGCGGTCAGCGCCGCGGATGCCACGGCACTGCGGGATTCGATTGTTTACCAGGACGACGTGCTGATCGCGGTGAACAAGCCCGCCGGCCTGGCGGTCCAGGGCGGGTCAAAGACTCATCGTCATCTCGACGGCATGCTAGATGCGCTACAGTTCGATGCGTCTGAGCGTCCGCGCCTTGTCCACCGTCTCGACAAGGATACGAGCGGCCTCTTGCTGCTCGCTCGTGACCGACGGACCGCCTCGCGGCTCGCCGAGTTATTCCAGGGACGCGATGTCGAGAAGATCTACTGGGCCCTAGTGGTCGGGAATCCCGAGCATGAGGCCGGCGTGATCGACATTCCGCTGGCGAAGCGGGGCGCCGAAGGCAGGCAGCGCATGGAAGCCGTCAATGACGGGCAGGGTGCGGAAACCGAGTATCGCATCCTCGATCATGCCGCCCGCCGGATCGCCTGGTTGGAGCTA
>PBPM01000118.1 GCA_002724635.1 Rhodospirillaceae bacterium
CTACCAGATGAAATATCTGGAAAACTTCGTCGGTATGTTCACCTGCGATGTGGGCGATCTCAGTCAGGTCCTGCACATGTGGCGTTATGCGGATCAGGGCGACCGCGAGTGCCGGCGCGACGCCATGTACCAGGATCCGGGTTGGCTCGAATATGTGAAGACGCTCAAGGAATCGGGTCTGCTCGTGCGGATGGAAAACAAGATTCTTCGGCCCGTCCCGTTCTCGCCGATGCAGTAGGACTTCTGATGGCTGATCTCTTTCCCGGCTTCGCAAGTGTCACCGTCGCTGGCACTGAATTGGACTTGGGCCGCTTTGTGAAACCGGGTGTGACCCCCGCGTTATGTTTCCAGGCGCGCTGCACAATGTCGGATGTTACACCGATATAAAGGGTCTAATTGGGACGATCGGTCATGATTCACAACCAGTCGCCTTACATTTCCGTGTTGTATCTTCCCAGCCGTCTTCGTGTCCGTTTGTCCACGTAGATGCCCGCAACAAGTGCGGGCATGACGGGTGTGAAGTCAATTTCGGAATGCAGCTTTGCGCCTAGCCCGTCGGGACCGAGCGGCCGCGGGTCATCAGGTAGACCCCACCCATCACGGTGACGAGTCCGAACAGATGGTAGGCTTGAAGGTCCTCGCTGAGCAGCAGGATGGCCAGCCCGGCGGTGAACAGAACCCGCATGTAGTTGGAGATGCTAGCCTTGTTGGGGCCGAGCCGGCGGATCGAGGCGTTGGTCAGGCCGACCGCGAGGGCGGTGACGACGACGCCGACCCATAAGAGCGACATGATGGCCTCGCCCGAGACGGGGACCGGGCGGACATAGATCGATTCAATGATGTAGAGCGGCGTCGCGACTAGGAGACCGAACAGCTGGACCGTCACCAATAGCTGCGGCACCCTGATTTCCTTGGGCACCCGGCGGACCAGTACGTTGTGCAGCGCGACCGAACCGGTCGCGCCCAGCATCATCAGATCGCCGACATTGAATTCCAGCGCGAGGATCGCCTGAGGATTGCCGCGGGCGATGATCGTGAGCACGCCGATGGCGGAAATGACGATGCCGAGCCCCTGTTTGCCGTTGATCAGGTCGCGCCACAGCAGGGCCGAGAGCAGGACAGTGATCGCCGGCTGAGCGGCAGAGACCACGCCGCCGTTGAGCGCCGTGGTGAAGGTGTAGGCCGCGTAGATGCCGCCATTGCCCAGTGGTACGAACAGCAGCCCCATTAGCGCGAATAGCTTCCAGTGCTGCAGGATCAGATGCCGCTGGGTGAACAGCCCGTAGCCGGCAAAGGGCAGGATCACCGCCGCGCCGATTGCCATGCGCCAGAACACGAAGCCCATGGGTGGGATGATCCCGCCTAGGTAGCGGGCGAGAATATGGTTCGAGGCGAAGATCAGCGCGGCACCGACGATGATTACGTAGGCCGTGGCCTCGCGGTCGAAGAGGCTCTCGGCTGTTCGTGGTGCGGACGTTCCCCCGTTCATGCAAGCCGCTTGCGCAGCAGATCCAGCAAGGTGATCACTGCATAGGACCGCATCCGGCTCAGCACGCCGGGCAGGGCGACGGTCTTTGCATGATCGCTATCGGGCAGCGCCACGGCCGCGAAGACGGTGCCCGGCGGGTGGGCCTCGGGGTCGCGCGGGCCGATAACTGCGATGCCGATATCGGTGCCGATGGCGTCGCGGGCGGCGCGGGCAGCGGCGACCGCGCCGTCCTCGTCATCGAGGTCACCGACCGGTGATACGACCGCGCCCTTGAAGACCTTCATCGCCGGGTCGAGCGCGGTGATCCGGCTCGCTAGGATGCCGCCGGTCAGGCTCTCGCCCGCCGCCACGGTGAGCCGGCGGTCACGCAGCGCGTCGAGGACGACCGATTCCATAGTCTCGTCGTCATAGCCGAAGATATGGTCGCCGATCGCTTTGCGAATCAGCTCGACCTCGGCTGCGATGATCGCTTCTGCCGCGTCGTGGCTCTCGGCCTTCGCCGTGACACGCACCTTGATCCCCTCGATGCCGCTCGCCTGGAAGGCGATGGTGGCGTGACCACTCTCGTCGAGCGTATTTACATGGTCAGCCAGGGTCTCGGCCAGCGCGGACTCGCCGTAGCCCCAGGTGCGGATCACCCGTGAGTGGATGACCGACGTCTCACCTGAGCGGCGCCGCAGGTCCTGGAGAACCGTGCCTTCCATCATCTCGCGCATCTCGTGCGGGACGCCCGGCACGGCGTAGATCATCTTGTCGCCCACCGGGCACATCAGTCCCGGCGCGGTACCGGGCATCTGTTCGATGGTGTTGGCGCCATCGGGTACGTCGGCCTGGCGGAGGTTGTTCTCGGGCATGGGCCGGCCGCGGCCTTCGAAAATGTTGCGGATATGCGCGGCGATTGCATCGTCCCGGACCATCTCGACCCCCATGATCTTCGCTATAACCTCGCGGGTGATGTCGTCTTGGGTGGGGCCGAGGCCGCCGCAGCAGATGACGGCGTCCGAGCGCTCCAACGCCTGGCGGATCGTCGCCTCCATGCGGCCGAAATTGTCGCCTACCTTAACCTGGTGAAGGGAATCGATCCCGATCAGGGCGAGCTGTTCGCCGATCCAGGAGGAGTTGGTGTCTACGATCTGGCCGAGCAGCAGCTCGGTGCCGACGGCGACGACTTCACAACGCATGGGAGTTATCCTGTTAGGGCCTAGACAGGCATAGGCGGCAGGCCGCCTTCGCGCAAGGCACGCTCATAGACCGGGATATCGATGATCGGCTGCATGGCGCCCGCCTGACCGAAAATGTCGGAGATCCAGCCCCGGTGATAGGCGCCGTGGATCACCAGATGGGTGATGCACATGGTGCGCGACATCGAGCCGGTCTTGCCGCCGATCAGCTCGTAGTCGATGATCTGTTCCAGCTCCTCGGTGCTCAGGCTGTCCACATATTCGCCGAGCGTCTTATCCATCTCGCGCCGCGCGACCCAGAGCTCGTCCAGCTCCTCAATCTCCACGTCACGGAGCGTCTGGTACTTGTGGCCTTCGCCTTGCATGTGTCCCAGCCAAATTCGGTCCACGTTCAGCAGGTGGTGCATGGAGACGAAGATCGAGACCAGCGGCGTCGGGCGCTCCTTTTTGACTTCCTCGGGCGGCAGTTCAGAGACCTTCTGGTACATCTCCTCGTTGGCCCAGGCGTTGAAGTCGATCAGCGTGCGCAGGTAGCTCTTGTCGTGCATTGGAATGGTTTCCCCAGATTGGCCGACAGGATACGCCGCGGCGGGCGCTCGCCACAATGCGTCACGCGCGTTACTGATGCACGATTCTCCCTCTCTTCCCAAGACGAGGAGAGGGTCGGGGTGAGGTGGGAGGTCGAGTTAATACCACCTCGACCGGTTCACTTCGCCCGCTACCCTCTCCCCCAAAGGCGGAGAGGGTTAGTTTGCTCCCTTTAGCCCCGCCTTGAACGCACGGTCGCGCTTGATGGCGCGCTCGCGCCGCAGCGCGTCGCCTTTGTGCAGGGGGCCCTCTGTGTGGATCAGGGCCCACGGGCCGCGGCCGCGGGTGAACTTTGCGCCGTTACCGGCGTTGTGGGCGTCGAGCCGGGCCATCACGTCCTTGGCAATACCGGTGTAGGTGGTGCCAGTATCGTTGCAGAGCACATAGACGAAGAAGCCGGCCGGCGGGCGCAGATCGTCGGCCATAGCGCTAGTAGTGGGGCGGGGGCGGCTCGTCCGGCCCCTTGCCGGGCGCCGTTTCCTCGACCTGGACCATCCGGTCGGTCAGCCGCTGGAGCTGCTCGCGGAAGAGGTCGATCAAACGCGCCTGTTCGGCGACCACACCCGACAGCTCGTCGAGTGTGTGTTCCTGGTGGGCGAGCCGGACCTCCAAGTCCGCGATCTTTTTAGCATCGACCATAGGTGGAGATTAGCAGGAGCGCCTGATTCACGACCAATCGTGGTTCCCGCAAAGGTGGTAACCCATAGCCTCGGCGGATCGTCTGGTTTGGCTCGGTGTGTATGGATGCGCCACCTGCGGAGGCATGACGAGTTTGGTGGCATGCTTCGAGACGGAGCTTCGCGCCTCCTCAGCATGAGGTGAGTTTAGTCGTTGCCCTCGGGGAGGCCCACTCTTCACCCTCCAATGGATTCAATTCTCACCCTGAGGAGGGGCCATTCGCAGAATGGGCCCGTCTCGAAGGGGGTGCCGCTCTACCGCGCCATTATCGTGACGACCGTCGCGGCCTCCTCGATACCGAAGAAGCCGCCGCCATTCTCGGCGGCCGCGATCCGTGCGCCCTCTACCTGGCGCTTGCCGGCCTCGCCGCGGAGCTGGGTGACCAGCTCGTGGATCTGGATCGCGCCCGTCGCGCCGATGGGATGGCCCTTGGATAGAAGCCCGCCCGACGTGTTGACCGGGATACGGCCGCCAAGCTTCGTTTCGCCGCTCTCCGCAAGAACACCGCCTTCGCCGCGTTCGCAGAAGCCCATATTCTCGACCTGCACTATCTCGGCATAGGCCGACGCATCGTGCACCTCCGCCACGTCCACGTCCTTCGGGTCGACACCGGCCTGCTCGTAGGCACGCGTCGCGGCAATCCGGCCGATATGCTGGGAAAAATCATTCGGGTCGCGGTCCATGCCGCTGACCAAGGCCGAGCCGAGCAGCTTCACCGCGCGGGATTTGTCGAACCGGTCGATTGTGTCGCCGGTCGCCAGCACCAGCGCGCCGGCGCCATCGGACAGCGGCGCACACATAGAGCGGGTGAGCGGCCAAGAGATCAATCGGTCGGCTATTACCTCGTCGACGGAGAAGTCCTTCTGGTACTGGGCCAGCGGGTTCAGGGTCGAGTGGAAGTGGCTTTTGGCCGCGGCGGCGGCGATCTGGCGCTGGGTGGTGCCGAAATGCTTCATATGCTGCCGTGCCAGCGCGGCGTAGATGTCCATGAAGACGCTGCGCTCGCCCGATTCCTCGCCCGCCTCGGGCGGGAGCGCAAGGCCCTCGCCGAGCGACAGGAGACGCGCCTCCGTCTCCTCCTGCGTGTGCACGTCCCAGCCGCCGCGGAACGCTTGGAACATGAGCTCACGCTTCTCGGGGTAGAACATCTTCTCCGTGCCCGCGACCAGGGCGATGCCGGCCATGCCCGCCTTCAGATAAGCGAGGGCTTGGTTGAGGCCGGTCGAAGAGGAGCAGCAGGCGTTCTCGACATTGACGATGGGAATCGACTGGAAGCCCATGGACCGCAGCGCACACTGGCCGCGCACGGTATTCTGGCCTTCCATCATTCCCTGACGGGTGTTGGAGAACCAGGCCACCTCAATGTCTTCGAGCTTCGCGCCCGCATCCTTGAGTGCTGTGTTCACCGCGTCGTCGGTGAGCTGCTTGACGCTCTTGTCGGGGAATTTGCCGAGCGGCGTCATGCCGATGCCAACGATGTAGGTGTCCGTCATGGTCCGTGGTCCTCGTTTGATACGCGAATATTGCCCGGTCCCATTGCTGACCGCCATATTCTACGCGTGGTTGCTCGCCTGTTGAGACCCCGCAGCCGGCCACTACCGCACCGGCGCGCCAACGCCTAAACTTACCGGAAACGAGGGGAGCGTAAAAATGTCAGTACGGATCGGGGCGGTGTCACCCATGGACAACGCTATGGAGGCCATCGGCGCGGCCTTCGCCGAACAGTGGCCCGAGGCCGAGCTGTTCCATGTGCTCGACGAGTCTCTCTATCTCGATTTCGCGGGCGGCAAGCCCCAGACCGACGAGACGGGCGAGCGC
>PBPM01000119.1 GCA_002724635.1 Rhodospirillaceae bacterium
AGCATCAGGACCGAGTCCGCCTGGGACATGGCTGCCACCGCACCGCCGATGATTAGCAGTCCGATGACAAGCACCGGCCGGGCGCCAAACCGGTCGACCAGCATGCCGGCGGGTATTTGCGCGAAAAAGGTGGCCAGCGAAAAGAGGCTCATGATAAGGCCCAGAGCCGCGAAGCTCGCGTCGAACTCTCCCCGCCAAATGATCAATAGAGCCGGAAAGCTCAGCTGGTAGAAATGGCTCAGCAGATGTCCGGCGCCCAGCAGGCCGAGGACGCGGCTGTCATGGGCGAGGGTTTGCGTTCCTGCGGTCATGGCCGGATGCGGGCGCTTAGCCCTCGTACCCTTCCGCCACTTCCAGCTGGTCGAACCAGTCGAAGCCCATGGCCTTCACGATGCGGCTGGTGATGCAGATAAACCGGCATTGGGAGTCCGGCCCGGCGAAATGCTGGTGTGCGCAGTAGGGCGGAATGTAGACAAAGTCGCCCGCCTTCCACTTAAACTTCTTGGGCTCCTCGTCCCACTCCCAGTGGAACTCCTCCAGGCATTCGAACTTTACGTCCCAATGAAGGTCATAGCCTTCGCCCTCCAGGATGAAGACCAGTTCCTCGCTCAGGTGCCGGTGCTTGCCCGACGCCTTGCCCGGCTCCAGAAACTGCATATAGGCGTCCACGCAGTTCTCCGCCGTGTCCATGCGTTCATTGATGATGTGTTTGATGAGACCGTCCGGCGAATTCTCGAAGGGCATGTTTTCGCTTTTGACGACCTTCAGGCGGGTCGCGTACTCGCCCCGGAACTCTTCCGACGCTTTGACAGCCTCCGCGTAGAAATTGACCTCTTCCCCCATCATGCGGGCGCGTTGGACGTTATCGATGGCTTTCATCTCGTACCCTCCTACAGGCCCGCCGGCGGGACATAGTCCTCATGGCCGGGTGGGGCTTCTTTGGGGGGATATTTGACCATCTTCTGGAACAACAGGTGCATGAATAGGAAAAGGGGCTTGGCCTTGAAGACCAGCACGACGGCTTCTTCGTCGGACTCCGTGTTGCAATGTTCGTGCACGCAGGCGTTCTCAACGATCAGCGCGTCGCCCGCCTCCCAATCATGGCGCACGCCGTCGTGGATGTCGTGGCCTTGCCCTTTCAGGATATAAAACACCGCGCTGTTCATATGGCCATGCTTCTGACTGCGCCCGCCGGGGGAGTAGACGTCCACATGGCACTCGATGCTCTGCGCCACTTTGTTCTGCTGCGGGTTGATGACTTTCTTGCCATAGACCTGGGGACCGCCTTTCCAGTCCATATCGCTGGTGCTGTAGACCCGGGGCTGGGTGAACAGTTCTTCCACCAGGTCACCATAGGTCCCCTCGAGCGCGCGCACGAAGGTGCGCTTTTTGGACCAGCGTTCAAACTTGGCTTCGTGCTCTTCGTCACTGATCTGGTTGTGGCCGATCAAAGAGAAAACGCGGTGATGGCCGGTATCCCCTGTTTCCCCGTCGCCGTCATGTGGCATGGTGCGCCGCCTTCTTTATCAAGTGGATCAAGGCCGCCAGAGTAATACAGGCGGCGGGGATACGAAATACTAGAAACCGGTGCAAAACCCGATGCCGGACGGTATAACAGATTTAAAGACATTGGCCCGATTTTGAGGGGGTGTGGGCCCAATACGGAGAAAAAACACAATGCTCAGCCGAGAGGACAATGAACGCATAACCCGGGTCGGCGCCGGCACGCCCGGCGGCGAGATGCTGCGCCGCTACTGGTGGCCGGTGGTCCTGTCATCCGAGATTCCGGAGAGCGGCCGGGAGCCTGTGCGGGCCCGCCTACTGGGCGAAGACCTCCTCCTTTTCAAGGATACGGAGGGCCGCGTCGGCCTGGTGGATGCCTACTGTCCCCACCGCCGGGCACCCTTGTTCTTTGGCCGCAATGAAGACTGCGGGCTCCGGTGCGTCTATCACGGCTGGAAGTTTGATGTGGACGGCAATTGCACGGATTTGCCGTCAGAACCGGTCGACAGCCCCATGAAAGCCAAAGTCAAGCTGACCTCCTATCCGACCCACGAAGCCGGCGGAGTGCTGTGGGCGTATCTCGGACCGGCGGAAACGATGCCCGGCGCGCCGGATTTTGAATGGACGCGGGTGCCGAAAACCCACCAATTTGTCTCCAAGACCTATGAAGAGTGCAATTACCTGCAGGCGCTGGAAGGCGGGCTCGACACGTCCCATTCCTCCTTCCTGCACCGCAATAATATGAAGGATAAATCCCAGCTCAGAAGCCGGGACGGGGCACCATCGATTGAGGTACACGAGACCGACTATGGCTACTACTACGTCTCCCAAAGAAATCTGGGAGACGACCGGAGCTATGCCCGCGTCTACCACTACGTCATGCCCTGCCAGCAGATGCGGCCCAACACCCAGGCCAGAAACGGCTCAGGCCGGGCGGAGGTGCCCAAGTTCAACGGCCACATCTGGGTACCCATCGATGATGAACAGACCATGGTCTACAATTGGATGTGCGGCTTCGATGAGAGCGTGCCTCTCACCCAGGAGTTTATCGATGATTTCGAGTCCATCTATGGCCGCGGCCAGGAGGATATGATCCCAGGGACCGCACGGCTCAAGAAAAACCTCTCCAATGACTACCTCATCGACCGGGACTTGCAGCGGAACGGCTCCTTTACCGGCATCACTGGGATCAACACCCAGGACTTTGCGCTCCAGGAGGGCATGGGCCCCATTGTGGACCGGTCAAAGGAATATCTCGGGACCTCCGACAAGGCGATCATCTCCATGCGGAAGCTCATGCTGAACGCGGTGAAAGAAGTGGAGCAAGGCAACCGCCCCGCCGGCGCAGATCCCGCCACCCACCGGGACCTCAGGCCCCACGATGATATCCTGCCGGCTGGGACCGACTGGCGGGAGGCTTATGAGGACGCGCTCAAGGCGAAGTGGTAGGGGGGCGTCTTAACCCAACCGAGCCATCATTCCTTTCGTCATCCCCGGACTTGATCCGGGGACCCATTTTTAAATCGCGAGAGGGTTAAAGATGAGTACGCGGGTCAAGCCCGCGCATGACGCAGGAGGGGGGCAGAGGGCAGGCATAAGTGGTGACCATTCAAGGCCACGTCCACCGAATAAAATTCTGAACGTCCACCGGCAGATCAATCATCTCCAGCACAAATTCCGTTGTGAGCGTCAGCGCCACGGCGCCGATGAGCGACGAGGCGATCCCCAGCATCACCCAAATGCCGAAGGGTTCGTGGTTGCGGTTCATGATCCAGGCGAAGAGCACTTGAAAGATGGACGTCGTCTGCTGGATGGTGGAGACCACCACCACCGGCGCGATCCCCAACGCCATGAAACGCAATAGCTGTGACGATCCGATGCAGAAGGCGGAGAGTGTAAAGAGCTTGGCTGTCCGCCCGCTCATGGCCCGGACTTCGGTGAGGTTCTTCGGCCAGAGGAGCGCGATCAGGATCACTGCCGTCGCCGCACCGTAGGACACAATGCCTCCAGCCAGGCCGCCGCTGATGCCCATGTCCCCCACGGCCGCGCGGACAAGAACCGGGCTAAACCCGTACCCCAAGATGGAGATGATGGCAAAGAACATGCCTTCTGTGTAGTTGGGCGTGAAGTGAAGGTCTTTGTCTTCCTGTGTGGCGTTGAGGGCTTCCATTTTGGCGGAGAAGGCTTTCCGTTCCTGGAGGACGAATAAAGGTCCCAACATCACCAAGACGATCCCGAAGATGCGGAGCGGGGTCAGAACCTCGTCCAGCAGCCAGAGGGCCAGCACCAGGGCGAGCAGGACGTTCAACTGATGGATCGGCCGGACCAGATTGCCCCCCATAGCCTTGAGGGCGCGCGCATTGCAGTACCGGCCAAAGGCGAAATGGATCACACCCGATGTGGCGAGGAACAAATAGGCCTGGAGCGAGAATTCAAAAAGGAGACCAATCGACCCCGCCGCGGCTGCCGCAACAATGAAAATCGGTACGCCCAACGGCACGTTGATGGCCATGCCTTGGAGGGCTGTCCCCGTTAGGACGCCGCGCCGGATGATCGCGGCATTGAGTCCGAAGGTGAAGGCGGAAGCCAGGGCGAGGAGGGAACCGAGCATGTTTTGGATTTGATGACAGGTTTACCGGAAAAACAGTTGGAAACAGTATCATTCGCTTCCGGGGCTCGCCAAGCCGTTCGACGGGAGGCTTTAACCTTCCGGGCGCGGCGGATACGATGTGCCGCAAGACGTTAGGGGACTTCACAGTGGTGGCATCAAAATCACCCAAACCCGGGTACGCGGACTTCCAGGGCCATCTGGCCAACCTGGACGCCGTCGGCCTCGTGCAGACCATTGACCGGGAGATCAACAAGGATACAGAGTTGCATCCCTTGGTCCGCTGGCAATACCGGGGTGGCGTGCCTGAGGAAAATCGCAAAGCCTTCGTCTTCACCAATGTGGTAGACGCCAAAGGACGTAACTACGATATGTCCGTGGTCGTCGGCGCACTCGCCGGCAGCCGGGAGATTTACCGTCTCGGCCTAAACGTCCCAGCGGAAGGTGTGGGCGACATCTGGCGCCGGGCGATGAGCGATCCGATTGCGCCGGTCGAAGTGACGGATGCGCCGTGCCAGGAAGTTGTCCTGCAGGGCGGTGACTTGATCGGAGAGGGGAACGGCCTGGATGCGTTGCCGGTGCCCATCTCTACGCCGGGGTTCGACAGTGCCCCCTATCTGACGGCGGGGAACTTTATCACCTTGGATCCGGATACGGGCGTGCAGAATATGGGGACCTATCGCGGTGGTCTGAAGGCGCCCAACCGGCTGGGGGTGCGCATGGCGACCCGGGCAGGCGGCGCGGGCGGCTATCCCCACTGGCTTAAGTATCAGGAACGGGGCGAGAAGATGCCTTGTGCCTGTGTGCTGGGCTGCCCACCGGCCGTGGCTTATACGGGACCACAGAAGGTCCAGTTGGGTGTCGACGAACTGGGCGTTGCCGGAGGCCTCGCGGGAGAGCCCATCCGCATCGTCAAATGTGTGACCAACGACCTGATGGTGCCGGCGGATTCGGAAATCATCATCGAGGGCCTCATTGATACGGAATACCTGGAACCCGAAGCACCGTTTGGGGAGTCCCATGGCCACATCGCACTTGAAGACTTCAATATGATCTTCGAGGTCACGGCGATCACGCGGAAGAAGAACGCCATGTTCGCCTCCATCATCTCCCAGGTGACGCCGAGCGAGTCGAGCTCCATCAAACGGGACGCTTATGAGCAGATGTTCCTGGCACACCTGCAACAAACCCTCGGAATCAAGGGCGTGCGCAATGTGGTCATGCACGAACCCCTCAGCAACATCCGCCGGGTGATTTTCCTGGTGATGGAGCCGGGCACGTCGCGGACGGAAATCTGGCGGGCCCTCTACGGCACGGCAAGCCTACGCGGTGACTGCGGTAAATATGTGATGGCGGTGAATGAGGACATCGATCCCAATAATGGCGACGCCGTCTTCTGGTCTCTTGCCTACCGGGCCAATCCGACAGAAGACGTGGTGATCCTCCCCAACCGGGACGGAGGGCACGGACCCAAGGGCGGTTCAAAAAGTTCGGACGGCACCATGCTCGTGGACGCAACACTCAAACATCCGACGGCGCCACTGGCGCTCCCCAAGAAAGAATATATGGAGCACGCCAAGGAACTCTGGGAGAGCCTGGACCTTGGGCCCCTCACGCCGGAGTCCCCTTGGCATGGCTACTCCCTCGGCGACTGGACCGACGAGTGGGACCGGCTGGCGGACCGTGCCGTGGCCGGCGACTATATCGAGAACGGCAAACGGTCCGAGCAGATGCGCCATAAGGGCCTGAAACCCAACACGCCGGTCCGGAGCGTCATCAAATAAACCCGCCATGACCAAAGCCATCGGACAGCCCATCCGGCGCAAGGAAGACCACCGGCTCCTGACCGGCCAGGGGCAATTTACGGATGACTTTTCGGCACCGGATCAGGTTTACATGGCGGTCGTGCGCTCGCCCCATCCTCACGCGGCGATTGAGGGGATGGATGTCGCAGCGGCAACATCGTTACCTGGCGTTTTGGGTGTCTTCACCGGCACTGATTGCGCGGTAGATAATCTGGCGCCGGTTCCCCACAGCCCGCTTCCCAAAACGGATCACGATCTCAATTTGCGGGGACCCGGCGATAGCGATGTTTTCATCGGGCCGCACATGCTCCTCCCCGCCGACAAGGTCCGGCATTTGGGGGAGGCGGTCGCCGTGGTGATCGCGGAGACGCGCGGACAGGCGCTGGATGGCGCTGAGGTGGTGTCGGTCTCCTACACCGAACTGCCCTTTAACCAGGACACTTCTGCGGCGGCCGAGGGTGGGACGCCGCCCGTCTGGGATGAACTCCCCGGCAACACCTGTATTGATTCCAGCTTCGGGGACGCGGCAGGCACCGAGGCCGCCTTTGCAGCGGCAGCCCACAAAGTAAAGGCGAGCTTTCATATCGGCCGCGTGACCGGGGTGCCCATGGAGCCTCGCTCTGTGCTCGCCTCCTACGATCCCGAGGAAGACCGCTACACCATCCACGCCGGCAGCGGCGGTGCGGTGCGGCAGAAGCGGGAACTAGCGGAGGTGCTTGGGGTCGAGCCGGACCAGGTGCGGGTACTCTCCTACGACGTCGGGGGCAATTTCGGCACCCGGAACCGGGTCTATGTGGAGTTCGGCCTCGCCGCCTGGGCGTCGCGAAAGATAGGCCGACCCGTCAAATATACCTCAGACCGCAGCGAAGCTTTTTTGAGCGACTATCAAGGCCGGGACCTGCACACGACCGTGGAGCTAGTCCTGGACGCGGAAGGCTCGTTCCTCGCGCTCCGGGCTGACAATATCAGCAATGTGGGCGCGCGGGCGGTCTCGTTTTCGCCTATCGGCAAGGGCTCCCCGCTGATTAGCGGGAATTACCGCATCCCGGCGGCGACCGTGCGGTCCCGGGCGGTGTTCACCAACACAGTACCCACTCAGGCCTACCGCAGCTCCGGCCGGCCCGAAGTGACCTTTGCCATCGAGCGCCTGATCGAGATCGCCGCGCGGGAACTCAACATGGACCCGCTGGAGCTCCGGCGCCGGAACTTGGTGGACAAGGAGGAGATGCCCTACACCAATCCGATCGGCCTTTATTACGACAGCGGCCACTACCACGACAATATGGCCATCGCGATGACGGCGGCGGATTGGGATGGACGGGACGTGCGCCGGAAAGATGCAGCGGCCCGGGGCAAGTTGCTCGGCGTCGGCTTTGCGAACTATGTGGAATCCTCCATCGGTACGCCGGTGGAGCAGACAGAAATCTATATCCGGCCGGAAGGCCACGTCGAGGTGGTCATTGGCACCCAGCCCTCCGGCCAGGGCCACGAAACCAGCTTTGCCCAGGTGGCCGCCGAGTGGCTCGGCCTGCCCGTCAGTGATGTCCGGATCGTAATCGGCGACACGGACGTGGTCAAAGTCGGCGGCGGCTCTCATTCAGGACGCTCCATGCGTATGGCGGGGACGGTCATCGTGATGGCGGCGGATGAGTTGATCGAGGAGGGAAAAGAAGTGGCGGCAGAGGTGTTGGAGGCATCCGTCTCCGACATCGAGTTCCAGGACGGCGCTTTCCAGGTGACGGGGACGGACCGCAGCGTAGGCTGGTACGAGCTCGCCCAAAAATCCGATCCCGGTCGCCTCTCCATCATCAAAAGCAACGAGATGCACACACCGGTCTTCCCCAACGGCACTCATATCTGCGAAGTGGAGATTGATCCGGAAACCGGTGGCATCGAGCTGACCCGCTACACCGCGGTCGATGACGTGGGCCGGGCCATCAATCCGATGATCGTGCACGGCCAGACCCACGGGGCGATCGTGCAGGGGCTCGGCCAGGCTATGGTGGAAGCCTGCGTGCTGGACCCGGAGACAGGGCAGACTCTGTCGGGCACGCTCATGGACTACGGCATGCTCAGGGCCGGGGATGTGCCGGCGTTTCAGGTGGAACTCAACGAGGTGCCGTCCCCCACCAACCCCTTGGGGATCAAGGCCGGTGGGGAAGGGGGCACGACGGGCTCACCCGCTGCATTCACCAACGCCATTGTGAATGCGCTCAAAGGATATGGCGTCACCCACATAGAAATGCCCGCCACACCCCAGCGGGTCTGGCGGGCAATCCAGAACGCGAAAAACGGGTAAGCGTTAAGCGACCTTTTCTTCGACGATTTTGTCGTAGACGCTTTCTTCGTCCAGCAGGTTCCAGCTGGTCATCCACTCATAAATATATTCGTATTCGGCTTCCGTATAGGGCCGGGGATCGTTGTAGCGGAGCCGGGGCTTGTGCAGCTCTTCCGGTTTCAGCTCGCAAATCTCCGGCGGCACTTCCGAGCAGAGATAATGGAGATAGGGGTCCAGGCTTTCATTCAATTTGACGACAGCCTTTTTCACCGCCCGGTCGATGGCCGCATAGGCGTCGGGGTCGAGAGACGGCATGGCCACCTCGGCCCCGTCGTAATAGGCCTCTGCGATCACCTTGTAGTCGAGCTTTTCGGCGACAGAGACCCAGGGCTCCATGACGGCTGCCGCGTCCACGGTGCCGTTGGTGACCGCATCAAAGCGTTGCTTCGGCCCGCCCACATGCACGGCCTTAATCTCGTCCCGCTCCAGGTAACCGCCCAGCAGGCCCAAGGTCACGTAATGGGAGCCCGCGTGGAAGTTCACGGCGACGGTCTTATTGGCGAGGTCTGACGGTATATTGCAAGGTGAGTCCGGTGCAACGATGATCGCCTGGGTTGCCACGGCCGCCCGCTTGCTGATCACGCGCACATCGTTGGCGCTGTCCTGGGTGCGGCGGATTTGACCCCACTCGCAGGCGCGGTAGAGGGAAAACTCCCCTTCCTCAATGCCTTTATGCCAGCCGTAGGATTCCACCATGGTGTGGTCTTCGATGGGCTTGTCCGGCACGTCCAGGTCCCGGTCCCGGCCGGACCCGGCCCGGATCAGTTCCACCTCGATGCCCTCTTCGTCGAAGTAGCCTTCATCCCGCGCCACATAGTATGGTAGGGAAAAGACCGCATTGTTCACTTCAACTCTGGTTTTCTTGTCAGCCATGATGCGTCTCCTGTTTGGCCAGATTATTCACACAGATATCCTGTGAATCAAGCCGCCTTGTTCCGGTTGAGCCACTTCGTTAGCCTCACGCTTATGAGCAAATCTCAACGCACCTACAACGATCTGCCGCGCCATATTGAGGCCTTGCGCGCCGCCGGCCTCCTCATGGTCGTGGACCGGGAGATCAACAAAGACACAGAGATGCATCCCCTGGTCCGCTGGCAGTACCGCGGCGGCATGGCGGAAGCAGAGCGCAAGGCTTGGCTCTTCACCAATGTCACCGACAGCAAAGGCCGGGAGTATGATATGCCCGTGCTGCTCTGCGGGCTCGCCGGCAGCCCCGCGATCTATGAAGTGGGGATCGGCTGTCCGTTGGACGAGGTCTCCGGCAAGTGGAACGCTGCCATTCAAAACCCGCTAGCGGGCGAGGTCGTGTCATCTGACGCTGCTGCCTGCCATGAGATCATCTTCGAAGGTGCAGAGCTCTCCAGCGGCAACGGGCTAGATGCCCTGGCGGTTCCCATCTCCACGCCGGGCTGGGACGTCGCCCCGTTTACAAGTTCGTCCCATTACATCACGTCCGATCCGGAGACGGGCATTCAGAATATGGGCACCTACCGGGGCCAGTTGAAGACGCCGACCCGGCTGGGCATGAACACCTCGACAGAGCTCCGCACCGGCGGCTATGTCAACTGGCTCGCCTGGAAGGAGAAGGGGGAGCCCATGCCCTGCGCCGTGGTCATCGGCTGCCCGCCCGTGGTCTCCTACGCCTCCGTGCAAAAAGTACCGGAAGGGATTGATGAGTTGGAGGTCGCTGGCGCCCTGGTGGGCGAGCCACTGCCCCTGGTGAAATGCCGCACGGTCGACCTCATGGTCCCGGCGGAGGCCGAAATCGTCATTGAGGGCTATGTGGACACAGAGTACCTGGAACCAGAAGCGCCGTTCGGCGAGTCCCACGGCCATGTGAAC